>BBFS01000040.1 GCA_001313365.1 Paenarthrobacter nitroguajacolicus JCM 14115
GCCTCAACCCCCCCAGGCGCGCAAGCGGCGGCCTCCCGCGGTGCGGCGATCAGCGGAACCATCAGTGGCTTGGTCAACAAGGTCCTGGCAAAGCCTCCGGTCCGCAAGTTTGCCCGGGACCTCGGCATCGATCTCGCTGACGTCGTAGCTACCGGTGAGCGCGGTGAAGTGACTCGCGAGGACCTGGTGAGCTACCAAGCCCAGCGCGACGCCGAGCATGACCAAGCAGACAGTTTCTGGGGTGCCTCGAAGAAACCGCAGGATCAGCGCGTGGAACGGATGCCCGTCAAGGGCGTTCGCAAGGCGACCGCCAAGGCCATGGTTGATTCAGCTTTCTCGGCTCCCCCCCACGTCAGCATTTTCGTGGACGTGGATGCCAGCCGCACCATGGAGTTCGTGAAGCGGCTGAAGGTCTCCCGCGACTTTGAAGGCATCAAGGTATCGCCGCTGCTCATCCTTGCAAAGGCAGTGATCTGGCTGCTGCCCGGAACCCCAGCGTCAACGCAACGTGGGTGGAGAACGCTGACGGTAAGGGCGGCGCTGAGATCCTGGTGAAGCACTACATGAACCTTGGCATCGCCGCCGCAACCCCGCGCGGACTCATGGTGCCCAACATCAAGGACGCCCAGGACCTTTCCCTCAAGGAACTGGCCCTTGCGCTTAATGAGTTGGCAACCAAAGCCCGGGCAGGGAAGACGCAGCCGGCTGAGATGCAGGGTGGAAGCCTGACCATCACCAACATCGGCGCGCTTGGCATTGATACCGGAACCCCCCCTATTATCAACCCGGGTGAAGTAGCCATCATTGCCTTCGGAACCATCAAGCAGAAGCCGTGGGTGCTGGATGGCGAAGTCATCCCGCGCTGGATTACGACACTCGGTGGTTCTTTCGACCACCGCGTGGTTGACGGGGGGGATTTGTCCGCACGCTTCATGGCGGACGTCGCATCAATTCTCGAAGAACCGGCGCTGCTGCTTGACTGACGAGCAAGCCGACCCAGGCGCTGGCCGTAACACGGAGACGATAACTGAGGAGCCGGGCCATGTGCCCCCCCCTCAGTTGTTGACGGGGGGGCCATGGCGCACGGTTGCCCGGGTACTGACGGAAGTCTTCCAGCCACCGGTTGTTGTTCTTGTCCTCCTGCTGATCAGCCCTGCCATTGAACCCGGTTCCCGGGAACCATGTGGTTTGGGCTGCTCGCGGCGATGTTCGTCTGCGTCCTGCCGCTGGCCTACGTGCTGGTGATGGTGAAGCTGGGCAGGATCACGGATCACCATGTCAGCGATCGACGCCAGCGGCCCGTTTTGCTTCTGATGACGTTGGCGTCAGTGCTGGTTGGCCTGCTCGTCCTGCATCTGCTCAGTGGTCCGGTGAGTGTCACGGTGATGGTCATCGCGCTCATCGGAGGAATTGGAGTTCTGGCCGTAGTCAGTGCCTTCTGGAAAATGAGCGGGCATGCATCGGCTCTTGCCGCGGCCGTCGTTATCTCCGTGATGATGTTCGGGCCGGAGTGGCTTCCCCCCCTGCTGCTCCTCGTGCCGGCGGTTGGCTGGTCACGATTGGTATTGCGCGCCCACACCCTTCCTCAGGTTATTGCAGGCTCATTATTTGGAGGCATTGTCATAGCCGGCCTGTGGTGGCTGCTGCGGGAGTGGATGCTCTAGCAGCTAGAACGCCGGGTAACTGACCAGCAGCGCCTGCAGTTCCGTCGTCGACATGTGGTTTGCCATCTCCACACTGATGCCCATCGCGACGGCGGCCACGGTGACCATGGCAACACATGCCACGGAAAGGAAGCGCCAATCCTTGCGGAAGACGCTGCCCAAAGTTTCGGGCATTTCCAGGCTGGGGGGCGATCATGTTGGGGGGCGCTGTCCCAGGAGCCGTCGTCGAGCATGGCGATGACGCGGTCGTTGGTTCGGTCGTAGCGCATGGTGCTGATGTGGTTGCCGTGGCGGGCAAGAAGAATGTCGTGTCCCACGCGCTGGCGCGGCTGCAAAGTAAGCACGTAAATGATCCCCCCCTGAAGTCAGTAAGTGGAGGTGGCGCGCGCCATTGCGGGCATCTCAATTTTATAACGATGACTTCAGGCAGCCGGCCCAAAAGACGCCAAACGCCGGGTGAGGCTCCCCCCCACCCGGCGGCGTGATTCAGCTCGCGTTACGGCTGGTCGGTCTTGGCGATGTAGACGTCGCAGGGCGCGGTGTGCGCTACGGTGTTGGCCACGCTTCCAAGAACGCGACCCAAGCCCTGCATGCGACGGTTGCCCACCACGATCAAGCGGGCATCCTGCACCTCAGCCTCCTTGACCAAGGCTTCACCCGGTTTGCCGCGCGCAGCAGAGTAGGTAACCTCGAGCCGGTCATCCACCAGGCGCTCCGCCACGGCGCGAGCCACAGCTTCAGCTTCCGCGGCGTCGGAGACGATCCACTTGTCGGTGCCTATCTCAACCACCTCTGTCCGGTTGCTGTCGAAGGCACTGACCACGCGAAGGCTGGCTCCGAGGCCGATCGCCAACTGCTGGGCGGCCTGTGCTGCCCTCATTGCGGTCTCGCTGCCGTCTACTCCGACGATCACAACTCCGGTCATTGTGGTGCTCCTTCATTGGTAGCTTCAATGGCATCCGCCAGGACAGGGGGGGCCAGGCGGCGGACACCTTCAGCTATCGTATCCGGCGGTACGGCGCTGAAAGCGAGACGGAGCTTGTTGGAAGGTCCGTCAGCCGGGGGGGAGAAGGCGGCACCCGGGATGAAGACGACCCCCGCGTCTATCGCCTTTCCGAGCAGGGGGATAGGTATCCACGCCTTCGGGCAGCGTGACCCACACGAAGAAGCCGCCGTCCGGGCGTGTCCAGGTGAGGCCTGCCGGCATGTACTCGTCGAGTGCGGACAACAGGGCCCGGCAGCGTTCCGCGTAGAGCGCCCGGTAGGTTTCGATCTGCCTTCCCAGTCGTACTCACGGAGGTATGCCGAGACGAGCATTTGATTCAGGGGAGGCGGGCAGAGTGTCACTGCCTCGGAGGCGAGGTAGAAACGACGCTGCAAGTGCGTGGGAACCAGGGCCAGCCGATGCGCAGGCCGGGGGGCAAAGATTTTCGAGAACGAGCCAGATAGATGACGTCATCCGGGTTGGCGGCTCGCATCGGGCGATCGGGTGGCCATCGAACCGCAGGAGTCCGTAGGGATTGTCCTCGAGGACAATAATATTCGCACTACGGCATATATCGACGATTTGCTGCCTGCGTTCCGCGGCCAGCGTGATGCCTGAGGGGTTGTTGAAGTTGGGGGGGATCGTGTAGAGGAACTTGATGTTCTTGCCCTCTGCCTGAAGTGCCGCGATCCTGGCCTCAAGAAGCTCGGGTACCAACCCGTCGTCGTCCATTTCGATGGGTTCCACCTGGACTTGGTACGCCTCAAATGTGTTCAGGGCGCCCACGTAGGTGGGGGGGTTCTCCACCAGGACAACGTCGCCCGGGTTGCAGAAGACCTTGGTGGCAACATCCTGCGCGGACTGCGATCCCGCAGTGATCACGATGTTCTCCGGGGGGGCGGCGTCCGCGATTCCCTCGGCGGCCATGATGGTGCAGATCTGCGCGCGGAGTTCTTCCGTGCCTTGGCCGCGCCGTACTGCAGGGCGGTCATACCCTCTTCGGCGATGATGCGGGCCGCGGTTTGGCCCAGCTTCTCCAGGGGGGGTAGCGACTGCAGGTACGGGTTGCCGCCGGCAAGGGAGACAAGGCCTGGCTGCATCGAGATGTCGAAGACGTCCCGGACGGCGGACTGTTTGATATTGGCGGCCCGCGCGGAGAACAATTCCTCGTGCGGGTGAGCGGCCGTGGCGGCCCGCTCAATGGCGTCGATGGCTTCAGCGGGCAACGTTGCGCCGGCATCCAATGTTTCGTGGGTCACAGTGACAGGATACTCCTCGATGTTGCTAAAGAGGCAACAGTTGTTTTCGAATCACTTCATTTTCGCAGCCTATCCTTTACGCCGCGATCGTGAAGGGCTGGAATGTAGCTATGACAGCGCACAGGGGATCCGTGACCAAAGCAGAACACTTCCATAAACTTCACGACGCCGGGCCAACGCCGCTTGTGCTCGTGAACGTGTGGGACGCAGCTTCCGCCCGCGTTGTGGAGGAGGCGGGTGCGACGGCGATTGCCACCTCAAGCTCGGCTGTCTCCTGGAGCCTGGGGGGGTTCCGGGATGGCGACCACGTGCCGTGGGGGGGCCTGGCAATGGCTGCACTGGGCCGGGTTGCCGGGGGGGCAACCCGGTTGCCGGTTTCGGCAGACATCGAGACGGGCTACGGGCGCACCGACGACGAACTTCGTGCCACTGTCCACGCCGTCCTGGACGAGGGAGCCGTGGGCATCAACATTGAGGATTCCGCCACTGAGCCGCTCACGGACATCAACGAACAGTCGCGCCGGATTGCCTTGATCCGCGCAGTTGCTGACGATCGTGGAATACCCCCTGTTCATCAATGCCCGCACCGACACCTACCTGTCGGGCCAGTTCGCGGACACTGCCTATGACGAAACCCTGCGCCGTGCCGAGGCCTACCTCACTGCGGGTGCGGACGGAATCTTCGTGCCCGGCGTCGTGGATCTACATGTCCTCCATGAGCTGTCCAGCAGGATTCCTGCACCGCTCAACGCGTTGGCGGGCGTCGGGGCGCCGTCGCCCCTTGAGCTCCACGATGCAGGGGTCCGTCGCGTCAGCATAGGCGGCAATACGGCCAAAGCAGCGTATGCCAAGGTGGCGCGGGTGGCGAAGGAAATCCTTGGTGACGGCAATTGGGCGGGGCTGGCTGGCACGCGCAGCCACGACGAAATGGACTCCCTGTTCGCGCCAGGGCCCAAATACAGCCTTTGAACCGGTCCTTGCCAGCGGGCTGAAGGCACGACGCCGGCACCCGGCTTTAATGTCAGACCTCGCCGTTAGCGTGGGTCATGGAAAACGAGGGGAGGATCCATGGCACGGCGCAGTGTACAGTTCTGGCGGATCGAGCAGCTGAACGGGGACGAGCTCAGCCGGCCATTTCCAGCGCGCCGTCTGGCCGAGGTGCTGAAGAAGGCCCAGGACTCAGGGGTGAACCGGCACTTCACAAGTGCGGACGGGACTGTGCTGCTCGCCCAGGCTGTGGCATCGTCGCCCCTTCCCGTGCTGCTTTTGGACCGGGTGCGGGACACTAATCTTCCCAGCGTCGGCGATGCCCTCGGGCGGCGCAAGCCCCCCCTGCCGTTGGCTCCGGGTGACCATTTGCTGGAGACCACCTACTTCGCCTTCCTGAAGAGGAATGTCATAGCGGTGCTGACCAGTGGCAATGGACCCCCCCGGGCATCCAGGATGGGCGAGTACCTCGAAGGAATGCTGGGGGGGCTTGAGCCAAGCCTGGTGCCGGTTGTGCGCGAGGACATCGAAGAAGTCCTTACCCGGCTGGAGGTGAGCCGTTTCGAGTTCGCGCTTCCTGCCGAACGTCTGTCCGGGAAGCTTATGGAGGGGGGGAGTGGGCTGACGTTCTGGACAGCGCCTCGCGGCTCATGAATGAGGGTACGTTCAGGATTTCCCTGAGCGTTGGCAGATCGGGCAAGGCCGAGGATAAACAGCGGATTCGGGACCGGATCCAGCAACTGATCGATCTCTTCCGCAGGGCCGGGTCCGTGGAGCATTTCGATTATGTGGTGGCTGAGGGCAAGGACTCCCTGACGGGCGACCGTGAGGTGGTGGACCTGCTGAAGGAGCGGTTCATCTCGCATATCGAGGTGGATCCGGATGTCTTCAACGACCCCCCAAAAGTCCACCATCGAGGCGATCGTCATCCTCAATAGACAGGCCAGGGACAACGAGGCATTTTTTGCCAAGACCCTGCCGGACATCAAGGGTTCGGCTGATTCCGCGTTGGTTCCGGACATCGTTGCGGGCGGAATGGCCACTGTTCGGGCAGCCATGGCCGCGGCCGTGGAGAGCGCTGACAAGGCCGGTCAAGCATCCGAGGAGAACCAAGGCGGTGCAGATCATGAGCTTGTACGGGGTTGACGTTGAGCGAACCGGGCGCCGCAGGACTCTGTGGCGTTGGTTTCTGTTGCATCCCAGCGCAGACTTCGGATGGGCTGCGCTTGTCGTCCTGATCTGGCTGGGAATCGGGCTGCTTTCGCATCAACCGCTGATGCTGGAAAGCGTGGACCCCGGTGCGCGGCGAACCCTGTTCCAGACTCTCGCCACGCTGGCCGGCGCCACGGCTGGCCTGACGCTGACCAGTGTGTCCATGCTGATCAACGTGCTGGGAAAGAAGGCTGCCCCCGGGTCAACGGGAACTTCCCTTGGAGAAACTCTCAGCCACTCATCGGCGCCAAATCGGCGAAGTCTTCCTTTTTGCCATCCCTGGGCTCGGCCTTTTGGTGGTTGCCGCCTTGGCCACGGTGGTCCTGGAAGGAGATGCCGTCACGGGCCTGTGGATCCCTGAAGCACTGGCCTTCGTGCTGACCTTCGCCTCAGTCCTTGCCCTGTTGCGTGTGGCTTGGGCACTCCGGAGGGTGCTGGCGATCGCAACGGCATGAACAGGCAAAGCCGCTACCCCCGTGCCTGGTAACACGCGCAGCAGGCCCCCCCGCAATCACCGTACGCTCAGGGCCTCCGTAAGTGTCCGGCCGTTCACATAGATTTCGGCTCTCGATGCACCACTGGCGGACACGATTGTCTGCGTCAGTTGCGCCTGGATCCGTGGGATGTCGCACACGCCCCCGGGCCGCAGGGAGCCACTGAGGTTAACCACCACCGTCGCACCGCTCATGTAGCCAGAGAGGTAGCGCAGCGACGAATCAGCCAGGGAGTCGTAGAGGGCCGCATCACTGTCCACTGGCATTCCGGCCTCCAGCAGGCGGCCGAGTGCCACGGACAGCGGGTCGCCGGGCGCGGCAACGCCCCCCCTGATGGGTACCAGCTGTCGTTGCAGCCGAACCGCACGCCGCGGGCGCCGCCGTCGTCGATTGCCACGTAGTAGACCGCCGGTCCGGAGTTTTCCGAATCCACGGGAATGACTGTTGCGGTGGCTGTTGGTTCCGGCGCGCTGGTGCCCGGTTGGGGGGGTGAAGGCTCGACGACGGCAGCCGGTGGGGGGGTGGGCGAGGCCAAGGAGGAAGCGGGAGTGCTCTCGGACGGTGCTGGAGCTGGTGTTGCTGCCGGGGGGGCGACGCGGCGGGGGGGACGGCAACGGACGCAGTACCCGGGCTCGAAGGCGCAGGAGCCGAGGCGGCTGGCGCGGGAGCAATGGGCGAAGCTGTAGGGGGGGCAGGCGAAGTCATGGAAACTATGGGCAAGGGGGGGCCTGCGGCCCCTGATTCGGAGGGTTCGGCCGGGACAGTAGTGCAGCCAGCCATCCACAGGCCGAAGATGAGGCAGGCAGCCGGGATCGCCGTCGTACTTTTTGGTCCCCGTCCGGCATGCATGACAGCCCAGCGCTCCTGTCCGTCCACCTGTATCTCCAACGTTAGGACGGGACGGCGGAACACAACATGCCGTTACGGTGACGGTTCGGACAAGAGTTGGTCACGCCCCCCCGTCCGCAGCGGCAGGAATGCGAATGCCCCCGCCCCCCCGCGGAATGCGGAACGGGGGGCATCGAAAAAGCGAGGAGGCTAGGCTGCTGCTTCTTCGTCCTGAACGGCGGTCAGGGGCTCGAAGATGCCCTTGATCTGCTCAACAACTTCGGCGTCGTCCTTCGGGTGCAGTTCAGCGAAACGGATCATGGAACCCGGGACGGCCAGCTTTACGTCTTCAAGTACCTTGCGCCGGCGATGCCGGCAGCCTTGCGGGCTTCGTCCTGGGCCCATACTCCACCGAACTGGCCAAAAGCGGTTCCGACGACGGCGGTCGGCTTGCCGGAGAGGGCGCCGGCGCCGAACGGGCGGGACAGCCAGTCGATGGCGTTCTTCAGGGAGGCGGGCATGGTGCCGTTGTGCTCGGGCGTGACGAGCAGGATGGTGTCGGCGTCGGCTGCTGCAGCGCGGAGGGCGGCGGCTTCGGCGGGAACCTGGCCTTCGACGTCGATGTCTTCGTTGTAGAAGGGAATGCTGCCCAGGGAGCCGTGGATCTGCACATCAACATTCTCGGGTGCGTTCAGCTGGATGGCTTCGGCGAGCTTCTTGTTGTGGGAATCGGCGCGCAGGCTGCCGACGAGGGTAAGAACGGTGCTCTTGGACATGGTGTCTCCTTTTGTCTGGCCGGGTGAGGTGCCGGCCGTTCGATGTCTGGGCTTGGAGCTTCATCGATACTAAACGGACTATGGTCCGCTTTCTATTCCCGGGGGGGTCTAGAATATTTCTGTGAGCTCGATCCCCATTCGGCCGGACGTGCCCCTAGGCGCGCCCCCACGAGCGCAGTGACGCAGCGAGGAATCGCGAGCGATTGCTCAACGCTGCCCGGGATCTGGTGGCCGAGTTCGGCGCCGAAGCGCTGACCATGGACGCGCTCGCCTGCAAGGCCAAGGTTGGCAAGGGGACAGTCTTCCGCCGCTTCGGTAGCCGCGCAGGCTCATGATGACCCTGTTGAGCGACTCCGAATCCGAATTCCAGCACGGTTTCATGTTCGGGCCGCCGCCACTCGGTCCCGGGGGGGCCACGGCAAAAGATCGATTGGTGGCCTTCGGCGAGGGGGCGCATTTACTTCGTCCTGGAAAACGGCGAACTTTTGAAAGCGGCGGGCGCCGCTACCCGCAACCGGTTTGATGTTCCGGCAACCAAGCTTTCGCATCGACATATGGAAGTCCTGCTGAGGGAGGCGGGAATCGCTGATCCGTGGGTGATGGCGATGTCACTGACCTACGCCCTGGACCCCCCCGAGCGAATAGTGGACGATGTTCGCGTTCGCGGCATTTCACCCACGCGGCTCGTGGACTCATGGAGCGAGCTGGTCACCCGTCTCCTGGGCGCCGACTAAGTCGCGCCGCTACATCAGCCGCAACCGGCGCAGCCAGTACCGGAGTCCCTGTTAGCGCCCTCAATCCCGGCGCAGTAAGCGCGACAGGCTGCCGACGTCGTAAACATGACGCAACCTGCACATAACAATCTGGCTGCAGGCGCGAAACCGGACGCCTCGAAGCAAAACGTGAAGCAGTTATTGTGGTAGTTTCCTCTTGAATGTGACGCATGCCATACAGCTGGTGATCACTGAAGGGGTGCGGGGGGGGCCCAAGAACCCGCTGCGCCAATTCGTAGCTGACGCCGGCCACAGCCGGGAACCGCGGAAGGACGAGCATTGAGTTTTGCCACGATTCGGGGGGGCAGCCGCCCGACATGCTGAAATATCTGATGAAGCGGTCGGGCATCTACCTGATCATGATCTTCCTGACCACGAGTGCGGGTTACTTCCTTGCGGTCTCGTCGTTGAAACCCGCAGTGCTCGAGCAGGAAAAGATCCCGAGGCCAACCCCCCCTGAACAAGTAGCTGCTTCTTTTCGGGGACTCGGGCTGGATCCGGATTTGAACCCTTGGGAACGGTACATTCAGTGGCTGTGGGGCATCGTCACCCGCTGGGACTGGGGCCGCAGCCCGAACGGCGCGTTCGTCAACGCCGAATTCGCGGACCGCGTGATGGTCTCCACCCGGCTGTTCATCGCCTCGATCATCCTCACCCTGGTCATCGGCGTAGCTCGGTGTCTACTCCGCCGCCCGCCAGTACAAGTTCCAGGACCGCGCCATCACGTCCTACAGCTACCTGGTGCACATCCTCCCTGCACCCATCGCGTACTTCCTGGTGCAGCTCGGTGCCATCAGCATCAACGAGGCGGTCGGTGAGCGCATCTTCTTCGTCACGGGAATTTCGACGCCGGGAATTGAGCCGGGCTGGCCGGCTTTCGTTGACCTGGTGGCCCACTACGCCGTGCCAACTTTCGCGATGACCATCTTCGGTTGGGCCGGTTACCAGATCGCGCAGCGGCAGTACCTCCTGGACAACGTCAATGCCGACTTCGTCCGCACTGCCCGCGCCAAGGGACTGACGCGAAACCAAGCCATCAGGAAGCACGCCCTGCGCGTCTCCTTCATTCCGGTGGCGCAGAGTATCGCCTTCACCATCCCGGCCATCTTCACGGGTGGCTTCTTCGCGGAGGCCATCTTCGCCTGGCCGGGCATCGGTCTCTGGAGCATCCAGGCCATCAGCCTCCAGGACGTCAATGTCGCCACCGCCACGCTGGCCTATGGCTCAGTGATCTTCGCGATCGGCGCCATCCTTGCCGACTTCGCCACCACGCTGGTCGATCCACGAGTGAGGGTCCAGTAATGACCAACATCATTGATCCCATTGCGGAAATCGACGAGGCCCGGGTAGCTGACCAGGACGTCGTCATCGGGAAGTCACGGATCATCTTCCGTCGCTTCATGCGGAACCGGACCGCCGTCGCCGGCTTGTTCATCTTCCTTGCGCTGTTCCTCTTCTCGATCTTTGGCGGGTTCCTGACTTCGTGGGACAAAGACACCCTTGATCCGTTGAACATCGGCATGCCACCGTCGCCAGACCACTTGCTGGGGGACCACCCAGGCCGGCATCGACCTCATGGCGCTCATTGTGGACGGCACCCGGACGTCCATTCTTATCGGCCTGATCGTGGGCGGCGTTTCCGTCCTGATTTCGGCGGTATACGGCTGCACCATGGCGTTCTTCGGGGGGGCAAGGTGGACGCCACCATGCTGTTCATCCTTGAAGCGCTCATCATGATGCCCGCCATCCTGGTGGTCGCCGTCGCCACCAGCGGAAGCGGCGGCCTGAAAGATCTCCCAGCTGGCTCCTGCTGATCGTCGTGTTGCTCTTCTTCAGCTGGATGGGCACCGCCCGCCTGGTGCGCTCACTGTCCATGTCCCTGATGCAGCGTGATTACGTCAAAGCCGCCAAGTACATGGGTGTCCCGTCCCGGCGCATCGTGTGGCGCCACCTCGTCCCGAATATCGGCTCGCTGCTGGTCCTCGACTTCACCCGTGGCATCACCGGTGCGATCCTCGCCGAAGTCGCGTTCTCCTTCATCGGAATCGGCATCAAGCTCCCGGACGTCAGCTTGGTGTCCTGATCGGCCAAGCGACGGGCCAGGTGTCCTCCTTCCCTTGGATGTTCTGGGTTCCGCTGACCGTCATGTTCCTGTTGACCGGTTCGCTGGCATGATGAACGACGGACTCCGTGACGCTTTCGACCCAAGCTCCAGTTCAATTGGCCGGGCGAAGACCAAGACCGCAAAGGCTGGCAAATGAGCACCAACATCACTCCCGTCGAGCGGCTCCGCGACGCTGGACTCTACGCTCCCGGCGACGCCGTCCTCAGCATTCGCGACCTCAACGTCCGCTTCAACTCCGAAAACGGTGTGGTCCATGCTGTCCGCGGCGTCGACTTCGACCTCATGCCTGGCAAGACCTTAGGCATTGTGGGTGAGTCCGGTTCCGGCAAGTCCGTCACGTCCATGGCCATCATGGGACTCCTCCCGGAAACCGCGGACATCAGCGGCTCCGTGCGCTTCAAGGGCAAGGAACTCCTGGCCTCAGCGACAAAGCCATGTGCAAGCACCGCGGCAGTGACATCGCATGGTGTTCCAGGACCCGCTGTCCTCGCTGACTCCCGTCTACACGGTGGGCAACCAGATCATCGAGGCCCTCACAGTCCACAACCCCCACCATGAGCAAGCAGGCCAAAGAAGCCCGCGCCGTCGACCTTTTGCGCATGGTGGGCATCCCGAGCCCCAAGGACCGCCTGAAAGCCTTCCCGCACGAGTTCTCCGGCGGCATGCGGCAGCGCGTCATGATCGCCATCGCCATCGCCAACGATCCGCGGGTACTCATCGCGGATGAACCCACGACGGCGCTGGACGTCACCATCCAGGCGCAGGTGCTGGAAGTCCTGCACACCGCGCAGGAGGAGACCGGCGCCGCCGTCGTCATGATCACGCACGACCTCGGCGTCGTAGCCGGCATGGCTGACGACATCATGGTCATGTACGCCGGTAAGCCGGTGGAAACCGGAACTGTGGAGGACATCTACTACAACCCGCGGATGCCGTACACGCTGGGCTTGCTCGGCGCTGTTCCGCGCGTGGACACCGCCACCCGGCAGTCGCTGGTTCCCATCGAGGGAACACCGCCCAACCTGGCGTTGCCGGTGACTGGATGTTCGTTCGCGGCCCGCTGCCCGCTGGTCAGCGACGCCTGCCTGCACGGCGAGCCGGAGCTCATCACCGTCCCCGGTGTTGAGGGCCGGACGCTGGGGCACAAGGCAGCCTGCATCAAAGCTAACGAACTGTCCGGCAACGCTGACGCCCACAAGATTTTCCACGCACCGCCCAAGCCGGTTTCAAAGTTCGACGGCGTCGCTCGCGTCGAGCGCGAAAAGGTCCTGGAACTCAAAGACGTGAAAAAGCACTTCCCGCTGCTCAAGGGTGCCTTGATCAAGCGACGGATCGGCACGGTGAAGGCCGTGGATGGCTTGAGCTTCGATATCCGCGAAGGCGAGTGCGTTTCGATTGTGGGGGGAGTCCGGCTGCGGCAAGACCACCACACTCCTGGAAATCATGGAGTTCCACCCGGACCAGGTTGGCGAAGTGGTCATCGGCGGCGTCAGCAACAAAGTCGCCACGGACCATAAGACCAAGATGGCCATGCGCAAGGAAATGCAGATGGTGTTCCAAGACCCCACGGGTGCCTTGGATCCGCGTTTCACTGTGTACGAGGTCCTTGCTGAGCCGCTGGAAAACCTCGGGATGCCCAAGGCCGCCATCAGGAAACGCATCATGGAACTCATGAAGCTTGTGGGCCTGCAGCCTGACCACGTCAACCGCTTCCCCAACCAGTTCTCCGGCGGGCAGCGGCAGCGCATCGGTATCGCCCGGGCACTCGCGGTCAATCCGAAGCTCGTGGTGCTGGACGAACCGGTCTCTGCGCTGGACGTGTCCGTGCAGGCCGGAGTCATCAACCTGCTGGACAAGCTCCGCGCTGAGTTGGGCTTGAGCTACCTGATGGTGGCCCACGACCTCTCCGTTGTCCGCCACATCTCAGACCGTGTCGCCGTGATGTACCTCGGAAAAATCGTGGAAACCGGCGATGTGGACGACGTCTTCGACAACCCGCGCCACCCTTACACGCGGGCCTTGCTGTCAGCGATCCCGGTTCCGGACCCCAATCTGGAACGGACCCGCGAACGCATCATCCTGCAGGGCGACCTACCCAGCCCGCTTGATGCTCCCAAGGGATGTAATTTTGCGACCCGTTGTCCCGTGTTTGCCGCATTACCTGCCGCAAAGCAGGAGAAGTGCCTTACTCTGGAGCCGCCACTGGCTTCGGAGAAGGGGGACACACAGGACTTCGCATGCTTCTTCCCGGACGGAGAGATAGATGCCGACATGCTGGTGGTGCATGCCTGACGACATATGACGCATCGATTGAAACCCTGTTATTCAACTCGCAAAGATTTCCAGTCGTAAACATGAAGGGCAAACCATGAAAAAATACACGACGATCGGTGGCGTAGCGCTCGCAGCAGCGCTTACGCTGACCGCTTGCGGCGGGGGGGAACGCCGTCGGGTCCGGCCTCGCAGAAGGCCGAAGAAGCAGGCGGTGACATCAGCAAGCTGATCAGCGTCAACGCCAAGGAAGTGAAAGACCTGGAGCCGGGCGGCACCGTCACCCTACCAACCGTGGATCTCGGGCCGGATTTCAACAATAGTTCCAACGTCGGGAACAGTGGCCCCCCCACCGCAGCTGTGTGACTCCAGTCAATCCGGCGGGCCTTAGCAGCGGCGGGATCGGCGGTTGCTGGAAGCTGGACTTTGACGGCAAGGCTGAGCCGAACAAGGACTTCTGCGAAGAGGTGAAGAGCGAAGTCAAGGACGGTAAACAGACCATCACTATTAAGGTCAACGACAAGGCAACCTGGAACGACGGTACGCCTATCGACGTCAAGACGTTCGAGAACACCTGGAAGATGTCCCGCGGCGAAGATAAGGCGATTGACATCGTCAACCCGGGAGCATATCCGTTTGTTGAATCAGTCAAAGCTGGTGCCAACGACAAGGAAGTCATTGTCACCACTACGCAGCCGGTCTATCCCCCTTGAGGATCTCTTCTTCGGACTGATCCACCCTGCCGTCAACACGGCGGAAATCTTCAACAATGGCTTTGCGGGCAACATGCACCCTGAATGGATGGCCGGCCCGTTCAAGGTGGAAAACTACGACACCACCGCCAAGACCGTCACCATGGTTCCCAACGACAAGTGGTGGGGGGGTCAAAAGCCTGTCCTGGACAAGATCATTTGGCGCCAGATGGAACCTAGCGCAACCATCGCCGCCTTCAAGAACGGCGAAATTGATGCTACTGACGCTCGCTCCCTGAGCCGCTACAAGCAGCTTGAAGGAACCAAGAACGCCGAGGTTCGCCGCGGTCAGCGACTGTTCGCCGGTGGTCTCAACCTCAATGCCGAGCGTCCGGCCCTCGCCGATGTGGCCGTCCGGAAGGCGATCTTCACGGCCGTGGACCGAAAAGCTCTCCGAGATGTTCAGTTCAATGGCCTGAACTGGTCCGAGGAAAGCTCGGGCTCCATGATGCTCATGCCGTTCTCCGAGTACTACCAGGACAACTACCCCGTGAAGGACGCGGACGCTGAGGCCGCCAAGAAGGTCCTCACCGACGCGGGTTACACTGCCAATGACAAGGGCATCATGGCCAAGGACGGCGTCCCCCCCGTAACTTTCAAGGTGACTTACTTTGGAGAGGATCCCACACGGGCAGCCGTCTCACAGACCCTGCAGAAGCAGCTACAGGCAGCGGGCATGGATGTCGCGGTTGAGCAGCGCGGTGACGCGGACTTCCAGAAGGTTCTGGGGTCGCGGGAGTTTGACCTGACTATTTCGGGCTACACGGTTGGCCCGGATGCGACCAGCGGCGTCAAGCAGTTCTACGACTCAACCACCAACGAGAACAAACTCGGCGATGCTGAGCTGGACGCTGAAATCAAGCGCCTGGCAACCATTGCTGATAACAAAGAGCGCAACAAGGCCGCCATGGAGGTAGAGAAGAAGCACATGGAGAAGTACTTCTCCATGGGTACCCTACTGAACGGCCCGGAGATCCAGTTCGTTCGGACAGGCCTGGCCAACTACGGTCCGTCCCTGTTCAAGAGCAACTCCAATGTTCCGGACTGGACCACCATCGGTTGGGAAAAGGGCGCCAAGAAGTAGCCCCCCCAGGCTGTAGTTTCCGAAAGTGTAGTTTCCTGAAGGCCGGGAACTTCCTTGAACCTGTAATGGGTTCGGGAGGTTCCCGGCCTTCGCCGTCCCCCAACGCTCGCTCACGTCCCGGGTGTTTCACCCCAACGCTCGCTCACGTCCCGCGCCCTTCACCCCAACGCTCGCTCACCCGGTGATAGAGGGTTGGCGTGAAAGGCTATTACGTGAGAGAGGATCGGTAGCCTAGGGTCATGACTTCCCAGCCGATCCGTACCGCCGTCGCAGGTTTTGGCCTCTCCGGCAGCGTCTTCCACACGCCCTTCATCGCCAGCAACCCCCCCGCGTACGAGCTCGCCGTC
This sequence comes from Paenarthrobacter nitroguajacolicus JCM 14115, assembly GCA_001313365.1. Next base: position 15,558 of record BBFS01000040.1, read on the forward strand.
ATCGCAACTTCGGACGAGGCGCGCCAGACGAAAGCGAAAGAGCGCTACCCGGCAACGCAGATCGTCAACACCCCCCCTCAAGACATCCTGCACTGGCCGACCAACTGGACCTCATCGTCCTGGGCACCCCCGCCCGCAACCCACTTCCCCCCCCTAGCGAAAGCTGCGCTGGAAGCCGGGCTGGACGTCGTCGTCGATAAACCGTTCACGGTCCGCAGCGCCGAGGGCGAGGAGCTGATTCAGCTGGCTGCGAAGCTGGGCCGCGTCCTCACCGTGTACCAAAACCGGCGCTGGGACGGTGACTCGCTCACCGTGAAAAAACTGCTCGACGCCGGAACGCTGGGTACCGTGACCAGGTTTGAGGTGGGCATGGAGCGCTGGGCGCCGGAGATCGCCAAGGCTGGAAAGCCAGTGCCACGGCGGAAGACGGCGGTGGTGTCCTGTTCGATCTCGGCACGCACGTCCTTGATCTCACTCTCCGGTTCTTTGGGCCGGCCACCGTCACCTTCGCAGAAATCACGGCCCGCCGCCCCCCAGGAAAGCGCCGACGACGACGTTTTCCTGGCACTCCAGCATGAGTCGGGCGTGGTCAGCCACGTCACCATCAACCTCAACAGCCACCTCCATGGCCCGCGCTTCCGCATCCTCGGCACGGAAGGTGGCTTCGTGAAGTTCGGCACCGACCCACAGGAGCCCTACGTGCTGCGCGGTGGGTTGCCTAAGGACGCGGAGTACGGCGTCGAGCCTCCAGAAAACCACGGCACGCTGGAACGGAACGGGCAGCGCACCACCATCCCCCCCACAGAGCGAGGCGCCTACCCCCGAGTTCTACCGCATGCTGGCGGAAAAGCTCGACGGCGGCGGCACCGCCTCCGCACTTCCAGTACCGGTGGATCCGGCCGACTCCGTTGCGGTGCTGAAGCTGATTGAGCAGGCTAGGGCGCTGGCGTAACGTCCGCGCTGGCAACCAGCGAATAGATGGCCTTGAGATCGCTATTGTCTTCAATCGGCTGACAACTCCCGGTCAACTGGACGACATCAGCTGCGGCGTCTTGGTGGACCACCGTGACGGCCGTGAACTGCGCCAGCGAACCTGCCTGTGGGTGCGTGTAGCGTGCCTCGCGCACGTGCCAATCCCGGCCATTGATAACCACTGGCTCCGTGGCGAGCAGGACGGCGTCCGGCAAGGCGTCCAGGAACGAGTCCACGGATGCAGCGATATCCCGCAGCTGGTAGCCAGGCAAGCGGCGGGACACGGAGATCACCACATTTGCCGTGTAGCGACCTTCGGCGGCCGGGGCCATCAGGGCACCCAAGGCATCGGGGACCACTTGATGTGTCCAACCGGATGGTGGATTGAGTTTGATGGTGGGGTAGGCGGGGAAAGATGCGGACGGGAAAACCTGTTGCGACATTGGAGCTTCCGGCGGTGGTGGGGTGGCGAAGGTCAGTTGTTCAGGAAGTCGACGAATCCGGTCACGGAATCCACTAGTCCTTTGGGGGCTGAGGGTGATCTGGCCACCCGCACCCAGTCCCAGTTCGGCGGTGAGCTTGGCTCCCGCGCCAGAGTGAGCCCGTCTTCATCCACGGAAGCCGTAAAGAAGTGACCCTCACCCGCTCCGGCGGCCACCGTCGCGTTGAACGTCAGTGTTTGGCCCAGGACTTCGACATAGCGGCTCCCTGTCAGCTCCGCACCCGCTCCTGCGCTGAACGCAGTGCCTGAGACATCGCGGCCTTTGACGCTGATTTCGCCTTCACCGGCGCTGGCCCAGGCCCCCGGCGCGGAATTCTCCACCTTGCCCCAAGGCGAACAGCCCGCCAGCGAACTCGGTCTTGTTGTCCACTGTGAGTTTTTGACCCGCGAAGCCCTCACCACCAGCCGAAAACAGAAAGGGGGGGCTGCTCGCGTTGGCGTGTGCGCTCGCCTCGACTCCAGTCATTGCACGCGTCGTGGAGGTGTTGCTGACCCAGCCGTCAAAGAAGTCGGATCGTATGGTGGTGACGTTTTCCGCGCCAGCGAACGCTTCACCGTTAACGTGGGCATTGGGAAGTCCGAGTCCGAATGGCACACTGGCCTCGAACTCGCCGTCCGCGCGGGCGCCGACGAACGTTTCGTTGGTGACAGTTGTCGTGCCGGGCCCGAACCCGGTCTCTGCCGTCCAGGTCATTTCACCTCCGGTAGACGCCTCGCCGGATCCTCCGAACGCGATGCCGCCGGGACCAACGGAGCCGTGGGTTTCGCCCGTTGCTTGACTGTCGATTGAACCGCTGCCTTCCACGGTGACGGGGCCGTAGCTGGTGGGATCAAAAGTAAACCCTGGTGCCCCAGGGGGGGTGCTCTTTCCCTGCCCTGTGGAAGGTCCCCCCCGTTGAGCCCTCCTCCGGGGGGGCTGCCCGTGGAAGCTTGTTCCTGCTGCTCTGCGTTGAGTTTCAGGGCGCGGGCATTGGTGCGCAGGCAAGAAGCTGCTGCTCCCAATCGTCCCTGCAGGTCGCTCTGCCACCGGCTTCTGAACTGGTCGGCGTCATTCCCCCCGCCAGAAGTTGCCGTTCTGAATCAGCGCATTGAGCTGTTGTTGAAGCTTGGTGATCTTCTCCGCCTCGGAGTCCATCACGGCCGAAAGTCGTCGGAGATCTCCGACGTCCGCGCCCACCAATCCCTGTCCCACTAGGTACCCAACCCCCATTACGTATCCCCTGACGTAGTGATATGTCGATCGCCGGGCATCCAACGGGCCAGGCGTTTCCTGAGCATAGTTGGCTACGTCGGACGCGGCCATGGGGGGGACCTCTCACCAGTGTGGATAAAGAGCAGCACGCCAAAGCCCTGAAAAAGAATTTTGGACAACGCGTAACCTCACCGACGCCGCGAACGATGTAAGGGGAGTGCGGGCACGTCCGCACGCTGATCATCCGGTCGCGACCCAACCGCGGCCGGGGGCAATCCCAAAATCGTTTGTCGGAGGGTTTCATGTCCTTGTTCACTATCCTTGCCACCAGCAAAGTCGCCGCGGGCGTCCTGGCTGCCGGAGCTGTAGCTGCCGGTGGAACCGGCGTCGCTGCCTTCAATGGCGCGCTTCCCACCGGAATCCAGCAATCCGCGCATGACCTCGTTGGCGCACCGGCCCCTGTTGCTGAGAAGGCCGCTGAAGCAGCCGATGCAGCCGAAACCGCCAAGACCAAGGCAACTGACGCCGTCGAGACCGCGCAGGCAACTGCAACCGAGGCCGCTGAAGCCGGCCAGGCCAAGCCGCCGACGCCGTGTCCGATGCCAAAGCAACGGTGGAAGACGCCACCTCCCCGGAGGCTTTTGGCCTCTGCACCGCACTCCTCAATGGCGGCCTGAAGTCTGACGCCAAGTCCCCCGGCTTCGAGTCCTTGACCATTGCTGCCGGTGGCGAAGAAGGTGGAGGCGCACTGCGAGGCTGTGGTGGAGGCGGGTAAGGCTGCCGGCCTGAAGGCTGACGGTTCGGCGACGGCAGAGGCCGACGTCGATGCTGCCGTGACGTCCGAACTGCCGGCAACGCCTGCTGTTCCTGCAGTGCCCGCTGTGCCGGGAGTTCCTGCCGTTCCCGCGACGCCCGCTGTCCCCCCCGCAGTGCCTGCCGTCCCCCCCGTGACGCCTGAGCTGCCGACACAGGTACCCACCGACGTTCCGGCTGCACCCCCCTCGATTCTGTCCGCTAAGCAAGCAGCGGTTACGGTTTAAGGGCGGGGGCTCCTTGGCTTAGGACAAGGAGCCCCCCCGCTACGTAGTGTGTGGGACGGAGGCATCCACGGGTGCTTGACCCTTTGGCTGATGAATATGTGCAGGCGGATCAGGACGATCCCGCCCTGCTCTTCACGGCTGCCTACAATAACTTCGCCGGACCGGTGTTTGGCTACCTCCGGGCACGGGGCGTGGACGACCCGGAGGCCGTGACGCAGGACGTCTTCCTCGCCCTGTATCCGAAGCTGGAAACGCTCCACGGCGGGCTGCAAGGGGGCAAAAACCCTGTTGTTCTCCATCGCGCATGCGCGGATGGTGGATCACTATCGCAAACGCGAACGAACGCCCGACGCGACGCCGTACGAACCAGACCTGGACGGGCGGCGGTCGCCATCGGCCGAAGACCAGGCCTTCGGACGGGTTGCAGGCTGGGCGTCACTGAAATTTTGGACGACCTCCCCGACGATTATCGGGAGGTTCTGGCCCTCCGGGTCGTCGCCGACGTGTCGGTGGAAGATACGGCGGCGATCATGGGCAAGTCCCAGGGAGCCGTCAAGCAGCTACAGCGCAGGGCATTGAGTGCACTGAAGAAGCGTGCACTACTAAGGAACGGCACATCATGAGCGAACAACATACGCCTCGCGGACGTCATGACCAGCAGGCAATCGACTTCCTGTTGGCCGACGCCGGCCTCACAGGCGACGCCGACCTCCGCACTGAACTCCTCGAGCTCCGTTCCCTGGCGAACACTGCCCCCCCTATGCCGTCCGCAGCAGTCCGCGCGCTGATGGTCAGCAGCCCGGCCGCAGCCACCCAGCAGATTACTGCCACCCAGCAGATCTCAGCCACCCAGAGGATCACGACGGCGGACGGTCCGGTGGCGTCGGCGGGTGCACCGACGGCGGTACTCGCCACGGTTGCTGCGGAATCCGCTCCTGCGAACGACCTGCCTGTTGACGAACTTGCCGCCCGGCGTCGGAAGAAGCGTCGGACGGCCATCGCAGGCCTCGCCGTAGCTGTGTCCTTGGCTGGCGGCGCGACCGCTGCCGTCGCTTCCGAGGGCGGCCTGCCGGGTGCTTTCCAGCACCTCGGGGGGGCAGCCATCGGTTCGGTGGTCTCGCAACTAAACCCCGGTTCCGGCAGTGCTCCCCAGCCCGATGCCCCAGCCGGTACCAGCCCAGAGCCCTTGCCTGTCGGGGGGGAAGAGCCGCAGCAAGCTCCTGCGACGGTCGTACCTCAGCCGACGCCCGCCGCGCCGGGCATCCCGGTGGTTCCCGCTCCTGAGCCGCAGCCCGGTGGAGCGTCGCCGCACACACCTAAGGTGCCGTCGCACAGGGAGCCCGGCAACGGCGTCATCCCCACACCGCCCGGGTTGCCTGTGACCCCACCGGAGATCGACCCTTCCAAGATCGATCCCTCAAAGCTCGGCCCTTCGGGCGTCCCCGTCCCGGTTCCCTCGGAGCTGATTCCGTCGCTCCCCGGAAAGCCCTAGTCTCCAGGCCCCAAACCTCCCCCCCGCGAAGTGACACTTAATGCCAATGTTCTTCGCGAACATTGGCATTAAGTGTCATCTCGGCGCGCGTTAAACCACGACGGCGGGGGGGTGCGGCTTCGCGTGGAAGCCGCACCCCCCCGCCGTCGAGCTTGAAGCTATGCGGAGACCAGCGTGTGCCAGTCGTTGACGAGGGGCAGGTTGTGCGCCTCGGAAACGGAGTGGTGCGCCACGTGGCCGGCGGCGATGTTGAGGCCGGCAGCCAGGGCGGGGGGGTCGCGGTCGAAGGCGGCCTTGACGCCCAAGTTGGCCAGTGCCACGGCGTAGCGCAGGGTGACGTTGGTCAGTGCGTACGTGGAGGTGTTCGGAACAGCGCCAGGCATGTTGGCAACGCAGTAGAAGATCGAGTTGTGGACCTTGTACGTCGGTTCCTGGTGGGTGGTGGGGTGCGTGTCCTCGAAGCAGCCGCCCTGGTCAACAGCGATGTCCACCAGAACCGAGCCGGGCTTCATGCGGGCAACCAGTTCGTTGGTGACCAGCTTGGGAGCTTGCGCCCGGGATCAGGACGGAGCCGATCACCAGATCTGCGTCGATAACTGACTTCTCGATCTCGTAGGCGTTGGAGCAACGGTCTTCAGGCGGCCTGGTAGAGGGCGTCCAGTTCGCGCAGCCGGTTGATGTTGATGTCCATGATGGTGACATCAGCACCGAGGCCCAGCGCCATGGCGGCAGCGTTGGTTCCCGCAACGCCTGCGCCGAGGACAACAACCTTTGCCGGGCGCACGCCCGGTACGCCGCCAAGGAGGACGCCCTTGCCGCCGGCCGGAGCCATCAGCGAGGAAGCGCCAACCACGACGGACAGGCGGCCTGCGACCTCGGACATCGGGGCGAGCAGCGGAAGGATGCGGCCTTCCTGCACGGTTTCGTAAGCGATGGCCGTGACGCCGGAGTTGATGAGCTCGGCGGTGAGCTCGGGCTCTGCGGCAAGGTGCAGGTAGGTGAAGAGGATGAGGCCCTTGCGGAAGCGGTGGTACTCGGCCGCGATGGGTTCCTTGACCTTCATGACCATGTCCGCGCGGCCCCCAGACGTCGTCGGCTTCGTTGACGATTTCGGCGCCGGCGATCGAGTATTCCTCGTCGGTGATGCCCGAGCCGAGGCCTGCGCCGCGTTCAACCAGAACGGTGTGTCCGTGGGTGCGGAACTCGTGGACACCGGCGGCCGTGATGGCTACGCGGAACTCGTTGTTCTTGATTTCTTTGGGGGGGACACCGATGATCATCTGTGGGCTCCATCGTTAGCGGCCACTTCGGCCGAAAAATGTGTTGCGGGCTGTGATTCCAGAATAGATCCGGCTGTGAGGCAGGCGACATGGACCCGGGGGGGCCGCCCTCACGCGGAAAGTCCGGAAATCCAGGGATCTTTTGCCAGCCAGCTCGACATTTGTCGAGCACTGGAGCGTCAAGTGTCGCCTGCTGTTGGTACGCTTTCCACATGCTGCAGGACGTGGAACAGATCGTTGAACGCGTTGCCTTGAAGCTGGGCCGCGGACTGTCCCTGGAAGATCTCGACGGCGTTCTTCTCGCCTATAGCTCCAACCAGTCCCACGCCGACCGCGTTCGCGTGAACTTCCTCCTCAGCAAGCGGGTCCCCCCCGGCGACGTCAGCGCCTGGCAACTCGCTCATGGCATCGCCACGGCCGTGCGACCCGTCGTAGTTCCTGCCAACGACGAACTCGGCATGCTGGGCCGCGTCTGCGTGCCGCTTTTGGTCCGCGGTTTCCGCGTGGGGGTACTTGTGGGTGCAGCTGGACCTTGAAGAGCAGAGTGCGACGGCGATACTCGCCGAACTGCCCGGCGTGCGGGACGAGCTGGACCTGTTGGCGGGCTTGCTCCTTGATTCCAATACGGCCGAATCTGAGTTCCGGCGAAGGCGTGAGCAGGAGTTCCTGTCAGCCTGCGGCGGCGAATCGAACGCTGTGGCCGCCGTCGCGGGTTGGAAGGAAATCCAGGGGCGCGGTCCGTGGCAGTTGGTAACCATACTCGACCCGGATGGTGCGAGGTCCGACGTCGATCCTATTGCCGCTACCCTGACGCATCGATCAGCGGCGCTGCAGTCCACTATCGGCGTCAACGCCGCCTTGTTCAGCGCCGGAACGGAGACGCATTCGGTGGTCCTGTTCCGCGAGTCGGGCGGCCGGGCAGACCATGCCCAGGTGCTGGTGCATTATCAACTGGAGCTTGCGAAGCGCGCTGGCCGCAAGGTGGACAGGGTGATCCTGGGCATCAGTGAACCCTTCCAAGTCATCCGGCAGCTATCGGGCGCTTACCGTCAGTCGAAGGTTGCTGCGCAGGCGGCCGCCGTGGACCTCCCGCTAGGTGAGCTCGTGGACAGCCGGACCGTTGGTGTCTATCAACTTTTCGATCGTCTGGTGGCACCCGGAGGCTGGGATGACACAGGATCGGTGCATTTTCAGGCCCTTGAGGACCAGGACAAAAACGGCGAACTCCTGCCTGTCCTGGAACTGCTCTATGACAATGACGCTCGGTGCAGGACGTCGCCGCCAAACTTCACCTCCACCGGAGCAGCATCTACAACCGGCTCGGCCGGATCCGCCAACTCATCGGTGCTGATCCGTTGAGTGGCGCGATCCGGCTCGAGTTACATGCGGCCCTGAAGGCTCGGCGCTGGGCCGGGCGGCCGCGGATCTGAAGGATTCTAGAAAGGCGATGCCCCCCCGTCGGCCTTAACCGCCAACACGGGTCGGTCCGCTTGCATGAGGATCCGCTGGGCGTGGCTTCCCAGAATGAATTTCCCCCCCACTTGCGTGCGGTGGCGCAGGCCGATGACGATCAGGGAAGCGTTGGCCTCCCGGGCTACATCGAGGAATTCATCGGCGAGGTCGTCCTTGTACGGGGGCTGAATGACGCTGGCAGTCACCCCCCCGGCAGCCGAGGCGCGCTGGGCTGCTTTTTCCAAAACGTCGTCCGGAGCCACGGACTTGTCCACCAGCGAACCCTGCCGCGCAGAGTTAACGATCACCAACTCCTCGTTACGGAGTTTGGCCTCTGCAATACCTGCCGTCAGGGCTGCCTCTCCAGCGGGGGGTGGGGGGGACGAATCCAACGATGATGCTCATACCTTCTCCTTGATATCGGGCGTGACGGCTGTGGTGATGGATGTGCGCTTGGTGATGGCGGTGCGGATAACCGGCAGCAGGGCGACAACTACGAAGACCACCAGCAACGTTGCTGAGATGGAGCGGCCAAAGAACCCGAGCGGGTCGCCGCCGAACACCAGCAGTGACCGGCGCATGGAGCTTTCCAGCAGTTCACCAAGCACGAACGCCAGCACCAGTGGGCCGGGTTCAAAGCCGAACTTCTTCATCAAGTAGCCCACCACTCCGAAGACAACCACCAGGGTGACGTCGAACATGCTGTTGTTGATGGTGTACGCACCCAGCAGGGTAATGAGGCTGTAACCGGAGCCAGGATCGCGGCACGGACGCGGAGGATCTTCACAAAGATTCCCACGAGCGGCAGGCTCATGATCAGCAGCAGGATGTTGCCGATGTACATGGAGTTCACCACGCCCCAGAACAGTTCCGGGTCTTGTTCCACCAGCTGGGGGGCCGGGTGTGACGCCTTGGATGAGCAATGCCCCCCCGAACATGAGCGCCATGGTGGCGTTCGCGGGAATACCGAGGGTCAGCAGCGGAATGAAGGAGGAAGTCGCGGCTGCATTGTTGGCCGTTTCCGGTCCGGCTACGCCTTCCGGAGCACCTTTGCCGAAGCGTTCGGGCTGCTTGGCGCGCTTCTTTTCCATGGCGTAAGAAGCCATGGACGCAATGGTGGCGCCACCACCGGGGGGAGGATGCCGAGGAAGAAGCCCAGGACGGAGCCGCGACCGATTGCTCCGGAGGCTTGCTTGAGGTCCTTCCGCGAGGGCCAGACGTTCGCTACTTTCGAGGGTGCCTTGGCTGCCCGGTGGCGTTCCTCGAGGTTGTACAGGATTTCGCCGAGGCCGAAGATGCCCATGGCGATTGGCACGAAGTCGATGCCGTCGGCAAGCGGCAGGCTGCCGAAAGTAAAACGGCTTTCTCCGGTGAAGATGTCCCGGCCCACGGTTGCGAGAAGGAGACCAAGTGCTGCGGCGATGAGTGCCTTGGCCTTCGACCCGCTGCTGATGGTTGCCACGAGAAGGATGCCGAGCATTGCGAGTGCGGTGTACTCGGGAGGCCCGAAGTCCAGGGCGAAACCTGCCACGAGGGGGAGCAAGGAACGTCAGGCCGATGATGGCGGCTGTGCCACCGATGAAGGAACCGATGGAGCCAGGCCAAGCGCTGTGCCTGCCCTGCCCTGTTTGGCCATCTGGTACCCGTCGAAGACGGTCACAACCGAGGAAGCTTCACCAGGAAGACGCAGGAGAACTGAGGTGATGGTCCCGCCGTATTGGGCACCGTAGAAGATGCCCGCCAGCATGATGATGGCCGTCACCGGCTCTACGTTGTACGTCAGTGGCAGGAGAATGGCGATGGTTGCCGCGGGTCCAAGCCCAGGAAGCACTCCCACCATCATGCCGATCACTACACCGATCAGGCAGTACAGGAGGTTCATCGGTTCCAGGACCACCGCGAATCCGTTGATCACTGGATTAAGAAAATCCACGAGGGTCTCCTAGAAGAGGTGGGGAATGGAGGTATTAAGGGCGAGGACGAAGATGCCATAGAACGCGGCGACGACGCAGGCGCTGACAACAAGGGTGGAGCGCCAGGTTTCGCCACCCAGGAACCGCATCCAGATGATGCAGAGCACCAAGGCGGGCAGTTCAAAGCCGATGGGGGGCATGAGGGAGACCATGGCGGCCAACGTCACCAGCCCGGTCAGCGGTGCGAAGGACATTTTCGTGAACTTCTCCGCGTCACGGTTGTGCCTGCCAAGGATCAGCTGGAACACCCCCCCAGTGCCACCATGACGCAGCTGATGATGAACGGCCACAAGCCGGGCTCAGGGGCTGCCGGAGTCCCCAGTCCCATTGCAAGGGCCAGGATTATCGCGGCGATTCCAAGGCCAATCACCACCAGTGATGATGCGGCGTTGGCCAGCGGGCCGGCAGACGGGGGGGCTTTTCCTCTTCCCACTGCACGGCAAGCTGCTCCGGAGTGAGCTCCTCGGGGGGGCTTTCCAAGGGTGTAGCGCTGGAGGCAGCGACCTCGCTGCTGCCTCCAGCGGATACTTCAGGCGTTCCCTTCACAGGAATCACTTACTTCCATTCAGGCTGATGTCGTACTTCTCCACCAGTTCCTTGTATTTGGCCGCATAGCCCTTCCACTCAGCCACAACTTCTTCGCCGGAGATTTCCTTCGGGGGGGTCAGGGAGTTCTTCTTGTTGAACTCCTTGTAGGCGTCGGACTTGAAGGTTTCCTGGAAGGAGGCCAGCAGTTTGTCCTTGACTTCCTGCGGCGTTCCCTTCGGTGCCGCCACGGCCCTGTATTGGGCGACGGGGGGGACGTCATAACCGGCCTCCTTGGCGGTGGGAGTGTCCGGAAGGAACGTATTCCGCTCTTCCGAGAAGACAAGGAGGGGGGGTCACCTTGCCGGCTTCAATTTGTGGCATCGCTTCGCCAAGTTGGATGGTGGCGAGTTCAACCTGGTTGCCAAGCACGGCGGTGAGGGCAGGCTTGCCGCTGTCGAAGGGGATATCGGTGCCCTGAACCTCAGCCTGTTTGAAAAGCACGGTCTGCGCCAGTTGGCTGCCCGTGCCCACTCCGGTGGTGCCGAAGGTGACGTTGCGGCCCGCATCGGCAACATCCTTGAACGCCTTGAATCCGGACTGGGTGCTGGCTACGAGCACGTAGTCGTCCTGGGACAGCCCGGCAATGATGTCCAGATCGTCAATGTTCACGGCTTCGTCTGCTGACACCGCAAGGGGGCGTGATAGTGATCAGCGAAGCGGTGAGCAGGATCAGTTCCTGGCCGTCGGCGGGCTTGCCGGCGACTTCCTTTGTGGCCAGTGCACCGTTGGCGCCGGGCTTGTTGACCACGGGCATCGGCTGCCCGAGTGTTTTGGAGGCGCCCTCGGCCAAGGCCCTGGCGATAAGATCCGTGCTACCTCCGGCAGCTTGGCCTACGGAGAGATTGACGGGTCCGGATGGGTACTTGGATGAGTCGCTGGTATTGCCGGCAACGTTGCCGCATGCCGTCAGTGCCAACAGGGTAACTGCGGAAGCCGCTCCGAGAATGGACCGGCGTGTGGGGAAGTGCTTCATTGGAACTCCTCGATGAATCCCGGGGTGAGGCCCTGGACTGGGGTGTGAACCGAATCACGTTCGGATCGCTAGGTCGAGTGTAGGGAGCGGCTATGATGCATGTCTAAGCCCATCTATGCATCAAGTGATACCCGAAAGGCATCATGTTTACTTTCGATCAGCTGGCCGGATTCATTGCCGTCGCCGAGGAGCTGCATTTCGGACGTGCGGCCGAGCGACTCAAGATGACCCAGCCGCCGCTTAGCCGGCAGATTCAAAAGTTGGAGAAGAGTATCGGGACTGCGCTCCTGGAGCGGGACAATCGGAAGGTGCAATTGACGCCGGCCGGGCTGGCCTTCCTGGAGGAGGCCCGGCGCTTGATGTCGCTGGCTCAGCGGCGCCGGTGACCGCCCGTCGGATTGCCACCGGGCGTTCGGGCGTGCTCCGGGTTGGCTTCACTGCCGCCAGCGGCTTCAGTATCCTCGGCCCGCTCCTTGAAGAGATTGCCGAAATCCTTCCGGACGTAGACGTCGACCTTCAAGAGCTCGTCACGGGTGAGCAGATCCAGGGCTTGCTGACCGGCGGGCTCGACTTGGGTCTGGCAAGGCCTCCCTTCGACCGGGAGGTCTTCGATTCCCACCTGCTCTATAAGGAATCGATGGTCCTTGCCGTTCCTGCCGGGCATCGTCTCGCCGGCCTCTCCAGGGCGATCCAGGATACCGATCTGCAGGACGAGCCCCTCATCATGCATTCTCCAACCAAAGCCACCTACTTCTACGACCTCGTTGTCAGAATGCTCCCCATTCGGCACGGCAACGTCGTCCACACCGTAAGCCAGATTCTGACCATGGTCTCCCTGGTTGCTGCCAAGCGCGGAGTCGCCTTCGTTCCGCATTCAGCCACGCTGTTGGCCATCAAGGGTGTGGAGTTCCTGCCGCTGGCGGCCCTTGAAAACGAGGAGCCCGTGGAGCTGCATGCCATATGGAACCGCAACGTGGTTAATCCAGCGCTTCGACGCCTGCTGCAGGATCTTGAATTCAGGAGTAACTAGTGAAGTCCCGGTGATGCTCTTACGGCATCAATAGATACAAAAGAACACTTAGACAGGCATTAGTCCGGCCCATAGTCTGGAAAGGAACCATCACACCAGCGCCAATGACGGCACTCACTCGTAAGGACCACCGTGGCAACGTACACACCCCCAGGAATTGGCCAACGTCCTCAAGGACGGTCTCCTCTCCTTCCCCCGTCACATCGTTCGATGCCCAGCTGCAGTTCGACGAGGAGAACTACCGTAAGCACCTCGCCTGGCAGGCCAGCTTCCCTGTAGCCGGTCTGTTTGCCGCGGGTGGCACCGGCGAAGGCTTCTCCTTGACTCCGGCCGAATCCGAGCGCGTAGTCCGTACCGCCGTCGAAGAAGTTGGCAGCGTTGTTCCTGTCCTCGCATCGGCGGGCGGCTCGACTGCCCAGGCCATCGAGAATGCCAAGCTGCCGAGCCGCGGGCGCGAAGGCTCCTGCTGCTGCCGCCGTACCTCACTGAAGCCGACCAGGAGGGCCTGACTGAACACGTGAGCGCGGTCTGCAAGGCAACGTCGCTGGGTGTGATCATCTACAACCGGGCAAACGCCATCTACAAGGACACCACGGTGGCCACGCTCGCTGACCGCCACGACAACCTCATCGGTTTCAAGGATGGCGTGGGCGACCTCGAGCACGACGCCCGCGTTTACGCCAAGCTCGGCGACCGCCTCTTCTACCTGGGTGGCCTGCCGACGGCTGAGACTTTCGCGCTTCCGCTGCTGCAGCTCGGAATGAGCACCTACTCCAGCGCCATGTACAACTTCGTTCCCCAGTTTGCCCTGGACTTCTACCAGGACGTCCGCAACAACGACCGCGCGGCCGTGAACAAAAAGCTCAACGACTTCGTGATCCCCCTACCTGGACATCCGCGACCGCGTGAAGGGCTACTCGGTGTCCATCGTCAAGGGCGGCCTGGACGCGATCGGGCGCTCCGCCGGGCCCGTCCGTCCTCCGCTGCAGAATCTTGCCGAGCAGGATTTTGCAGACCTCAAGGCCCTGATCGCCCGCGTTTCCTAACCGTCTGTATCCCAACAGCCAGACCCAGGAGGAATCCATGACCCTCACAGGACATTCACTCATCGCCGGACAGCCAGTTGTCGGCAAAGGCAAGACCACGTTCGGTTTCAACCCTGCCACCAACCAGGCCCTCGAGCCCAGCTACACGCTGCTCACGGAAGAGCAGCTCAAGGCAGCCACCGCCGCGGCGAAGGAAGCCTACGCATCCTTCAGCACGCTCGATCCCGAAGCACATGCATCCTTCCTGGACGCGATCGCGGACAACATCGAGGCCATCGGCGACGAACTCATCCTCCGAGCCGGCCAGGAAACCGGCCTGCCCGCAGCAAGGCTGCAGGGAGAGCGTGCACGCACCACCGGACAACTTCGCTTGTTCGCGAACGTCGTCCGCCAGGGAGATTTCCGCGGGGGGGTCCGCATCGACCCCGCGCTGCCGGACCGCACGCCCATGCCACGCGCTGACATCCGCCAGCGACAGATCCCACTCGGTCCCGTGGCTGTCTTCGGTGCCAGCAACTTCCCGCTGGCATTCTCGACGGCGGGTGGAGACACCGCCTCGGCCCTCGCCGCAGGTTGCCCGGTGGTCTTCAAAGCGCACAACGCCCACCCCCCCGGCACCAGTGAGTTGGTTGGCCAGGCAATCGTCAAGGCGGTCAAGGATGCAGGCCTCCACCCTGCGTCTTCTCCCTGATCTACGGTCCCGGTTCAAGCATTGGCCAGGCCCTCGTGTCCGACCCCCCCGCCATCAAGCCGTCGCTTTACCGGCTCACAGAGCGCAGGTGTCGCCTTGATGCGCACGGCGGCAGCCCGTATGGAACCTATTCCGGTTTACGCGGAAATGTCCTCCTTGAACCCGGTCTTCGTGTTTGACGGCGCACTGAACGCTCCGCCGAACAGATTGACGCCCTCGCCCAGCAGTACGTCACCGCTGTGACCGGCAGCTCCGGTCAGCTGTGCACTTCGCCCGGCCTGCTGTTCGCCCCCCCCGAAGGCGAAGCCGGCGACAAACTTGCCGCCGCCGTCGGACGCGCTGTTGCTGCCTGCAGCGGACAGACCATGCTGACCGAAGGCATCGCCTCGTCCTGGAACGCCGGAGCGGAAGCGCTAGGCAAAGCCGAGGGCGTTGACGTCATTGGCCAAGGTACACCTGGCGGCACCGAGAACGCACCCGCCCCCCCACCATCTTCGGTACCGATGTCCGGCAGTTCGTGAACAACCACGTCCTGCACCAGGAGATCTTCGGCGCCGCCAGCCTGGTGATCCGCTACTCCTCCGTGGAGGACCTGGTCCAGGCAGCTTCGAGGATCGAGGGACAACTCACCGCGTCGCTGCAGCTCACCGAGGAGGACTACCCGACGGCGGCAGCCCTCCTTCCGGTACTGGAGCAGAAGGTTGGCCGCGTCATCGTCAACGGCTGGCCCACGGGCGTGGAAGTTGGCCACGCCATGGTCCACGGCGGACCGTTCCCGGCTACCTCGGATACGCGCACCACCTCTGTGGGTACGCTCGCGATCAACCGCTTCCTGCGCCCGGTGGCGTACCAGAACCTGCCGCAGGAACTCCTGCCCGAGTCTCTCCAGGACGCCAACCCCTGGCACCTGAACAGGCGCATCGATGGCACTGTTGTCCCCGCCGAGAATGCAGAGGTCACGGCATGAGCACCCAGCCAACCATTACCCGCGTAGAGGTTGTACCCGTCGCAGGCTACGACAGCATGCTGATGAACCTCAGCGGCGCCCACGGACCGTTCTTCACCCGCAACGTAGTGATCATCACGGATTCCGAGGGGGCGCACTGGCCTGGGCGAAGTCCCGGGTGGCGAGAAGATCAAGTCCACCATTGAAGAGGCCGGCGCTTGATCAGCGGCAAGCCCGTTGCCCGCTACCGCTCACTGCTGCGTGAGGTAGCCGCCGAGTTCGCGGACCGCGACGCTGGTGGCCGTGGTTTGCAGACCTTCGACCTCCGCACCACAGTCCACGCTGTCACTGCCATCGAGTCAGCCCTGCTGGACCTCCACGGACAATTCCTGGGCGTGCCCGTCGCTGAACTGCTCGGCGACGGCCAGCAGCGCACTTCCGTGCCGATGCTTGGCTACCTCTTCTTTATCGGTGACCACAAGCGCACTGAACTGCCGTACCTGGTGGAGGACGCGCCGTCGGACCGCTGGGAGGAACTCCGCCGCCAAGAGGCCATGACCCCCCCGGAAACCGTCGTCGCGCTGGCCGAAGCGGCGCAGGAGCGCTACGGCTTCAGCGACTTCAAGCTCAAGGGCGGAGTGCTGTCCGGAGATGATGAAGTGGACGTCGTCACGGCGCTGGCCAAGCGCTTCCCGGATGCCCGCGTCACGCTCGACCCGAACGGAGGGTGGCTCCTTGAGGAAGCCATCCGCTTGGGCAAGCGGATGCAGGGAGTCGTCGCCTACGCCGAGGATCCGTGCGGTGCCGAAGGGCGGTTCTCGGGTCGCGAGGTCATGGCTGAATTCCGCCGGGCCACCGGCCTCAAGACAGCCACCAACATGATCGCCACGGACTGGCGGGAAATGTCCCACGCCATTCGCAGCAACGCCGTGGACATTCCGCTGGCAGATCCGCACTTCTGGACCATGCATGGCTCGGTCCGGGTGGCGCAGCTTTGCCACGAATTCGGCCTCACTTGGGGCTCCCACTCGAACAATCACTTCGACATCTCCTTGGCCATGTTCACCCACACAGGTGCCGCGGCGCCTGGCGAGATCACGGCGCTGGACACCCACTGGATCTGGCAGGACGGCCAAGGCCTCACCAAGGAACCGTTGCAGATCAAGGGCGGCGCCATCGAGGTCCCGGATGCTCCGGGGGTTGGGCATCGAGCTGGACCGCGACGCCCTGGACAAGGCACACCAGTTGTACCTCGAGCACGGCCTTGACGCCCGGGACGACAGCATCGGCATGCAGTACTACATCGAAGGTTGGCAGTTCGATCCCAAGCGGCCCTGCCTGGTTCGATGACGCTGGCCGTTGCCGCTGGTTGACCGGCCACATCACTACCGCACGGCCGCCGCATTCCCCCCCGCAACGGGAGGCGGCCGTGCGGACTCCAATTTCATGAAGGGGGCAGGGTGGGCGGCGTTGTCTCCGGCATCCTCATCGTCACTGCGGTCATCGCAGTGGGATATTTTGCGGCCAGGTTCAAGGTGCTGGCCCCTGATGTCCAAGGTGCCCTCACCCGTACCGCTTTCTACATCACTAATCCCGCGCTGCTCTTCACCGTTGTGGCCGGAAGCGATATCCGTGCAGCCCTCGGTGTCGACGCCCCGCTTGCCCTGCTTTCCGCAGCGGCGGTGGGGGGGCTTCTCTATTGCCTGCTGAGTTTCCTGTTCTTCCGGCGCCCCGTCGCGGAGACGGCAGTGGGTGCCATGGCCAGCAGCTATGCCAACGCCAACAACATCGGAATCCCTGTTTCGTTGTACGCGGTGGGAACCGCCCAGCACGTGGCTCCAGTCCTGTTGGTCCAGTTGCTGGTACTGGCACCCTTTTACGTCACAGTCCTGGGACTCGCGGGCGGGGGGGCCAAAATCTCCTGGAAGCGGATGGTCCTTCAACCTTTCGCCAACCCCATGATCATCGCTTCCGCCTTGGGCGTGGTCATGGCCCTCACCGGCTGGCAGGCTCCGGACCTGGTGCAGAAGCCCATCGACATGCTCGCCGGCGCGGCAGTGCCCATGGTGTTGCTTGCCTTCGGTTTGTCATTGGCGGGCAAGGCCCCACTGCAAAAGGGGGGGATGGCCGCGTGGAGACCGTGGTGGCCACGCTGCTTAAGATCGCGGGAATGCCGGTCATCGTCTGGGCTCTGGGCAGATTTGTCTTCGGACTGGAAGGTCAGCACCTGCTGGCCAGCGTCATCATGGCCGCGCTCCCTACCGCGCAAAACGTCTTTCTCTTCGCCTCGCCGTATGGCCGGGGGACCGTGGTTGCGCGGGATGTCATCCTCTGCACCACCGCCCTCTGCACAGGAGCCTTGCTCGTGGTTGCTTGGCTGCTCGGGTAGTGGATATCGGGCAGATTCGATGCATGGAAGGTATCATCTGATGCAGATTTTGTGTTGGACGTGCATCACAAAAGCAACCTAAGGTTGATTCAGATCGTGTGGCAGAGACCACAAGCCAACTGTCCCGGCAGTGAGCCGCTTCCCTAACTCAGGAAGCCCAACGATCACGAAGCTACGCCTAGTCAAAGAGGATTACCCCCCCAATGCAATCTGTTGACGCCGCCGTCACGGATGTCGCCCACGCCACCAAGAAGTTCTTCAAGCGTGTGCTGCCCATCATGCTGGTCATGCTTGTCTGCAACCAGCTCAATCGTTCAAACATCGGCTACGCCCACGAGCACCTCGAAGCCGACGTCGGAATCGGTGCAGCCGCTTACGGTTTCGGTGCCGGCCTGTTCTTCATTGCCTACGCGATTTTCGAACTCCCCCCCAGCAACGTGCTGATGGAGAAGTACGGCGCCAAGGTCTGGTTGACCCGAATCATGATCAGCTGGGGCCTGGTGTCCTTCCTCATGGCGTACGTCCAGAACGAAATGATGTTCTACGTACTGCGCTTCCTGCTCGGTGCTGCTGAAGCCGGATTCTTCCCCCCCGCAGTGATCTTCTACTTCGCCCGCTGGGTTCCCGTGGGCCAGCGCGGCAAGGCGACAGCAATCTTCATCGCCGGTTCCTCGGTCGCGGCGGCGTTGTCCGGGCCCATTGCCGGCATGCTGCTCAGCCTCCACGATGTTCTCGGCCTCCGCGGCTGGCAGTGGCTCTTCGGCTTCGAAGGCCTCCTCTCAGTCGCCGTCGGCTGCGTTGTCTTCTTCCTCCTCGACGCCAGGATCCAGGATGCCAAGTGGCTCACCCCCCCCGCGGAGAAAACCGCCCTGTCGCAGGCCATAGCCGACGAGGATGCCCAGCACACCCAGGGCGCCAACGGCAAGGTCAACCGGTGGAAGATGCTTCTGAATCCCCCCCAGATCCTCCTGCTCTGTGGAATCTACTTCTCCGTGCAGCTCTCCATCTACGCCAACACTTTCTGGCTGCCCACCATCGTGAAGCAGATCCCTGGAACCACCGACCTCAGCGTCGGCTTCCTCTCGGCCATTCCGTGGGTCTGCGCAGTCTTCGCCATGTACTTCGCAGCAAAGCTGCAGGACAAAGCCAAGTCCAAGCGGCCCTTGCTGGTGGTCGCCCTGCTGATTGCCGCCGTCGGGACCTTTGCGGCCGCCATCGCCACACCCGTACTTGCGCTGGTGTTCCTGGCCGTCGCGGCCATGGGCTTCAAGAGCGCGTCTCCGCTGTTCTGGACCATTCCCCCAGTCTGGTCTTCACCCCGCAGTGCTGGCCCCGGCCATCGCGATCATCAACTCCTTGGGTAACCTGGGCGGCTTCGTAGCCCCTTCGGCTTCGGCATCATCAAGGAGCAGACCGGCAGCGTCATCCCGGGGGGCTGTTTGCCTTGGCCGCGGCCTCTACCATCGCTGCAGGCCTGGTGTACTTCCTCCGGGAGCGAAAGGCTCCTCAGCAGGAAACCGGCAGCGTGAGCGAGGTTCGGTCGCCGGACAAAGTGCGCACCAACGCCTAGATCTAATTGAGGAAACACAGGAGGCAGGCACCCGGCCGGGTGCCTGCCTCCTGCTGTTGTTTACGGATTGTGTGTTGCCTACGAGCGCCGCAAACGCTGGCAGCTCCAACGTCCCATCCGGCGACGGAAAGCGGCAGTCCGGCTGCTGCTGCAGTACCGGCTATGCACCCCGCGTGAGTGGAGGTACGGGGGGGCAGGCGGGTGCTCAACCGAGGACCTTCTGGGCTGCGTCCAGGATGTCTTGAAGCGCAGATTCGCTGGGCTGGGGGGAGCCGAGGCGGCCTGCGGCTTGCTCGGCCGGGGGGGCTTGGACGTCGGGGGGGTTGCAGTTTCCGTTGGTGTGGGCGTCGGCGTCGGTGTTGGTGTGACCGTCGGGGGTCGTGAGGTTGTGGGCGTCGGAGTAGTGGGCGGTGTGGTGACCGTGTCCGACGGCACCTCGCTCGGCGCGGGAGCTGGCTGGGTGGGGGCTGGGCTTGTCACCCCCCCAGGGACGGCCGGGACTGAGGAGGGGACAGCCGATGGAACCCAAACCGGGTTGGCAAGGGACACCTTCGGGGTCGGAGCCGGCGACGACGACCCGGCCGTGGGTGCTCGGCTAATGTCGCGGGCTGGCCGGCCTCCGAGGACGCTGTGGCAAGTGACGAGGCTGATGGCGACGACGCTGATGGTGCGGAAGCCGTGGAATACGAGGCACTGGGCGCAGGGGCCGCGGAGCCCGAATTCCTGTCTGCACCGCTGGCTTCATGCGCAGGAGTTTCCTGGCCGAAGAACGGAAGCTCAAGGGCTTGCCCCAAAGTCCCGGCCGTCAGCACTAGTCCAAGCGCACCTGCAACCACAGCCATGCGCTGGCTCATGTGCTTGACCGACGCTGCTTTCCGAAGGGCGGCGTGGGGGGGTTCGCGGACGAAGGAGGAGGTGGACCCCCACGCTGGACCTGGCCGCGGAGGGTGCCGCAGCGGGTGCGGCAGCCTGCCGGCGAACATCCTTGCGGCTTGCCAGTGCTGCCGACGCCGTTGCCGCGGCAGCAAGCTGCGCCTGAGACTTACCCCGAGGTGACTCGGTTTGCAGGGACTCGGTGCGGGGCGAGTCGTTGCTCGGTGACTCGGCGGCTTCGGGGGGTGCTCGTGGATTCTTCGCGGGAAGGCACTACCGGAATGGCCGTCGTGGCAGGTTCCGGCGTTGAAGCCTGCACCACTGGAATTGCTGCGGTTGCGGGCTCCTGGCGCTCAGCTCCTGAGGATCCGGCTCCACGCCAGCAGGGGGGCGCGCTGGCAGGGGGCGCACTTGTTGGGGGTCACAATGGGGGATTGCCGCGGTAGGGGGGTCCCGGTGTGGTCGACCTCCGAGCCGCTGGCTGAACAGTAGGTATCGCGGCAGTCATGGGTTCCGCCTGCTCGGACGGTTCGGGCGACGGCTGTGGGGCCGAGGCCTCAGGCGCGATCACGGCAAGGGCTGCGCGCTCCCGCTCCGCTGCACGAATTTCCGCACGAGTGGCAGGCGCCGCCGTGGTGGGCATGGCCGCAGTGGCGGGTTCCGGCGTCGTGCCTGTGTTAACCGTGCCTGTTACAGCAGCGTCAGTGTTAGTCGCGCCAGTGTCATCTGGGTTTCCGGTGGGGGGAATCCGCTGGGTTGGGCCCGACGGCGTCCGGTTGGCTTGGTGCGCTCGCCTTCAGTGTGGGCGCGGCGCGGCTGATCCATGGTTGGGGACATGGTGGTTGCCTCTCAACGCCTTCGAGGTTAGCTGTCGGGTTCGGACGAGGCCGTCCGGCCGCCTAAGCGGCTTCACCCCCCCGAGGACTTGGATACCAAGCCCGGGAACTGTGGGTCCCCCCCCGCCTCTGCCGCGGGTCTGGCGGATCCCGGATTGCGGCAGAGCTCGGCGTCAATCCGGAAGCGGCCCAGCGGACATACGGGTCGCTCTACGACGGTACATGAGCCGGAAAGTAAAGTCACATTAATGTAACGGGCGGTAGGCCTGCCCAACCGAGGTGTTTCTATGACTTAGGCTTCGGTGCCGGTGAGGGAGCCGGCAACTCATGCTGGATCTTCTGGATCTGCACGGCTTGATGAGTTTCCGGGCGGAAGACTTCGTCCACGACTCCAAGCATTCCGCCGGTGGCTCCACGCCGGACTTTGCCCTGGCTGCTCCGGCGCGATGACCAGTACCAAACGCCGGCCAGCAGGGCCGGGAATCCGAGCACTGCCGCCAACACGAGCAAGATATCCATGGCCTAACACTAGCTTCGCGGTGCACCGGCAGGTAGACATTGTCTATGGACCTGCCTGTGATGCCACCCGTCTCGCCCATGCTCGCCAAATCCGTTCCGACCATCCCCCCCGATGTTGGGCACTACGAACCAAGTGGGACGGATTCCGGACCATCGTCTTCAAGGATGGCGACGAGATCATCCTGGCAGCCGCAACGAGAAGCCAATGACCCGCTACTTCCCCCCCGAAGTGGTGGAGGCTCTCAGGAAGAACCTGCCGGACAAATGCGTCATCGACGGCGAGATCGTCCTGATCGAGGGCGAGAGGCTCGAGTTCGAGGTACTCCAGCAAAGGATCCATCCCGCCGACAGCCGCGTGAGGATGCTCGCCGAGAAGACTCCGGCTTCCATGATTGCGTTCGACATCCTGGCGCTGGGCGACGAGAACCTCATGGACAAGCCGTTCTCCGAGCGCCGCGCCATCCTGGAGCGTGCGCTCGCCAAGGCCGAGCCGCCTGTCTATGTGACCCCCCGCAGTGACGGATCTCGAGCGGGCGCAGGAATGGTTCGTGCAGTTGGAAGGCGCGGGACTGGACGGGGGGGTGCTGTCCAAGCCGTTGACCGGGGGGGCCTATCAACCCAACAAGCGCGTGATGTTCAAAACCAAACACGAGCGCACGGCGGATTGTGTGGTGGCCGGATTCCGCTGGCACAAGACCGCGAAGGTTGTTGGCTCGATGCTGCTCGGCCTCCACGATGACACTGGCCGCCTGCATCACGTGGGAGTGGTGGCATCGTTCCCCCCCATGGCCCGGAGGGAGGCCCTGGTGGCCGAGCTTGAGCCGTATCAAGTCGAACTCAGCGAGCATCCCTGGGGTGAGTGGGCCAACCAGGACGAAGCTGCCGGGGGGGTTCACGCATGCCCGGCGCGCAAAGCCGGTGGAGCGGGGGGCAAGGATTTCTCGTTCGTGCCCTTGCGCCCCCCCGAACTCGTGATCGAAGTGAAGTACGACTACATGGAAGGCGACAGGTTCCGGCACACCACGCAGTTCCGTAGGTGGCGGCCGGACAGGACCCCCGAGAGCTGCACGTACTCGCAACTGGAGGAGCCCGCTGAATACGATCTCGGGGGGGAGATCCTGCAGCTGCCGCACAGCTAGGACGTTGCCAACCCGCTGCTACGTCGCTGGGTACCAACGGAGCCGCGGGTTGGCGATTGTGTTACTCCTCGTGGCCTTGATCGCTGCTCATGCTGCCCTCGGCCGGCGGGGGGGTCTCTCCGGGAGGGACTCCGCGCCCGGCTCCAAGCCGGTGACGTTGCCGTCGAGGGGGGGTCGGGGGGGTTGGCGGATGCGGCGGGGGGGTCCTCGTCCTCATCCTGGCGCATGTCGGGATCCTCGTGGATGCTGTCGGCATCGGACGTAGTGTCAAACGGCCCTGTGGCGCCGGTGGCGCCGAAGCCTGGGTTTCCTCATTCGAGTCTTTGTCGGTCACGATCAGCCCTTTCGTAAGCAATCTTACTAATGTGCATGCTCCGCCAGCCTAACCGGGACCGGCTAACCCAACAAGGTGAGCCAACAAACCGAGCCCGCAACCCAACCCAGCAAGGGATGCTCAACTCGTGCGCCGGCGTCGTGCTTCCGTGCTCAACGGTGGGGGCGTCGTGGCGGTGACAAAGCTCCGGATGGCATCCGCCACAGCCTTGGGGCGCATGTGCTGCGCCACGTGTCCGACCCCCCCGGAATCTCCACCAGACGCCCCTGCGCGACTGCCTTGATAGCCGCAGCGCCCAGTCCGGTCCTGCCACATGGTCGCGGCTTCCCCCGCAGAATCAGCACCGGCACGTGGACGCCGGCGAGCCGTTTCTCCGTGGGGGTAACTCATCATGACGGGAAGCTCAGTGAGGTACCAGCGCGGGCCGCAGCGGAAGTAGTCCGAGATGACGATCCAGTTGGAGGCGGGGCTCTCGCGCATTATTCCGTCGAGGGTCAGGGCCAGCGACTGCCGCCACACATTCTTGTGCCGGGAATCCACCACAGGCCCCCCATCAGCACCAACTGCCGGACCTGCTCCGGGGCACGCAAAGCCGCTTCCAAGGCGAATTGCGCGCCCATCGAGTGGCCCACCAACACATAGGAATCGATGCCGCAGCTTTTGAGTGCCTCAGCAATGAAGGTGCCGTAATCCTCCACGGACAGCTGGCGGCCGGGCTTGGGTGTGCCGCCAAAACCGGGCAGGTCCAACGAATAGGTGGGCGCGTTCGCGGCCAGGACTCCATGCAGCCGTGCCAAATACCGATGCGACACGCCAATGCCGTGAATCAAGATGTATGCCGGCTCGTTCCGTGGCTCTGCGCCCGGCTCCGGCCGGGGCGTGCCCTCGGTCCAGAGAATCCGCCCGGTCAGGCCCATCACGTCGACGTCGGCGGACAGAAGTGTTGCCGCCTTGCCCCCCCGCGCGTTCACTCGCGCTTCACGCGTTTCCCAAACGCTGCAGGAACACGGGAGCCCCCCCGGCCCGCTCACTTCGTGGGGGTCCGATGGGCCGACCGGAGACGGCCAACAGCAGGGCCAGGGCGGAGCCTTCAACTGCCGGACCGTTGCCATGGCGGAATGACGTGTCAGTTGCTACCAAGCGCCAGCCTCAGCGATTTCCTTGCCGCCACCCATTTTGGTGGTGGTTTTCACTTGGTAGCTAAGGGCGGTGGCCACGTGCTCGGCGGGGGGGTAGTCGCGATGGATCCCCCAAAGGGCGCCGGATATCCTCTCCGTGGACGAACGCCTCAACCAACCGGGTAGCCAAGCTCGCCGGCGGGCCCGAGGTCCGCGAAAGCACCGCGCGCAGCCCGTTCAACGTCTGAGCAGGTTCTCGTGTCTTTTCGCGCTCCACACCCACGGCGTTATCACGGTCGAAGTCCATTCGGGAGGCAACCAGCCGGCGGATGAAGCTCAACCTCGTCGTCTTGGCGCTGTCGATCACATGAGCCAGGACGTCGTGCACGTTCCAACCGGCACACAGCGACGGCGTCTGCCATTGAGCTGCCGGAAGCGGCTCCAAATCCTTCAACAGGGCACGGCGTTCATGGTGCACCACGGGCCAGACGGTGGAAGGTTTACTTGAAGCCATACCGCTATTGAACAGCATGCTGGCGACTCGGGGCGGCTATCCGTGGGAATCGGTGGACTCGTCAGCCCCTGCGCTCGCCTCGGCCTGCTGCCTCTTCTTCTGCGTTTCCAACCAAGCCATGATGGCAGCCTGCCGGATCCGACGATGCGTTCCCCGGTACTCCACCGGGATCTCGCCGCGGTCGGTCATGTTGCGCAGATAGGTGTGAGAGATGCCCGCGAGCTCTGCGGCCTGCGATGTGGTGAGCATTTCCTCGACGCTGCCCACCGTCACCGTTTCGCCGCGGCTCAGTCTCGCGAGGAGGTCGACGACGGCGTCCCTCGCCTGGGTCGGTAGGCGGTGGACCGTGCCATCCACGAACACGGTGATGTCGTTGCTGTCCTCAAGGGAGCGCGCCAGATTCCGGGCGTCATCGGCGGGGGAGGCCAGCCGTGACGCGGGGGAGCTATCAATGCCATGGCAGAAGCCTAGCCTGTGTGGGTGGGCTGCCCATTTCGGGGGTTCCCTGCGGGCAGTGCCGTGCACACGGCACTGTTGGCAGGGAACCATCGAAACGGCCGCCCGGCAAAAACTACTCCGCGTCCAGGTCCGTCTCCAGCAGCTTCACCAGTGCGTCCAGCGCAGCGTCGGCTCCGTCGCCTCGGCCCGCAGCACAACGACGTCGCCTTAGCGGCGCCGAGGGTCATGAGCGAAAGGATGCTGGCGGCGTCGAGCGCGTCATCGGCAGGGTCGCCTTGCATGGCAATGGTGACCTCAACCGGCTGCTCG
>BBFS01000041.1 GCA_001313365.1 Paenarthrobacter nitroguajacolicus JCM 14115
CTCAAAACGGCATTAACTGCTACTTAGTTGGGAGTTAGCGCCCGCGGATGACCCTGCGCTGCGTCGCTACGGCAATGGCCGCCGTTCGGTTGTCGACGCCCAGCTTCGAGTAGATGTGCACCAAGTGCGTCTTCACCGTGGCCTCGGAAATGAAGAGCTGCTTGGCCATGACACGGTTGCTCATGCCCGTCGCCAAGAGCTCCAACAGCTGGACTTCCCGGGCACTCAGGGCGGGCGAAGGATTCCGGATGCGGCCCATGAGCCGCGCCGCAACTTCGGGTGCCAGCGCGGTTTGCCCGGCAGCAGCGGACAAAACGGCTTGTCTAATTTGATCCGGCGGCGCGTCTTTCAACATGTAGCCGCTGGCACCGGCCTCCACCGCCGCGAGGATGTCGGCGTCGGTGTCGTAAGTCGTCAGAATCAGCACAGGCGGCGGGGGGGAGTCCCAGCCTCGCCGGCCTTGATTTTTTCCGTGGCTGTCACACCGTCCATGCCGCTGCCCATTTGCAGGTCCATGAGCACCAGGTCTACGGGCTCGCCAAGAGTGTGCAGCTTGCTGAGTTCCACCAGGGCGGCGTCACCATCCGCCGCTTCGGCCACCACCGTGACACCCGGAAAGTCGGCGAGCATGGCCCGCAGCCCCGCCCGAACCACCGGATGGTCATCCACTAGCAAGACACGGATATCACTCACGCAGCACCTTCATCCGCCGGCAGCGGCACGCGAATCGCAACCACTGTTCCTTCACCGGGTGCCGACTCGATCTCCAAGCGCCCGTCCAGCGCGGCCAGCCGTTCCCGCAAACTCTGAAGCCCGACGCCGGTCCCGTCGCCACGCGCTGGGCCCACCGCCGTCGACGGTTCGAAACCAACGCCGTCGTCGAAAACGTCCAAGGTCACCTCATCGCCAAGGAAGGACAGGGTCACGACGGCGGCCCGCGCGTGGGCGTGAGCCCATACGTTCGCGAGGGAAGCCTGGGCGGCCCGGAGCAGGGTGGTCTGGTACGTGTTCGGCAGTTCCACAGGCGTACCCACCAGCTCGAAGCGGCAGCGCAGCGCGGAACCCCGCGCAGCGGCCTCCGTTTCCGTTTTCCCACAGAGTCGGCGGAGGGTGTCGACGAGTCCTGACTCCTCAAGGTCCGGCGAACGCAGGCCGCGAACAAAGCTGCGCGCTTCAGCCAAATTGGCCGACGCCGTGTCCTGTACCGTCCGCAACCGCTCCTTGGCAGCAGTCGCGTCGCCATCGTCCAAGGCTCTCTCTGCGGATCTTCCCATCAAGACGATGCTGGAGAAACCCTGGCCAATGTGTCGTGGATTTCCCGGGCGAGCCTTTCACGTTCAGCCAGCATCCCGGCGTCGTGCTGGGTTCGGGCAAGTTCCGCTCGTGTTCTGCGGAGTTCGTCAGCAACAGTGCGCTGGTTTTCGGCTTCGAGGAACAGTGCCCGGTACGCCAGCCCCCGTGACCACCGCGAACACGGCCCCGAACACCGGTCCCAGGATCATCGCAAGCTGCAGGCCGCCGTCGGATGCTCCCCGGCTGTGGAACCACAGCGTGCCCACCAGAAGGGCAGTGCTCAGACCAATCGCGGGCAAGGCGAGTCCGCGGGGGGGAGCAGGTGCAGTTGCAGGAAGAACAGAGGGAAGCCACCCATGCGAAGTCGCTGCTGACCAGGAGGAGCAGCAGCCACACAAGCATCACCGCGCCCAGCCACCAGCGTGCGTAAGGCGTGGGATTGAAGCGCGTTGCGTCGCTTGCATGACGCTTTTCCAGAAGCGTGCCACTGAGGTACACCAGCGCCAGCAGGGCCGAAAGCCCCAGTCCAGCGGCCACAGCCAGAACCGACGGTGCGCCGCTGGTTCCCATTCCCGTCACCAAACGGACAACGGCCACAAGTAACAGAACCGCGAAACCGACATGCAGGCTCACACGCAGCACGCGGAGTATTGTGGCGGCGCCAGCGGGAGACTGCATGCATCCCAGCGTATCCCCGACATTCCTCGGAGAACCCGCGTTCCGTCCCCTAAAGCCGGAATCAACCATTCGGTTGATCGTCAGCTCAACCCCACGATGCCAGCCAATCCATCCGGCTCCCGATGTCCCTTCCACGCATCGCCGGAAGAGTTGATATGGACGGGACCAACCCCCCCGCAATGAACCGAAGGAATCCGATGTTTCTTGCCATCCGCGACATTCGTTTCGCCAAGGGCCGTTTTGCGCTCATGGCCAGCGTCGTCGCCCTGATCACCTTGTTGCTCGTCATGCTTTCCGGGCTTACGGCGGGCTTGGGCAACCAGTCGACGTCGGCCATTGGGGCCCTGCCCGTTCAGCAGATCGTCTTCGGCGCACCTACCGGCGGGGAGCCAAAGGCGTCCTTCACAGAATCGGAAGTTTCCTCCGCTCAGCTGGAAACGTGGAGGGACCAGCCGGCGTTACTTCGGCGCAGGCACTCGGAATCAGCCAAAGCCGTGTGCTGTCGCTAGGGGACGGTGGCGCACCGGGCGGTACAGCGAACACCGCCGTCTTTGGTGGGGGCAGGGGCTCCGGCAGCTGTGGAGGACGGGACGGTGGTGATTGGCGAAACACTGGCAAAGGAGCTCTCGCTGGAGGCCGGCGGCCGGGTCCAGGTGGGCCGGACAGACCTTACCGTGGCCGACATTGTGGAGGACCAGTGGTACTCCCACACCGGAGTGGTCTGGACGACGCTCGACACGTGGCGGACCATCGCCCACGCGGCCCCCGGGACAGCGACTGTTATCACCGCAACTTACGACGCCGGATCTTCCGTGGACCTCGACGCCGCCAACGCCGCGGCTGGCACCGTCAGCTCGGATCCCGTGGGCTCCTTCCAAGCTTTGGCCTCGTACAAGAGTGAAAACGGGTCACTCATGCTCATGCAGGCATTCCTCTACGGGATCTCAGCCTTGGTGATCGTCGCCTTCCTGACCGTATGGACCGTGCAACGCACACGAGACATAGCCGTACTCAAAGCCATGGGAGCTTCATCCGGCTACGTGCTGCGGGATGCCCTCGCCCAAGCCGCCCTGGTCCTGCTGATCGGCGCCGGCGTGGGCGGACTGATTGGCGTGGCAGGCGGATTCTTCGCGGCTCAAGCGGCCCCCTTCCTCATCACGCCTATGACCACGCTGGTTCCCATCGCAGGGATCGTCCTCCTGGGTTTGGCAGGGGGGGCTGTCCTGAATGTCAGAAACGTCACCAAGGTCGATCCACTGCTGGCCCTCGGCGGCAACTAATACATTCCCAGAAAGGCATGCATCATGACTCCGGCACTGAACCTGAACAACGTCTCCCTCGAATACCCTGACGGCAGTTCCACCTTAAGGCATTGGACGCCGTCAACCTCAGCATCCGCAGGGGTGAATTCCTCTCCCTCGTGGGTCCTTCCGGATCCGGAAAATCCTCCTTGCTGGCCGTCGCCGCGACTCTCATCAAACCTACGGCGGGGGCTGGTCATCATCGACGGACAGGATGTGTCGGCCCTTTCGGAGGCCGAATGCACAGCCCTTCGCCGGGACAAGGTGGGCATCATCTTCCAGCAGGCCAACTTGCTGCCCTCACTGACCGCCGTCGAGCAGTTGCTGATCCGCGAACATCTGCGGGGGGGAAAGCCTGTACGCGACGAACGCGAGAAGGCGGCGGAACTACTGAACGTCGTCGGGCTGTCCGGGGGTGGCACACAAGAGGCCACACCAGCTGTCCGGAGGCCAACGTCAAAGGGTGAACATTGCGAGGGCCCTCATGGGAAGCCCAACGGTTCTTCTCGTCGATGAACCAACGGCCGCGCTGGACCACGAACGCAGCGAATCGATCGTCCGGCTACTCCGGCAGGTCACGGATGAATTCCAGACGGCCACCGTCATGGTCACTCACGACACAGAGTTCCTGCCTCTCACCGACGCCGTGACCACGATGCGTGATGGACGAATCAGCCGTGCGCTGGTCCCGTCCGCGCAGCCCAACTAGGTCGCAGCAGAGCGCGTTTTGACGGCTCAAAACGCGCTCTGCTGCGACTCAGTTGGGGGGGGAGCCGAGGAGGGCCTCGTCCTGCGCTTCGTCGTAGGCGTCACGGGCTTCGAGAATGCTGGGCACATGACTCTCCGCCCAGTAGCGCAACATGGTGAGCGGCTGCAGCAGGGACTCGCCTAAAGCTGTCAGCTCATACTCCACCCGTGGCGGTACCTGCGCGTAGACGGTACGGGTAATCAGGCCGTCGCGTTCCAGGGCGCGCAGGGTTTGCGTCAGGACCTTGGGAGTAACTACGTTCACCATTTTGCGCAGTTCCGAAAAGCGGACCGGCCCGTCACCGAGCACTTGAATCACCAACGAAGCCCATTTATCGCCGATGCGTTGGAAGACCACCCGCGAAGGACAGTTGGGGGTCGAGGATATTTGCCGGGAGGTCGTTAGTATCCAAAAGGTAACTCAGTTCCTTTGAAGCTATCAGTATCCGCTGGATACCGTTGGGGTTATTGCAAGGATACCAACCTCAAGGAGAGCTATGAAAATCGCAGTCTACGGCGCAACCGGTATGGTCGGCAGCCAGATCGTCAACGAATCCATCACCCGCGGCCATGAGTCACAGCCATCTCCCGCAAGGGTGCAGAGGTTCCCGGTGCCGCTGCCCAGGCAGCTGATCTGGCTGACGCCCAGGCCTTCGTCTCCATCGCCAAGGATCACGACGTCGTTGTGCTGGCTACGGGTCCCAGCCGCACCGGCGGCGACCACGGCGAGTGGCTCGACGCGATGGCTTCCGCCTACAGCAATGCCGAGGGAACCCGCCTCATGATCGTCGGCGGGGCCGGCACCTTGGAGATCGACGGCGTGCGCCTGCTCGATTCGCCCGATTTCCCCCCCGAGCCTACAAGGCAGAGGCCAGCACCGCAGCCAAGGCCTTCGAAGCCGTGAAGCAGACCCCGGAGACCATCGACTGGACCGTCTTGGCTCCCGCTCCCGTCATCCAGCCGGGTGAGCGCACCGGTGAATACACGGTTGCCAAGGATTCACCGGCCGGCAACAGCATCTCCACGCAGGACTACGCAGTAGCCATGCTGGACGAGATCGAGAGCCCGGCGCACCGCCGCGCCCGCTTCACCGCCGCCAACTAACGAGCCGCTACAGTCCGACGCCGAGCCCGGTACTCGCATCTTGAATATGTCCTTCAGGGCATACCTCGCCGCGTGGTACCCGGGCATTCCCGTAACCCCCCGGACCAGGCGGCGTTGACGAGGAACACAGATACACGCCCTCCATCGGCGTTCGCCAGGGCACGTTGGACACAACCGGCCGTTGCACCAGACCACGCAGGTCCAACAGTCCTGCACTGAAGTCACCACCAACATAGTTCTCGTTGTACGCGGACAGTTCCGCCGCCGTCGTGGTCTTTGACGCCACCACAACATCCCGGAAGCCTGGTGCGTACCGCTCGATGCGCGCTATGACAGCTTCGGCCATGTCCACCTTGGAGTTGGCGGGGGGACGTGGCAATAAGACCATAAAACGTGACGACCTTCCGGAGCCCGCGTCGAATCCACCGCGGATGGCTGGGACACCAGGACATAGGGTTCCGTTGGATGTTTGCCCATGTCCACCAGGTTCTCGGACTCTGCCATTGCCCGCCGTGAACCGCCAACGTGGACAGTCCCTGCCTTCGCCAATCCGGAATCACGCCAAGGAACAGGGCCGGACAGGATGAAGTCCACCTTGCACGCTGCATTCCCGAAGCGGAATGCTTCAAGTGCGCGACGGTAACGGTCGGGAACTTCCGAGCCACCCAAGCGCGCCAGAGTTGGCGGGGCAACATCCAGCAGGATGGCCTTCGCCGGCCGGACCTGATCCAGCGAACCCACGCGTTCGCCCACATGGATGGTGCCGCCGTGAGCAGTAAGATCGTCAGCCATGGCCCGGGCAATGGACATGGAGCCGCCAACAGGTATCACCCAACCGCCCGCGTGGGCCAGAGTGCTGAGCAACAGCCCGGCACCCGTTGAGCTAAGGGACGGCTGAGATCCAAGGGCATGCGACATCACACCCGTCAGCAGCGCAGGGGGCGGCTTCTTCGCGGAATCGGCGCATCCAGATCGGGGTCCCCCCCTGATCCAGGGTCGCCAGCCCAAACCTGACTGCCGCCAGAGGATCCTTTGGAATGCGCAGAAGTTGGTTGGACGTAAATTCCACAACCCCCCCGTCCACCCGCTCCAGCAACGGCTGCATCAGGCGTCGGTAAGCGGGTCCATCGACACCCAGCTCCTGCACCGTCCGATCCAGGGATTGGTAGGCCAAGGCCGCACCGCCGATGTCCAACGGCGTACCGTGCTGGACCTCCGGCACCCTCAGGTCCACGCGCTGCGACAGCTCGAAAGCGCGGAAAAAGGGCGACGCAACAGCCATCGGATGCACGGCGGAGCACACGTCGTAGAGGTAGCCGGGTTCAATCAACTCACTGGTCCGGGACCCACCACCGATCGCATCGGCTGCTTCGTAGAGATGGACACTCAGGCCCGCACGGGCCATAACCACTGCGGCGGTCAGGCCATTAGGACCGGCGCCGACGACGGCGACATCAACCATCGCTGTTTACCTCCGTACGCTGGGATGCTTTGGGGTCGGTAGTCTCCACCGTAGCCCGAGGACGCCACGGCAGCACTGACCGGGAGGGGCGGAAAGCGTCGAGCCTCAGCCAGTCCCGGGCACCGTCGAATCGTCCACCATGGGGGATCGTCCTCGCCATACGCGCGTAGTGGATCCTGGGCAGGGTCCCAAATATCGATGGCCACCCGCACCATGAGATATGCCGTTGCAACCATATGTAAACCCACGGCCAGCACGTAGTAGGACATATCAATGTTGTGCTGGACGGATCCGCCACTGGTCGTTTGGCCCAGATACATCCAGACGGCGGCCCAGTGCAGCCCTTCTGCGGCTTGCCAGATGAGGAAGTCGCGCCAGCGGGGCCGGGCCAGAGCGAGGAGCGGTATGAGCCAGATGACGAACTGGGGGCGAGTAGACCTTGTTGGTAAGGATGAATGCGGCAACAATCAGGAAGCCGAGTTGGGCCAGACGGGGTCGCCGTGGAGCACATAAGGCCAAAGCACCGATAAGTACGCACGCCAGGACGAACAGGAACAGTGTCATGGAATTGATGGCTGCGCCGTCAATCTGCACCCAACGGACCTGTCCGCCACGAGGTTGTACGCAAACCAAGGTGAGCTGTACCCGGCAGGGCGATCCTGCTGAATTCAAAGAAGTATCGCCAGCCCGAAGGGTTCATCGCTGCGATGGGCAAGTTCACCGCCAGCCAGGATGCTGCGGCCGCACCGGCTGTGATGAAGAAGGCACGCAACTTCCCGGTTCGGAGGCCAACAGCAACACGGCACCGAGTATGAGGCCGGGTACAGCTTGGTGGCAGCTCCCAGACCGATGACCACTCCAGCCAGGATCAGCTTGTCCCTGGAGAACAGGTACATGCCCAGAGCCAGCAGCCCCACAGCCCACATGTCCCAGTTGATGAACCCGGCCAGGATGATCCCGGGTGCTACGGCCACCATGGCTGCGTCCCAAGGGCGGCGCCTGTTGATCCTGGCGGTCAGGAGGACGGTAACGATCCAAATCGCGACGATCAGTGTTGCGTTGACATCGAAGTAACCCAGGATGCGTTCGTTCCCCATGCCTTGGCCGGGCACCAGAAAAGCTGTCACGCCGGCGATGATGCCCATGAGCACTGGATACTCGAACAGGCTGCCTTGGGTGAAGAAGGGAAATATGCCCTCACCGAGACCGCGGTTCCGGAAGAGCTCAGGGAAGTCCGAATAGCAGGTCGCGTAGAACTGGCCGGGAGTCTCCCAGCCACGGACGCGGCAGTAATCCTTTGCGATTACGGCGAGCAGTGCAGCCACAACGGTGAGGATTATCAGGACCCGTTCCACAGTGAACGGGCCGGGTGAAATCTTCCCTGGCGACGAATGCTTGCCCAAGGGTCCGCCCACGAGTTCCGTGAAGTTGCGAAGCAGGGCGTCGCTGCGGCTGGGAACCACAAAGCGGGCACGTTTTTGCAGCCGGTGAGGCTTCGTCTCCTGCATGCGATCGAGCTTACAGTCCTGCGACGTGCACGAGGTCAGAGCTTCATGGGATTAAAAGGGGAGGAGCCCACGCGTAGCCGCGTGGGCTCCTTGAGGTTCAGCATGAATGTGTGGCATCTGAACTCCTTCTTGCTGGCTGAAGGGAATCAGCGGATGAGTCCCATCTGGTGCAGGACAACGTAGACGTCTTCACGGCGCTGGTCGAGCAGCTGGCCGTTGAACAAAGTGCGGTCCTTGGGAGCATCGGTGCTCTTGTAGAAACGCATGTCTTCGGGGGGGCGTTTGCGCATGGTTCACCTCCTTTCGTCAAAGAAATACCGGCATTTAGGCGCGACAATTAAGGCCAAATGAATTCAAAAGAAATCAAGGGCCAAAAGGGCATAAATAGCCGAGGCTAATAAGGGGGGGATTTGCGGACCGAATCGGGAAAGCCCAAATCGCCGTGCAATAGCGCGTGCTTCCAGCAGTCGACCCAACAAGAAGCTGGTTCCGAACTATGGGGGGGAAACTGCGCACCCGCGGCATGCTGCGTGGGTCCGCGCCTACAACTGACTACTCAGCCATCCAAAGAGAGGAGGCCGTCAGGAACACCGCCGGCAAACAAGCCGGTCCGGTGGTTCAGGAGTGGGTCAGAGAGCAAAAATGGCGCGCGTCATCAGCAGAGGCCGGGGGGGTAGCAGTGACGGTCAACTTCCGTCCGCTAGTCAAAGTAATCATTTTTCCCAACCTCCTTTTCTGGCTGATAAGCAGCCTGCTGTGGCATTGTCCCGGCTGACTGAACCAGGGAATGCGCGCCTTGTTCCCGGCGGGTCGCTCTGGGAACAAGATATAAGCTACCTCATGAAGAAGGAGTTTGACCAGCGAAATTAGCTAATTCGCTAAAACTTTTTCTAAATTCTTGTTTTAGAGGCCCCAACGCACAATTGCGGGCGTCCGCTTATCCCAACCAAGGGTGCAGACTTTCGCCGTTCCCAGAATGAAGTGCCGGCCTTCGCGGGCATCCATTTCCAGCCAGCGGGCGGTGAGGATCCTGGAGAAATGACCGTGGGCCACTATCAGGACGTTGTCCATTCCGGATTCCAGGACGCGTCCAATGATCTTGTCGGCCCGTGCAGCAACTTCGTCCAGTGTTTCCCCGTTGGGCACGCCATCGGTCCAGATGAGGTAGTCGGGGGGGTTGTCCTTGCGGATCAGGTCCGAGCTGATGCTTCATAGTCGCCGTAGTTCCATTCGACGGCCAGCGGCTCATGGACAGCCTCCGGGTAGCCTGCCAGTTCTGCCGTGCGGCGTGCACGGCGAAGCGGTGAGGTCAGGACGAGGTCGAAGTCGATGCTTTCCAGGACCTTGCGGGCTTCAACGGCCTGCTGTTCACCCTCAACAGTGAGGGGAAGATCCGTCAGACCTGTGTACTGGCCGCTCTTGGACCATTCCGTCTCACCATGGCGAAGGATCCAGAGTTGCGGACGCGGGGGGGAAGTCGCTGCGTTCATGAGGGCTCCTCAGTTTCGGTCAAAGGCTCGACGACGGCGGACTCGGGTTGCGTTTCCCACCAAGCCAAGAGTTTCTGCTCGGCTTCCTCGGGGGGGATAGTGGTCCGTGTTCCATCCGTTCTTCCAGAAGGAACTTGTAAGCCCGCCCCCACTACCGGGCCGGGCTTGAGTCCCAGGAGCGCCATGATCTGCGCTCCATCTAGGTCAGGCCGGACGGCCGCCAGCGATTCCTGTTCCAGAAGCGCCGCAATGCGATGCTCAAGGTCATCGTAGGCGAAGGACAGACGGTCGGCCTTGCGCTGGTTACGCGTAGTGACGTCGGAGCGGGTAAGCCGGTGCAGGCGTTCCAGGAGGGGACCTGCATCGGTGACGTAGCGACGTACAGCGGAATCGCTCCAGCCGGCATCGCCGTAACCGTAGAAACGCATGTGCAGTTCGACCAGGCGGGACACAGCTTTGATCGACTCGTTGTCGAAACGCAACGCTTTCATCCGTTTGGCTGTCAGCTTGGAACCAACAACGTCATGGTGGCGGAAGCTCACCGCGCCGCCCGGTTCAAAGCGGCGCGTAGCCGGCTTGCCGACGTCGTGCATCAACGCTGCGAACCGCAGCACAAAATCAGGGCCGGGCACGGGGGCCGTCAGGTCCTGTTTCCAATGCGGCAGCCTGCTCAAGGACCTGCAGCGAGTGCTGGTACACGTCTTTATGCCGGTGGTGTTCATCGGCTTCGAGGCGCAGGGCGGAAACCTCAGGGAGCACGAACTCAGCGAGCCCCCGTGTCCACCAGGAGGTCTATGCCTACCCGCGGGTGCGCTCCGTTGATGAGCTTGACCAGCTCTTCCCGGACGCGCTCTGCGGAGATGATCTTGATGCGGTCGGCCATCTGAGACATGGCGAGCCGGACGTCGTCGTGAACCGAGACGCCAGCTGGGAGGCGAATCGGGCCGCGCGCATCATGCGCAGCGGATCGTCGGAGAAAGAGGCCTCGGGGGCGCCTGGCGTGGCGAGCTCGGACGCGTGAAGATCGCGGACGCGCCGAACGGATCCACGAGTTCCAGGCTTGGCAGCCGCAGCGCCATGGCGTTGATGGTGAAGTCGCGGCGCAGCAGGTCGTCGGTCAGGGAGTTGCCGAACGCCACCACCGGCTTTCGCGAATCGGGGTCGTAAGCCTCCGCGCGATACGTGGTGACTTCGATCTGGAAGCCATTCTTCTTCATACCGATGGTGCCGAAGGCGCGCCCGATTTCCCAGAAGTTGTCCGCCCACTTCTTGATGACGGAGATGGTCTGGTCCGGCGTGGCGTCGGTGGTGAAGTCGAGGTCCGGGGATGTCCTCCCCCCCAGGAAAAGATCGCGCACGGGTCCACCGACCAAGGACAACTCGAAGCCGGCATCGACAAAGCGCTGCCCGAGGTCGAGCACCACCGGATCGATGGTGAAGTTAACAGAAGAGCTGTCCAATACGTGCGCCATAGTTCCTTAAGCTTGGCAGATTTTTGCTCTGCAGTGGGCCACTGCTCCATGCGAAATCAGGCATGCGTCCGCGGAGCATCTCCTGCAGTCCATCTTGTGGCCATGTCCCGGTCATCACTCGAGGGCAAGAGTCGTTAGAGTGGACCTCATGGCCAACCCGATCCCGAGCGCTCCTGGCAGGAGGACAAACGCACCGTTGCCGTCGCAATCGGTGCGCACGTCGCGCCCGCCCAGCAGCATCCGGTGCAGGCCTCGCTTCCCACTGTGGAGGAAGTGTCAGCCGGTGGCGTTGTAGTAGACACGTCCGACGGCGAACTCCGGGTTGCGATTATCGCCCGCCTTAATAGGGGTGGCCGGCTTGAGTGGTGCCTCCCGAAGGGCCATCCCGAAGGTCGCGAGAACAACGAGGAAGCTGCCGTACGTGAGATCGCCGAGGAAACCGGCATCGAAGGCAGCATCCTGGCGCCCCCCCTCGGCAGCATCGACTACTGGTTCACCGTGAGCGGCCACCGCGTCCACAAGACCGTGCACCATTTTCTGCTCCGGGCCACGGGCGGCGAGCTGACCATCGAGAATGATCCGGACCAGGAGGCCGTTGACGCCGCATGGGTTCCCATCCAGGAACTGGCCCGGAAATTGTCCTTCCCGAATGAACGCCGCATCGCCGATTTGGCACGGGAAGTGCTGCCCGAACACCTCTGACCCGGGTACATGGGACGATAAAGGCGATGTCTGAAGCCAAAACAACCCAGTCCGTTCAATCCGGAGAAGCACGTTCCAGCGCCATCATGGCAGCAGGAACGCTGGTTTCCCGGTTCCTTGGCTTCGCCAAAACGTGGATGCTCGGTGCCGCCCTCGGCCTGGGCTCCACGATCAATGACACGTTCATTAACGCGAACAACCTGCCGAACCTGATCTTCCTGTTGGTAGCAGGCGGCGTGTTCAATGCCGTCCTGGTCCCTCAGATCATCAAGGCCAGCAAGGCCCCCCCGGACCGCGGCGCGGACTACATCAGCCGCCTGCTGACACTCGCAGTCCTGGTGCTGCTGGCGCTGACGGCGCTGGTAACACTTGCGGCACCCCTGGTCATCGACCTCACCACCCAGGGCTATTCCGAGCAACAGAAGGCGTTGGCGGTCACCTTCGCTTTCTGGTGCCTGCCCCCCCAGATCTTCTTTTACGGGCTCTACGCGCTCCTCACGCAGGTGCTGAACGCCCACGGAGCGTTCGGGCCCGCCATGTGGGCTCCCATCCTCAACAACCTGGTGGCCATCGCCGGCTTGGGGATGTTCATTTGGATTCTTGGCGAGAACGTCTACAACCCCCCCCACACTTTGGACAATTGGGGACCCACCCAGACACTCCTGATTGCCGGTTTCTCCACTTTCGGTGTGGTGGCGCAGACTGCCATCCTTCTGATTCCCGTCTTCCGCTTGCGCCTTGGCCTCCGGCCTCGCTTTGGCTGGCGCGGAGTTGGACTCGGCCAGGCAGCAAAGCTGAGTGTGTGGACGCTGGCGACTGCCGCCGTCGGGCAGTTGGCGTTCCTTTACGTCATGAGGATCGCCACGATTCCCGGTGCCGAGCGCCTCCGTTTGGACAACGCCGGGGGGGACAAAGCCGCTGCGGCCGTTCTCCCAGGTAACGCCGTCCTGGAAGTCGCCAGCCAGCTGTACCTGCTGCCGCACTCGATCATCGCGTTGTCCTTGGCCACCGTCCTCTTCAACCGCATGACGCGCGCGTCGCAGGACGCAACAAAGCCGAACTGCGTGACGCCCTGTCCCACGGTCTCCGCACCATGGCCGTCGCTACGGTTTTCGGTGCCCTGGCGCTGTTCGCGCTGGCCGGCCCCCCCTGGGCATGTTCTTCTCCGGCGGCGAACCGCAGGACGGCGTCATGCTGGCCCAAACGCTCACCATCCTCGCCCTGAGCACTCCGTTCCTGAGTGCGAACTTCATGATGTCCCGTGTGTTCTACGCCAACGAGGATGCCCGTACGCCCCTGTATGTCCAGTTGTGGCTGGCCGTGATCTACGTGGTGGGCGCGTTCTTCATCCAGTTCCTCCCCGTCGGCCAGATCATCTACGCGATCGCCATCCTTTACACACTGGGCAACATCCTCTCTGTGGTGATCAGCGTGGTGTTCCTTCGCCGCTTGTTGGGTCACCTGGACGGTCCCCGCATTGCCAATTCGTACATTCGCATGGGTTACGCGGGCCTGGGATCTGCGGTAGCCGGCGCTGGGGGGGCCTTGTGGCTTTTGGGCAGCTACCGCGCCGACGGCTTCGCGTGGAGCAGCCGACCGGCCGCCTTGGTGACGGTCGTCATCGTCGGGCCCGTCATGCTGCTCGCCTACCTGGTCCTCCTGCGCGTCTTCCACGTCACCGAACTGCGCGACCTCCTGCGTCCGCTCATGGGCCGTCTGGGCCGAGGAGCACCCGCACCTGTTACCGGTGCAGCACCGGAACCCACGACGCCGGCACGCGCCACGGTCTCGGACGATACAGGTTTGATCCCGCGCATCTCCGGCGAGTTCGATGCTGCCTCCTTCAGGGCCGGGCCTGCGCTCGCTCCACAGCGGGCTGCCGAACCCGCCGCCGCCGGAAACTCACCTGACGCACCCAAGAACTACCTGCCGGAGGAAGACACGCCCGGCACGGCTCGCGGCGGCAGGTTCCGTCCGCAGGTCCCCTTGCCGGGTCGGCGGACATACCAAGCGACGCAGGACAGAATCCGTACTTCCCCACTAAGCGCAACCACAGGAAGTAAGCCGGTGGCGCCAACATGGGCGGCGGGCGTCAATCCGCTAGGCTAGAAACGAATATAGGTAGTTGCAAAAGCGGTTCAACCGGCTCGCCGGGGGAGCCATGTGCAGGACCGCAGCTGCCGGACAGCCTAGGAGGAACACGTGTCCCACCCGATCGACGTCGGATCAGTACTTGGCGGCCGCTACAAGGTCACGGCCAATGTATTGACCTCGCATGACCAAGATCAGGTGCTCGACGGCGTGGACCAAGTCCTCAACCGTCCCGTGAGCATCCTTGTTGCCGGTCCCGGAAATGCCGAGCAGGTTGCTCAGAGCGCCCGCGAAGTAGCCACTGGGGAGAGGCCGGGCCACGTTCAGATCCTGGACTTGGGCATCAGTGAAAACACCACGTACCTGATCACCAACCACAGCACCGCCCCCCCCGATCTGTTGGACCTTGTGGTCGCCACCAACCCGCCGTACATCGAGCCTTTCTTCACCGAAACGCTCGGAAGCGAGATCTTCGGCCAGCCGCGCACCTATGAGCCTGAAACTTACGATGGCCTGTACGAGGATGACGAGCACGACGCCGAGTACATCCAGTACGACGAAAACGGCTACCCCCATCCCGTCAGAGTCCAACGATGAGCCTGACTCGGTGCCTGCTGCCCCCAGCACGCACCGCGCCTCACGTACCGCCTATGCCTTCGTCCAGCCCCTCTTCACCGAAGAGCGGTATCGCGGGGGGGAAGCTGGCTGCGGCCGCTGCCGGTGCCGGAGCAGCGGGTGTTGCTGCCGCTGCAGCGCTGAAGCATGCGGGTTCCAAGAACAACGACGCCGGAGCTGCCGCTACTGGTCCTGCCGACGCTGGCGCTGCCTCTGCCGGCCCTGGTTCCAGGGGCGGAGCGTCGCCTGCTGTTGCCTCGCAGCCGCCCACCCAGCCGTTTCATCGCAGCCCGTTTCGACTTCGCCCGTCTCGTCGCCGCCAACCAGCCACGAGCCAACCAGCCACGAGCCGGCCAGCAGCGAGTCTGCTGCGGAGCCGAAGGTTTCCCTGTGGTCCGAAGAGGATTACGGCTTTAGCGGCTCAGGCGCCGCTGCAGCTGCTGGTGGTTCCGGTGTAGCAAGCCGGGGGGACCGACTCCGGCTACGATCGCGCGCCAAGCAGCTTCCCGGCGTCGTCAGCTGTTACGGACGATTACGAGGACGAGGAAGTTTACGAAGACGAGGCTCCTGAGAAGGAACCGCGTTCCCTGCGCTGGCTGGTAGGCGGCCTTCTCGCAGCTGTCTTGGTGGTCGGACTCGTGCTTGCGGTGACCAATCTGGGTAGCCTCCTGCCCAGTGGTGCACCTGCCGCGACGCAAAGCACGCCTGCCCCTCAATCTTCCGCCGCGGAAACCGAGGAGCCCGCGCCTACAGAAGCTCCGGCCCCCGGCCACACCACCGGAAATTGAAGGCATCACGCGCCTCGGCGACTTCCCCCTTCGCCGCCACCTATGACAAGGACCTTGCCAGGGCCTTTGACGGTAACGCTGCCAGCTACTGGTCGGACATGGAATTCGCCTCTGCAAACTGGGGGTGGGCTCTTCGAAGACATGCCCCCCCTTGTGGTTAAGCTCAAGGAACCCACCGAGGTTAAGTCGGTAGTGCTCAACCAGTTGGGTGGCTCCGGCGGTAGCATCAGCGTCTACACCAACGATCGTCCTGCTATGGACGGCGCAAAACTCGTGGGCACCAACAGCTTCACGTCCCCCGGAACTGACCATGCCGCTTGCAGCACCGGCGCAGACCCAGTACGTCATCGTAGTCATCAGCGCACTCCCGAAGCTGGCTGCACCGAAGACGCGATTCGGATTCGGACTGCGCCTGGCCGAGGTCACGGTCCAGTAGCCA
This sequence comes from Paenarthrobacter nitroguajacolicus JCM 14115, assembly GCA_001313365.1. The sequence goes on from BBFS01000041.1 coordinate 15,691, forward strand.
AACCCAATGTAGGTAGCAGTAGAGGCCGTTTTGACTCGTCAGAACGGCCTCTACTGCTACCTACATTGGCGTCACCGCTTAGATTCGGCATGCCTGCAGACGGTACCCTGAATGATGGTGGCTTTTAGGGTCCCCCCCAACTCCAACGGAATATTTGGATAGCAACAGGGGTTGAGTCAGGTGGCTGCCCCGAAAGCCGCAGCATCGACTAAGGAAGAGGTTCACGCCACGTGAGCATTGCAGAAAACAGCGCATCGCAGGTGCGTGACGTCATCATCGTAGGTTCAGGCCCTGCCGGCTACACCGCCGCCGTTTACACCGCCCGCGCCAACATGAAGCCTCTGCTCATTGCCGGTTCCGTCACAGCTGGTGGCGAACTGATGAACACCACGGACGTGGAAAACTACCCGGGTTTCCCGGAGGGCATCATGGGCCCGGACCTGATGGAGAACTTCGAAAAGCAGGCCGCTCGTTTCGGCACCGAGATCCAGTTCGAGGATGTCACCGAGCTGGACCTCGACGGCGACATCAAGACTGTGACCATCGGAACGGGGGGGAGACCTTCCAGCGAAGGCCATCATCCTGTCCACGGGTTCGGCATACCGCGAGCTCGGCCTGGCCAACGAAAAGCGCCTTTCCGGCCACGGAGTTAGCTGGTGTGCAACCTGTGACGGTTTCTTCTTCAAGGATCAGGACATCGCCGTTATCGGTGGTGGCGACTCCGCCATGGAGGAAGCACTGTTCCTCACCAAGTTCGCGAAGTCCGTTACCGTTGTCCACCGCCGCGATACCCTCAAGGCTTCAAAGATCATGGGTGACCGTGCCCAGGCTCACGAGAAGATCAACTTTGTCTGGAACACCGCTGTTGAAGATGTTCTCGGTGAAGACAAGGTCACCGGCCTGAAGCTGAAGAACCTGGTGGACGGCACCGAGTCTGAACTCGCAGTCACCGGCGTGTTCGTGGCCATCGGCAACGACCCCCCGCACGGATCTCATCAAGGGCAAGGTTGATCTGACCCCCGAGGGAACCATCGCCGTAGAAGGCCGTAGCTCCCGAACCAACATCAAGGGTGTCTTCGCCGCGGGCGATGTCATCGACCCCACGTACCGCCAGGCCATCACCGCTTCGGGCTCCGGTTGTGTGGCTGCCCTTGACGTAGAGCACTACCTCGCAGACCTGCACTCCTAGACTGCATCCAAGCAACCATACGAAGGGAAAAGTTATGAGCAACGCAAAAGACGTAACTGACGCAAGCTTCAGAACGGATGTATTGGCTTCCGAGAAGCCGGTCATCGTGGACTTCTGGGCAGAGTGGTGCGGCCCCTGCCGCAAGCTCGGTCCCATCCTCGACGAGATCTCCGTTGAGTACAGCGAGAAGGTTGACGTAGTAAAGCTCAACGTCGACGACAACCCCCGCGATCGCCGCCGAATATGGCATTACGTCCATCCCGGCTGTCTACCTGTTCAGTGGGGGAGAAGTGAAGAGCACTGTCATCGGTGCCAAGCCGAAGCAGTTCTTCGAAAAGGAATTTGCGGACGTCCTGTCCTAGCCTTCACTTCTGATCTAATTCGTAGAAAGCCGGCGGTTGCTGCTCCTGAGGGAGTGGAAACCGCCGGTTTTTTGCTGCTCAGAACGACATAAACCAGAATACGTCACTTACACAACCTTCTAGCTCTGGGCAGGCTCACACCTTCTCAGAATTGGTCACTTCACTTCTCCCTACCAGGGGGGGTAGGGAGAAGTCAGCTGAACACACCCCTCTAAATCTTTCGGTCCCGTGTTTCTCATTCCCGGCCCGCCGAGCAGATTACCTTCTCCCAGCAGGACCCGCGTCGCTGAGGTTCCTCGCCCGGAATCTCCCCCCCTGTCCGCTCCGGGTTCTCCGAGTCCTAGTCTCGGGTCACCGCTGATATCTAATTGGGCTGGTGGGGGCGGTATCGGGTTCCGCCCAACTTCGCGCTGCTCGAGGAAATGTTACAACCTGGCCTGTTCGAAAGTTCTATAGAAACTCCTCTCTACCGCCCGTCGTCGGGGGAACGAGTTTGGTAATGACTCGGGGTGCGGCCGCGTGAGTAGTTCTCAATCCGTCGCACCTATAGCGAGCCAGTATCGACGAAAAGAGGGATCTCTGACGTGGGGGGGTTAAAGACGCTGGTCCGAACGGGAAGTCTTGTTTCACGTGAAACAGCGCGTTCGCATTCACGGTGTCTGCCCGTTGTGTCACCCTAGGACATTGCCAGTTTCACGTGAAACGTCTTCCGTTGCACCGCTGCGACTACGCTTTTGGCTCGGCGTATCTGCTAAGTCAGCAGAACAGCCACTAAGCGCACCACGGCGACAATTGGGAGGCAATCCGTTGCGCGCTTCTGTCGACACGGATAGTTTCAGTGCGCGAGGCTGGGGGGGTGTCCTTTGCCCGCGCCACGACCGGAGGGCGGGGGGGAATCGCACGAACTACGCGGAAAGTCAGCTCGACCGGGACGATTTCGGACTGGGCTGAGTAGTGTCACAGTCAAAGTCTGGTTTGGTTGCAGTTCCATATGCCGCGATAACGAACTTTGGAAGGTTATGTTGTCATCCAACTCCAATCCATTTCCCCCCCTTGAAATCGAATAACCCGCCGTCCCTAGAGAGTCAACGGCCAAGTCAGGGCTGTGCAGGCTCCGCTGTGGTAGCACCGCCTCCTACGGCACCCTAGGGGACCCTGATAGCCACCAGACGCGCTCTTTGGGCGGCGACAGCCTTCGGGGGGGTCTTGGCACCGCTACACGACAAGGACCCACGGATGCCGCTTCCTGCGGCTAGACAGCTGCAAAATGGTCAGGGCATCTTCGCTCATGGTCTCCGTAGGATGGGCTCCATGGCAACTTCAGGCATTGCCAGCTGCTCTAATCTCCTACAGACAGTCCACATCTCATCAAGAAGGAGTGCGGCCAGGCCCGAATTAGCTACCCAACCACCACCCAGCCCAGGTTTGCGCGCAGAAAAACAGTGCCGAATCAGGTCGACGCTCCCAAGCGTCACGCCGAGACCAGGCCACACTCCAGCGCCCCCATCCTATTGCATCCACGCGCAACACTGCCCCCCACGCCGCACGACTCCACCTAGCGTTTAGTGGAGCACAGCTGGCGCTCCGCCTGCACCATACAACTCACTAGAACCGCATTGCGCCGGCGTTCCGCCTGCCACGTCGGATTAGTGTGCTGGGAGTTCATTGGAGATCCTCTTGCCGAGTCCTTAGTTCCGACGGGGTGCCGTCACTCTCAGGAGGGGGCAGCCAAGGGATCAATTGAAGCTGAACACAAGAAGTTCTCTTTCCTGCCTCGTGGTCTGAGCCCGTCGGTAATAGTTCTTGCCAGCATATAGCGCGGGCATTGCGGACGTGCGATCGACCCTTAGCTCAGGCAAGCAGTGTTTCACGTGAAACACGACATGGCTTGTCGGGCTTTTCGCACTATTTGTCGTTTCCCTACCACCCAATAGAGCACCAGCTATTGGCTCGCAAGGATCAAGGGTGATCAGGCCCTTGCAGCTCCGTAGTGGCCAGGAAGATGAGCCGCCCATAAGTTCGCTGCGCCAGGCCACAGCGATGGAGTGGCGTCATCCACGATGGGTGAGCTCCGAGTTCGCAGCCGGCACGCAGGCCACCCACGAGCGGGCCCGTGCAAATTCATCTCCGACCCGCACCCGAGTGGCTCGCCCCCCGACGCAGAAGGAGACATCCATCGAGCATCGTGTCGCACCACCAATGCAAGCAGGACTGCTATTGGCGCTACACCAACGATTGCGTCGGGCGCCTCAGCGTTGAATGACACGTATATATCCGCTCCACTGACGCGAAAGGCCATTGCCGACTACGACCAGCAAACCCTGGGAGAACACAAGCCCCCCCCATCAGCATCGAAGCTGAGCGGCTAGAGCCTGACGCATCCAGATCACCTCGGCTGGCACTACGCTATTCAGGACTCAGGGACATCCAGATGCCCCACCGGAGCCTTGACACTCCCTGGGTCGCCTTTCGCTGTTTCACGTGAAACAACGAAGAAAAATACGGACCGTTTCACGTGAAACAGTGTGGTTCGAGTCGTCGCGCCTGAATGCAGGTGGAAGTCGCAAAGAGGGAAGTCTCATAATGACTGACATGAACGACACTGGTTGCCAAAGCCTGACCGAGACAGGAGTCGATGCTACTAGATTCTTTGGGCCCGGGGAGACGATGGGCGCGGTCAACTGCGTCTTGTCAGGAGGCCGTGGCGCATGAGATGGATCTTGCTGCATGCATACGATCGACCACTTAGTTCAGTCATCCCTGGGCACAGGGCCGTAGACATCGGATGAATATGCCGAGCTGAATGCTGTTCTCACATTGAATGTCATGGAGTGTGGTGCAAGCACAGGAGACGAAGCTCCGCGTGAGCATGTCCTATTCAAGTGACGATCGTAACTCAACCCACCTTCCGCAGCGAGGGAGGTCATAAGCCCCCCGTGGTCCAAGCAGGAGCAGTGCACTCAAGTGCCTCCTAAAGCAAGGCCAACCAGGGGGGGAGGCTTTGGAGTTGGGCGCCGTCGGCGGTAATTATCCACGGACTTATGCACAATGTTATCCACAGGCTTATCCACCGCTCATGACATTACCCACATTCGACTTACAAGTGGATATCGCAGTCGTAGATACGTGGAATACGTGAGGACTGTGGTGACCCTAAGAGCAGATACTGGGGGGGTTGGCCGATCTAGGAGCGCCCATCTCGGGTCTCAGCCAGCTAAATCAATGCAAATTGGGCTCACTGGAGAAAGTCGAGCTCTCCAGTTGCACGGACCGTTCACACTCACGACATATCGAGTCTTTCACGATCAATTGGCCCCCCCTCCGCCGGATCCCCCCCGGACCTGCAGGGGGGGTACGAGTGCGGTCGATGCGAATCCATTGGGAATCCACAGAGTTATCCCCCAACGTTTTCCACATGGTTATCCACCGGCTTATCCACTGGACCTCCCGAGCTCCGAGGCATCCGCGCTGGCTTGAACAGAACCAGTAGCGCGCCGTTTCACGTGAAACAAGACAGCGACACCTCTGTGTGTTGCGGGGGGGCTTCCGGCTCCGCGTGTCAGGCTCTAACAATAGGCTCTGCTTCCGGCCGGAGCCTCTGGACTTGGATAGTGGTGATCGAAGCTCTCAGGCTATAAAGTCAGTTCTCCAACATCAGACCAATCGTGTGCTTCATCACTGTGACCAGCAGTGCTTTTAATAAGCTGCACAGATCCAACTGCGTCAACATCCCGGCCCTTTGTAACGGGTGCAAGGAACACGGTAGGGGACTATCCCTGGTGTCGTAGCGTTGCTTGACCTGCGATGGTCCAAGCTAAGTCGTGCCGCCCCCCCAGGGAAGCGGTTAGACATCATTTGCCACATTTCCCCTGCATCTCGGCAGACTTAGATTGGGGCCTCACTATCCATGCCGACATCCGGATTGCCCTGCACCTCTTTGACGGAACTATGAAGACCAATCCACGCCGACACCAACCCACGTCGAAGAGCACGTTTCACCCGCAGGCGTACCCAGCCGCCATCCTGAAGCCCCAATACCGCCTTGAGCTGCCAGCGGGCAAGGCACCGCTGACTAACGCGGCAGGGGGGGGCGCACCCACTCCTGAAGTCGGACAGCCCGTTCCAATGAAGGAAAAGTCCTAGGTAGGTGTAGGGGGGACGGCTCAGCGGAAGTAGATTCTCCGCTCTGGAAAGCATTGGCAGACTGCTCTTCCGCTGCCAGCCTCGGCAACCTGCGCGTCCCACAGCATCTCCGAGGACGGGCCAGAGAAAGGGGTCCGGGGGGAGAAATAGCGTCCCCCCCGGCTATGTAATCTCCCCCCCGAACCCTTTCTGAACGATTCTCGGCTGCCTGTACGGCCGTTAAGCGTTTCGGTACGCTGGAAAGGCCGGCAGCATGGCGTTCTTTCCAGAACGACTCACCCATTGGGGGAATGTGCGCATTGAACCGAAGGCCCATCGGATGGTCAAGCACAAGGAGATGGTGGGCGCCGAGATGGGACCGCTTCGGGGGTCCTACGCATATGACGCGTTTGGCGCCCCCCCACCCATTCCAAGGAACTCGACACGAGGTAACAGCCAGCCTGTCCCTAGCGAGATGAACACGAATGTTGCCGCCTCCACGGCCGGGTACCTGCCAGGCATCGCACGTCAGCGAATGGAGACTTTCTGGGCGCGCTGCGCAGAAGCCACCCTCAGGCTTCGCAATGGCAAGGCGGCAACTGCTGCGCGCCAGGCTGGTACATGAACGCACCCGATGTGCGCATTGGTTTTTCAGCTGTAGCCGAAGCAATGTGGACAAAGGTAGGGTAACAGAGCACTGTTTCACGTGAAACGGTCGCAGAATAAGCACTTTGCGTTCCGATATCGGGAGAATTCACGCTGCCGGCCGCGTCCAAGACCGTAGCAGGACCACGCACGCATATGCCGCTCGTGCATGACCGAAGCTACCCATCTCGAGGCGCATACTCCTGCCGTCCAACAGCTGCGTTTCACGTGAAACATAACAAATCCTGGTGGGCGCCGTGACCTCGAAAGCTAGTCGCCCGCCTCAGCGCAAGACCAACGCTGGTTCGCCAAGGGATTCCAGACCCAATCCTTGCCGACCTATGCGGGAAATATCACCCTGCTTACAGCTTCAAATCATATCTAGCGACGAAGAACCATCGCTGATCCATCCCTCTGTCGTCAAAGGGAACCAGTGCAAATCCCTATAGGATCGAGGCCTTCAGTCGTAGCCCGCATCCTGCCTTGTCTCTGGAAATGGGACTCGGAAACCTCCCAACTATGCACTTGACTCCTATCTCATCCAGATCTCACGACCAAAAAAGATCCCAAAAACACCAAATTTCCCGGAATGTGCCGGAAAACCGCACAGGGCCTCCACCCAAACAGGCCAAATGCGGGGGGGGATTACCAGACCGCACGTTTCACGTGAAACTAGCGTCTTGAGGACACCGTTATTCTTACAATCCCGAAGATTCGTCTCTAGCTACGTCGTTCGACTTGTCCTGGCAGCGTACTCGCACGCGGCCCGGTGTCCGTGGCTACCCGAAGCCGATGGAACTCCACTGCTTCGCCGTGCTTCGAGACGACGACCCAACTCCCGAATGTGCGAATAGGGACCTCAACCTTCCACCCCCCCGCTAGTTTTGCCACTGAGGAAGCTGCAGAACGGCAGTGGGGCACGGAACTCCCGTGCTGCCCGGATCGGATGGGAAGACCGGAGTATTGCTGGCGAAACCTCGGAAATGTGGAGAGAGTTCAGCGTACCAACTCCAAACCAGGGCCACTCGGGGGGAAATTCGTGACAGTGTTGACCTGGTTGTCCGATTGCATCCTCGGTCGACCAAGCGGCAACACGTCTGCACACGAGAACTAGGCGCTCGGGTGGCTTCGCTCCCGCATTGCATCAAGCAGACAACGTGGTTTCACGTGAAACACGGGAGCTAACGGAAGTCGGCAGGATTTTGACGAGAACCGCGCATGACTTGATGAGCTTAACAGCAAATGGGGCCCACACGGCATATGTGAGCCCCATTCATCGATAGTTGTATTAGTCCTCTGCGCCAGGGCCCAAGACATCCATGATGCGGTTTAGATCCTCAACGCTTGCGAACTCAATACTGACGCGTCCCTTGCGTGCACCCAAAGTGATTTTCACATTTGTGTCCAAACGGTCCGAGAGCGATGAAGCGAGGTAGTCCAACCGTTCGTGCCGGGCATTGGGCTTCGGGATGCTGCTCTTAGCCGGCGTAGTGGGATCCTGGTAGAGAGCAACTGATTCTTCGGTGGCACGGACGGACATACCCTCGGCCACGATCTTCTGCGCCATTCGTTCCATAGCCGCAGCATCGGGGGAGTGCAAGCAAGGCCCGAGCATGCCCGGCGGACAAGACACCTGCGGCTACTCGGCGTTGAACCAATGGTGGAAGCTTAAGCAGTCGCAGCGTGTTGGATACTTGCGGACGGGACCGACCGATCCTGTCTGCGAGCTGTTCGTGTGTGGTGCCGAAGTCCTCCAGGAGCTGCTGGTACGCTGCTGCTTCTTCCAGCGGATTCAGCTGGCTCCGATGCAGGTTTTCCAGAAGGGCATCACGGAGAAGGTCATCGTCGGTAGTATCACGGACGATCGCCGGGATCGTTTCGAGTCCCGCAGCCTGCACTGCCCGCCAGCGACGTTCACCCATGACCAATTCATACGGTTCTCCACCCTTTTCGGTTGAAGTCCGTACGACAATTGGCTGGAGGACACCGATTTCCCGCACGGAGTGCACCAGCTCGGCCATGTCGTCTTCATCGAAGACCGAACGAGGCTGTTTGCGGTTAGGGTGGATGTCCCCGACGGGGATCTCAGCAAACCGCGCTCCAGGGACTTCCACCAGCTCCACGTCGGCTGCGGAACTCGAGGATGCAGCGGCAGGCGCGGCGGCAGGCGCGGCGGCCGACGTCGTACCTGCTACGTCTGAACCTGGCTTGCCAGCGGCGGGAGCACGCGAAGCGGAGGGTTTCGAAGCGGACCTTGCCGACGTCGATGTCTTTGTGCTCGAGACTTCGTCGCCGAGGCCTTGGAAGGCGATTTTGCAGGAGACGGTTTTGGATCAACAGCATCGGATTGCTCAAGCGCGGGTTCTACCGTCGCAGGCTCTCGGCTTTCCGGGCCTCGGGAAAAAATAGATCCACGGGACGGGACGGTGCGGTACCGTTCCCTTGGGCCGCGGCCGAGCTAGGAATGAGAGCCCCCCCAAGACCCCCCCTGCCGAGGCCCCCCTTCGCTTTTCGCTCATTGATTCATCCCTCCGATGGAATAGCCGAGCACGGACCGGCCCAAGCTGTTGCAGTGTTTCAAGAATTCTAGCGTTCAGCTATTTCGGCGGCGGCTTCCATGTAGGAAAGCGCGCCGCTCGAAGAAGGATCGTACGTCATGACTGTCTGCTGATAGCTCGGAGCTTCAGAGATGCGTACCGACCGAGGAACTACGGCACCCAGAACCTGCTCGGGGGGGAAGTGTTGGCGTACTTCGGATGCAACCTGCGCAGCCAGGTTCGTGCGGCCATCGTACATGGTCAAGAGAATCGTGGAGACAACGAGGTCTGCATTCAGGTGTTTCTGGATCATCTCGATGTTCTTGAGCAATTGGCTCAGGCCTTCCAGGGCGTAATACTCGCACTGGATGGGAATCAGCACCTCACTGGCGGCGCAGAAGGCGTTGACTGTCAGCAGCCCCAGGCTGGAGGGCAGTCGATGAAGATGAAGTCCAGCCGACCCTCGCCATTGTTCTCCCGCTCCTTGGCGTACACGTCAATGGCACGGCGAAGTCGCTGCTCGCGGGCAACAAGTGAAACAAGCTCAATCTCGGCGCCGGCCAAGTGAATGGTGGCGGGCGCGCAGATCAGGTTGGGTATGTCAGGGCACGGAGCTACAACATCCTTGAGCGGAAGATCGTTGATGAGCACATCGTAGATGCTGTCTACGTCAGCATGGTGCTCAATACCCAAAGCTGTAGAGGCGTTGCCCTGGGGGTCGATGTCGATCACCAACACGTTGAGACCGGCAGACGCCAAGGCGGCAGCAATGTTCACGGTAGTGGTGGTCTTGCCCACGCCGCCCTTTTGATTGGAAACCGTGAAGATGCGGGTTTTGTCAGGCTTAGGCAGTTCCCGGCCGATCAGCCGTTCGCGGCGTCGGGTTTCGTTAGCCAACTGGCGGGCGATGGGACTCGAATCATCGATGGAATCCATGACGTTACGCACTCCATCTGAGACGGTTTCACGTGAAACGGCAGCGTTATCAACCGAATCAGTTCGCACTATTGCGGACTGGAGAGATGCAGAGGGTGTAGCCATGGCCCGCGCGGACCCCAAAGACATAAACGGGGGGGGAATTCGCTGCGTGGAGGTTTCACTACTACCCACTGGTCACACTCTCACTCTCATTCGGCGCTTGCTGCCGTTCTCTAGCCTAACCGCTCGACCGCCGACACGCGGGAAACCGAGCGGGACCTACGCCGTCTTTCCGGGCTTGTTGACGATGATCCTCACCACGGTGGTGGGTTCCTCCAAAAGTTCCTGTCCACAAACCACAACTGACGTTTCCACGCCCCCCAAGCTTGCGGATGACCTTCTTTGCCTTCTCGATCTCTTCCGCGGCGCTGCGTCCCTTGATGGCCACTACTTCGCCATGACCATTCAGGAGAGGGATGGTGAGACCAGCCAGATTGGAGAGGGCAGAAACAGCCCGTGCTGTAACGACGTCAGCATCCACCATTCCGACCGCGAGCTCAGCCCGGGTCCTCATGATGGTGACGTTGTCCAGGCCGAGGTCATCCACAACCTCCTGGAGCCAGATGACGCGCCGCTCCAGTGGCTCAATCAGGTCAGCTCGAGATCAGGGCGGGCAATTGCCAGGCAAAGGCCCGGAAGGCCCGCGCCGGACCCGACGTCGGCAACATGGCTGTCCATGGCAATGGCGGACTCAATTACTGCACAGTTCAGGACGTGACGACTCCAAAGGCGCGGAATCTCACGGGGGGGACCTATCAACCCGCGTTCAGTACCTGACGTAGCCAGATGTTCCACGTAGCGCTTGGCAAGATCCAAGCGCTCCCCCAAAGATTTTCTCTGCTGCTTCCAGTTCAGCTGCCGTGATTTCAACCATGAGCTGCTAGTCAGCCGAAACGACGATGTGGCGGCCAGCGCCTTCGCCCTCGGACTCGGAGACGAATCCGAGATCAGCAACGGCGTCGTGGACGATCTTGCGCTCATAAGCACTCATCGGCTCAAGGGCAACCGTGCCGCCATCAGCCTTGACCTTCGCCACAGCATCCTCGGCGATCTGCTGCAGTACGCCGGCGCGTTCCTTGCGGTATCCATTGATGTCCAGGACAAGACGTGAACGGCTTTCGGTGGCCGAAAGGACCGAAAGACGGGCCAGTTCCTGCAGGCTTCCAGAACTTCTCCATCCCGCCCCCACGAGACTGTCCAGCGCTGCTGACTCTTCATCAGCACCGATGGAGATGTATGTGCGCCCGTTGCGGACCTCGATGTCGATGTCGCCGTCAATGTCGGCGATATCCAGGAGTTCTTCGAGGTAGTCGGCGGCGATGTCGCCTTCCTCTTCCAAACGGCTGGCCGTCTTGGACTGCGTCTCTTCCTGCGAGTCCTCTTGGTCTTCGGTCACAGCGGTCATTGCTTCTTCGGTGCTCTCGGCAGACATTACTTCTTCTTCCTGTTCTTACGTTGTGGCTGGACGCGCTGGGCCCTGATTTCGGCGGCTGCCGCAGCGGCAGCTTCGGCTTCAGCGGCAGCGTCCGCGGCGGCGTTCTTCTTTCCACCCAGCAGCGGGGGCAGGCCCTTAGCGGCACGGCGCTCTTCCAGCGCCTTGGCTGCGGGGGGATCCCGGCGTAGGCATACGACGGATAACGAAGAACTGCTGGCCCATGGTCCAGAGGTTGGTGGTGGTCCAGTAGATGAGGACACCGATCGGGAAGTTGATGCCACCGATACCGAACACGAGCGGCAGGATGTAGAGCATCATCTTCTGCTGGCGCATGAACGGGCTGGCCATGGCCTCTTCGGACATGTTCTTGGCCATGATCTGCTTCTGGGTGATGAACTGCGACGCCGTCATGGCGATGATCATGATGATGCTCAGAACCCAAACAGCCACAGCACTGTTGCCACCACTGGGGTCACCGTGAAGGAGCGAAGCGGACAGCGGCGCACCAAAGATGCTGGACGAATCGAACTGAACTACCTGCTCGTGACTCATGGCACCGACGCCCTGGCCCTGCTTGGCGTTAGTGGAGATGCCCGACAACACCTGGAACAGGGCGAAGAAGAACGGCATCTGGATCAGCATCGGCAAACAAGCCGAGAACGGGTTGGTGCCGTGCTTCTTGTACAGCGCCATCTGTTCCTGCGCCATGGCCTGGCGGGACAGCTGATCGGTCTTGCCCTTGTACTTGGTCTGAAGTTTCTTCAGGTCCGGCTGCAGCAGCTGCATGCCGCGCTGCGCTTTGATCTGCTTGACGAATACAGGAATCAGGGCGGCGCGGATCACCAACACGAGGCCAATGATGGACAAAGTCCACGTCCAGCCGTTCGCGGCGGGCAGCCCAATGAAGCTCAGTCCCTCGTGGAAGCCAACCATGATGATTGACACCAGCCACTTGAACGGAAACATGATTGTTTCAAAGAAGTCCATACGATATCCCTATTCGTTAGGCCGCCGAGCGGCCTTCTTCATCAGCCTGAGCAGCCAGGAACTGGTCCGGATTGTTCAGTACAACAATTGTGGGCGTCCGGCCTTCAGGCCAATGACGGTGACCGGCGGGGGGACATGGTCCACTCCACCGGCGTTCCAAGGGTGACATTTGGCGAGCTTTTCGCTGCGAGCCAGCTGCCCTTCACGGCGCCATGCACCGTCACTGCTTCCAAGGCGTAGGCCGAGCAGGAGGGGGGGAAGAAACGGCAAACCTGGCCGTACAGGGGGCGAGACGACCTTACGGTACGCCTTCAGCAAGAGAATGAGGATGTTGCGGGGGGGCAGCTCCCAGAGGAACGTGCCGACCGCCGCCGGAAGGCTCTCATGGGGAACCTTCCCGGAGGGGTCGCTTGAGGAAGGAACGACGGCGGTGCTTATGTCATGCACGCGGTGTCCCTTCCGTTGTGGTGCCGTTGTGTTCGGTCGAAGCGTTGCGTGGAGCTGAGCCACCCAATCGCTTCGTCGTCACTGCCAGTGCGGCGTTGTAATCGGAGAGCAACTGCTCCCAGCTGGCTGTTGCAGCTGCGGGCAGCGCCCGGACTACTACCGCCAGACCCGTTCCATGCGTATGCAAGGACAGTGCGCCTGCTTCTCTCAGTCTCCTCTTAACGAGGTTCCTGGTCACGGCGTTCCCGACGGCTTTGGAGACAATGAAGCCGATTCGACTCGGCTCCCCGGCCTCGATAGAGGCCGTATATAACACTAAGTTCCGGCGTCCATTGCGGACGCCGGAACGTACAGTTGTTGAAAAGTCGGTAGACGTCCGCAGACGGTTAGGGGGGGTGGCTAGCACCGTCGAACCTGCAAAAAGACCCTGACCGACAAGTCAGTTATTTACGCCGACAGTTCGACGCGGCCCTTGCCGCGACGGGCAGCCAGGATGGCACGGCCGGCACGGGTGCGCATACGAAGGCGGAAGCCGTGCTTCTTGGCCCGACGGCGGTTATTCGGCTGAAAAGTCCGCTTGCTCACGTTAGTTACTCCAGTGGATCAAAGGTGCGCCCACCCGATCAAAAAAGGGGGGGAAGAACTGGCCGACGCTAAGTTTTGTATGTGCCTGCCGCCGTTGCCTCCCGCACGGTGAACGTACGGAGTTACAACTGATCTCAAAAGCGGACACAAAGGACTTCACAACGTTAGGGCAAAAAGGCACCCACAGTCAAACCGGGAGCCTGCCGCGGAGGTATCCACAGCTGTGTCCAACCGCAGTTCCCAGCCTGTGGATGAAGTGGCTCACAGGCCGCTTTTGAGAACCACAACGGTGTAATTATCCACAGGCAACTTCCCAGCTATCTTCTAGCGATTCCATCCCCCCCTAGAGTGGCTCAGTAGCCCAATGTCCACCCGCTGTGTATAACTCTGTGGATTATCGCCCAGAACAGCGCCGCCGGAGACACTTCGGCTGCCAGCAACGCCGGCAAGCAAGTATTTAGGAACTGATTGATGACAGTAGACGAAGCCAACCACGCCAACACTGTCGGAAGTTCCTGGCGCAGGGTGCTGAGCCTCATGGAACAAGACGACCGGGTCTCACCCCCGTCAGCGCGGTTTCGTCATCCTCGCCCAGGCGCAGGGCCTCATCGGTTCAACCCTGCTGGTGGCCGTTCCCAATGAACTCACCCGCGAGGTCCTTCAGACGCAGGTCAAGGACGCCTTGGACGATGCCCTCCGCAATGTCTTCTCGGACGACATCCGCTGTGCAATCGACGTAGACACCGATCTGGTGCCCGTCCACGCAGAGCCCGAACCCGCCGTCGAGCTTTCCGCAGTATCCGACTTCGCCGAACCGAAGCCGCAGCCCACGCCGCCGAGTACCTCGCATGAATTTGGCCGACTGAACCCGAAGTACATCTTCGATACTTTCGTGATCGGTTCATCGAACCGCTTTGCCCATGCGGCCGCAGTGGCCGTGGCTGAAGCTCCGGCGAAGGCTTACAACCCATTGTTCATCTATGGCGATTCAGGTTTGGGCAAGACCCACCTGCTTCACGCAATCGGACACTATGCCCGCCGGCTCTACAGCGGCATCCGGGTCCGCTACGTGAACTCGGAAGAGTTCACCAACGACTTCATCAACTCCATCCGCGATGACGAAGGCACCAGCTTCAAGACCACGTACCGCAACGTGGACGTGCTCCTGATCGATGACATCCAGTTCCTGGCGGGCAAGGACCGGACCCAGGAAGAGTTCTTCCACACGTTCAATGCCCTGCACAACGCCAACAAGCAGGTTGTCATCACCTCCGATCAGCCGCCCAAGATGCTCGCCGGCTTCGAAGACCGCATGACGTCCCGTTTCGAGTGGGGCCTCCTGACGGATATCCAACCCCCCTGAGCTGGAGACCCGTATCGCGATCCTTCGCAAGAAGGGCCTCAGCGAGGGCCTCTCCGCGCCGGACGATGCCTTGGAGTACATCGCTTCCAAGATCTCCAGCAACATCCGCGAACTTGAAGGCGCGCTGATCCGCGTCACGGCCTTCGCGAGCCTCAACCGCCAACCTGTGGACGTGGCCCTCGCTGAGATGGTCCTGAAGGACCTCATCACCGACGACGGTGCCCAGGAAATTACGGCGAAGCAGATCCTGGACCAGACAGCTGACTACTTCAAGCTCAGCATGGAAGAGCTCTGCAGCAAGTCCCGTACACGCACCCTGGTGACCGCCCGGCAGATTGCCATGTACCTGTGCCGCGAGCTGACGGACATGTCCTTGCCGAAGATCGGACAGGAGCTCGGTGGTCGTGACCACACCACCGTTATCCACGCAGACCGCAAGATCCGCGAGCTGATGGCCGAGCGCCGTGTGATCTACAACCAGGTCACGGAGCTGACCAACCGGATCAAACAGCAGCAGCGCGACTCCTGAAATCCACATCGCGCCCGGTACTGCATACCTTATTAACAGGTGCATGTGGATAAGCCTGTGGATACTTAAGGGGACAAGCGCGGTTAATGGGCTTAAAACCCTTAAGCCATCTGTGGATCGTTAAAAACCGGCCTGGGAGTTGTCCCCCCATCCACACCCTGTTTAAAACCCAGTTAACGCACAATCCGTGAACAGCTTAACCGCGAAACGACGCGGCGAGATCGGGTTATCCACAGTTTCCACAGCAGTTATTAACACTACGAATCCCAAAAAATTGAAATCCCTCAAATAACAATCTCGTTCTGCCACCCATCCCGTCCCGGAAACGACAGACCAAGAGCCAGGCCGTAGCCGGCCTGCACTGTCCACATACGAGGGGGGGCCGGCCCGACGGGGATGGGTTAATCGCGGATCTTCCGGCTAAGCTGTCAGCAGCGCTCCCATCCTCGGGTCTGCTTGTAGTTCGCTAAGTGCGGACCATGCAGGTTCCGGTGCCGGACTGCGAAGATTTAGCGGCCTCCAAGCAGGAAGCCGCAGCTACTACATGGCAGCAGCAATGAAAGGCGGCACCCTTCCGTGAAGTTCAGAGTCGACCGCGACGTCCTGGCAGAAGCCGTTACGTGGACCGCGCGGTCGTTGTCTCCGCGGCCGCCCGTACCCGTGCTGTCCGGCCTCCTCCTCAAAGCCGAGGCAGGAACCGTTAGCCTGTCCAGCTTTGACTACGAGACCTCAGCTCGTTTGGAAATCCCCCGCGGATATCGCTGTTGAGGGCACCATCTTGGTTTCCGGGCGCTTGTTGGCAGACATCTGCCGCAGCTTCCGTCGGCTCCTGTGGAAGTTGAGACAGATGGCAGCAAAGTCACTCTCACCTGCCGCCGAAGCAGCTTCCACCTGGCCACCATGCCCGAGTCCGAGTACCCGGCACTTCCGGCACTTCCTGCGATCAGCGGTACCTTGCCGGGCGACGCTTTCGCCCAAGCCGTATCCCAGGTGATCATTGCAGCAAGCAAGGATGACACCCTGCCGATCCTCACCGGCGTCCGCATGGAGATCGAGGATGACCTCATCACGCTCCTCGCCACGGACCGCTACCGCCTCGCCATGCGCGAGGTCCCGTGGAAGCCTGTCACCCCGGGCATTTCCACCAGCGCACTGGTGAAATCCAAAACCCTGAACGAAGTGGCCAAAACCCTCGGTGGCAGCGGCGACATCAACCTCGCGCTTGCTGACGACGACAGCCGCCTCATTGGCTTCGAAAGTGGTGGACGGACCACCACTTCACTTCTGGTTGACGGCGACTACCCCCAAGATCCGTTCACTCTTCCCGGACTCCACGCCGATCCACGCAACAGTCCAGACCCAGGAACTCGTCGAGGCCGTTCGCCGTGTCTCACTTGTGGCAGAGCGAAACACCCCCGGTCCGTCTTGCCTTCACCCAAGGACTACTGAATCTCGACGCCGGTACTGGTGAAGATGCTCAGGCTTCCGAGGAGCTGGAAGCCCAGCTTTCCGGTGAAGACATCACCGTTGCTTCAACCCGCACTACTTGGTTGAAGCTTGAGCGTCATCGAAACCAAATACGTTCGATTTTCCTTCACCACCGCCCCCCCGAAACCGGCCATGATCACGGCCCAGGCTGAAGCAGACGGCGAAGACCAGGATGACTACCGCTACCTAGTGATGCCGGTCCGCCTTCCCAACTAGCTGCGAGCCAATTGGCCCCAGCCCGGTACCGTCTCCCGCCACCTCCACAGAAAAGAGTCCACACTGTGCACATCGGACTGATCGGCCTCGGAAAAATGGGTTTCAACATGCGGGAACGCATGCGGAACGGTGGTATTGAGGTCACAGGTTTTGATCGCAATCCGGACGTCACGGACGTCGGGTCAGTTGATGAACTAATCGCTGCATTACCCACTCCTCGGTTGGTGTGGGTAATGGTTCCATCCGGTGCCATCACGGATGCTGTCGTAACGGAGCTGGGCGAGAAACTCAGCCCGGTGACTTGGTCATCGACGGCGGCAACTCACGATTCACGGAAGACCAGAAGCACGCTGCTGCACTCGCCGAAAAGAGCATCCGCTTCGCGGATTGCGGTGTATCCGGCGGTGTTTGGGGGGGCCTCCAGAACGGTTACGGCCTCATGGCAGGCGGCGCTGACGAGGACATTGAACTGGCCATGCCGGTTTTCGATGCACTCCGTCCCGAGGGTGAACGGGCAGACAGCTTCGTCCACGTTGGTGGAGTTGGTGCCGGCCACTACGCCAAGATGGTTCACAACGGCATCGAGTATGGCCTCATGCAGGCGTACGCCGAGGGTTACGAATTGCTGGCTGCAAAAGACATCGTGAAGGACCTTCCGGGGACTTTCCGTGCATGGCAAAAGGGCACGGTTGTCCGTTCGTGGCTCTTGGACCTCATGGTCAAGGCCCTCGACGAAGATCCGGGCTTGGCTCGATCGATGACTATGTTGAGGACTCCGGCGAAGGCCGTTGGACCGTGGAAGAAGCAATCGCCAACGCAGTGCCCGCGCCTGCAATCACGGCCGCACTCTTTGCCCGCTTTGCCTCCCGCGAAGACAATTCACCTGCCATGAAGATGGTTTCCGCACTACGCCACCAGTTCGGCGGACACGCCACCCGTCCGGCCAACTAGGCCGCAGGAGTCCTGCAAACGGCGTGTACCTCGAACATCTTTCGCTGACGGATTTCCGAAGCTATGCACAGGTCGACCTGAAACTCGGCCCCCGGCGTGACGGTCTTGGTGGGTTCCAACGGAATCGGCAAGACCAACCTCATGGAAGCCATCGGGTACCTGGCGACCTTGAGTTCCCACCGGGTCAGCACGGACGCTCCACTTCTTCGTTTCGGCACGGAGCGCGCCATGATCCGGGCGAGGCTCGTCCGTGGCGAGCAGTCAACGGTCATCGAGCTTGAGATCAACTCCGGGCGGGCGAACCGGGGACGTATCAACCGCAGCAACCCGGTCCGTGCCAGGGACATTTTGGGGGATCTGCCAAACAGTGTTGTTCGCGCCCGAGGATTTGGCGTTGGTCAAGGGCGATCCTTCGAACCGTAGGCGCTTTCTGGACGAGCTGCTGGTGAGCCTCGTTCCGCGGCACGCCGCAACCCGCAGCGACTACGACCGTGTGTTGAAGCAACGCAATGCGCTGCTGAAGTCGGCCCGTGCCGGCAAGTTCACCGCCGGGCATGAGGCAACCCTGGATGTCTGGGATCAGCACATGGCCCGTGCCGGCGCGGAACTCCTGCATGCACGCCTGGAACTTGTGGAGCGCTTGCGTCCCCCCCACCTGAACAGCGCTTATGCCCAACTTACTGATGGTTCCAAGGACGCTGGAGCCGTCTACCGCTCAACCATTCAGGGCGTACTTGACGACGACGGCGGCCGGCCGAGCAGGGAACGGAGCCTTCGGCGTCGGTTGATGACCTTCGGCTGCTGTCCGTTGATGAACTTACAGAGCGCTACATCCAGCCTTCGCAGCCTCCAGGAAAAAGGAACTCGAACGCGGTATCTCCTTGGTAGGTCCGCACCGCGACGAACTGGAACTCGTGCTGGGGCAGGCCCCCCCGCCAAGGGCTATGCGTCCCATGGTGAAACGTGGTCCATGTGCCTGTCACTGCGACTGGCCTCTTACTATGTGATGCTGGATGACGCCCGGACCGGTGCACTGCGCCCATCCTCATCCTGGACGATGTTTTTGCCGAACTCGATGTCCACCGGCGGCGTAAACTGGCAGCAATCGTCGCCGGTGCTGAGCAAGTACTGGTGACTGCCGCCGTCGATGCCGATATCCCCCGAGGAGCTGGCCGGACGGCGCGTAACCGTTGTTCCGGGAGGCATCGATGGCGAAGGATAGCCACGACGGACTTCAGCCCGGCCGTGAGCCGGATGAGATTGACGCTGCCCAAGCGGCCTTGAACCGGATGCGCGAAGCAGCAGCTGCCCGTGGTGAAGTACGGCAACGCGCGCCGAGGCCTGGATCCGCTCCGAAACGCAAAGGGCTGCGGGATACCAGGGGCTTCACCCAATTCCACGGCAGTGGCCGTGATCCCTTGGGACTTGGAAAAGTAGTAGGTCGTTTGGTGGCCGAACGCGGTTGGACATCTCCTGTGGCCGTCGGCTCGGTCATGGCGGAGTGGGAGACTCTGGTTGGGCCGGACATCTCCGCTCACTGCACGCCCGAGAGTTTCACCGACACCACGCTCCACGTTCGTTGCGACTCCACGGCCTGGGCTACACAACTGCGGCTGCTGAGCACCAGCCTCCTGGAGATGTTCCGCAATGAACTGGGAGAAGGAGTGGTAACGAGCATTCAGGTGCTTGGACCTTCAGCTCCAAGTTGGCGAAAAGGCGGACGCAGCGTTAACGGTCGCGGACCGAGGGACACTTACGGCTAAACGGCGTGCAGGGCGTTTCAACGCCCCCCCCGAGTCGTATAGGCCCCCGTCGGGACCACCATAGGGCCACTGAAGATAGGGCCAGCGGTCTCCTACGGCCATATTCAGCTCTCGGCTGCCCCCGTATTTGCAAGGATTCACGCGTTTCCACGATAGAATTGGCGTAGATCACTGAGCGCCGGTGAAACGTCGTCGGGTCCTGAATCCACTCCTGTGGCATCGGGGACCCCCCCTTCGTCGGACTAATCGGCGCAATCAGTCACGTGCCCGTTGGCGGCCGCGGTTCGCCGTGGGCAGCTCCGGGAACGGCCGACATCGAGTACAGAGGAGTCGAAAGCGCTGTGGCTAACGACAATGCAGAGACCTTGGCAGTAGAGCCCGAAGAGGAGACTGTTCCCAAGCCTGACACGCCCGCGGAGGCGCCCAGGGAGTACGGTGCCAGCGATATCACCGTGCTGGAAGGTCTCGAAGCCGTGCGCAAACGCCCCCCCGGCATGTACATCGGCTCAACCGGTCCCCCCCGCGGCCTGCACCACTTGGTCTATGAAGTGGTGGACAACTCTGTTGACGAGGCCTTGGCTGGTTACTGCAGTCACATCGAAATCACGCTCCGCGCTGATGGTGGAGTCCGCGTTGTGGACGATGGCCGCGGCATCCCCCCCGTGGACATTCACCCGACCGAGGGCAAGCCCACCGTTGAAGTGGTCATGACCATCCTGCACGCCGGCGGCAAGTTCGGGGGGCGGCGGCTATGCCGTTTCCGGTGGTCTTCACGGTGTTGGTATTTCCGTGGTTAATGCCCTGTCGCGCCGGGTTGACACGGAAGTCCGCCGCCAAGGTCACGTTTGGCGTATGACCTTTGCCGACGGCGGCAAGCCGCAGGGCGAACTCGTCAAGGGCGAGGCTACTGACGTTACGGGGGGGACGTCCCAGACGTTCTACCCGGACGGCACCATCTTCGAGTCCACCGAGTTCGACTTCGAGACGCTGCGTGCACGTTTCCAGCAGATGGCCTTCCTCAACAAGGGCCTGCGGATCACGCTGACGGATGAGCGCCCGGTTAACCGTGACGGGGACGACGATCTCGATCTGGATGCCGTGGCAACGGAAGCGAAGTCGCAGCCGAGCACCGCACAGTCGTTTACCAATACCCGGACGGCTGTTGGACTACGTCAAGCACCTGAACTCGAGCAAGAAGGTTGAAATCGTCCACGAGGACGTTATCGCTTTCGAAACCGAAGACACTGAGCGGCACATCGCCGTCGAGGTTGCCATGCAGTGGACCACCGCTTACTCGGAAAGTGTCCATACCTACGCAAACACGATCAACACCCATGAGGGTGGAACGCACGAAGAAGGCTTCCGCGCCGCGATGACCTCGCTCATCAACGCTATGCGCGGGAGAAGAGCATCATCAAGGAAAAGGAAGACAACCTTACCGGCGATGACATCCGTGAAGGTTTGACGGCCGTTATCTCGGTGAAGCTTTCCGAGCCGCAGTTCGAAGGCCAGACCAAGACCAAACTGGGCAACTCCGAGGTAAAGGGCTTTGTACAGCGCGTTGTCACGGACCAGCTGGGTGATTGGCTGGAGCGGAATCCCGGACCCGCCCGCGATGTCATCCGTAAGGCCATTTCGGCTGCCCAGGCACGCATGGCTGCCCGCAAGGCCCGTGATAACGCCCGCCGGAAGAGCCCGCTGGAGTCCTTCGGCATGCCCGGCAAGCTCTCTGATTGCTCTTCCAAGGATCCCTCACGTTGCGAGGTCTACCTTGTGGAGGGTGACTCGGCCGGTGGTTCTGCCAAGCGTGGCCGTAACCCTGAGACCCAGGCCATCCTGCCGCTGCGAGGCAAGATCCTGAACGTTGAGCGTGCCCGCCTGGACAAGGCCCTGGGCAACGCTGAAGTCCAGTCAATGATCACCGCCTTCGGAACGGGTATCGGCGAGGACTTCGACATCTCCAGCTTCGCTATCACAAGATCGTCCTGATGGCAGATGCAGACGTAGATGGCCAGCACATCACCACGCTGCTGATGACGCTGCTGTTCCGCTACATGCGTCCGCTCATCGAGAATGGCTACGTGTACCTGGCCCAGCCGCCGCTGTACAGGATCAAGTGGTCCAACGCCGCCCACGACTACGTCTACAGCGACCGCGAACGCGATGAAACCATCCGCAAGGGTGCCAGCATGAACAAGCGACTGCCCAAGGACAACGGCATCCAGCGCTACAAGGGCCTGGGCGAGATGGATTACACGGAGCTGTGGGACACCACCATGGACCCGGATCGGCGCACCCTGCTGCAGGTCACCATGGATGACGCACTGGCCGCCGATCAAACCTTCTCCGTCCTGATGGGCGAGGACGTCGAATCGCGCCGTAACTTCATTCAGCAGAACGCCAAGGACGTCAGATTCCTCGATATCTAGGGGCCCACAAGGGCAACTGAATATTCCAGAACTGACATATACCTGAAACGGAAACCTTAGATTATGAGTGACGAAACTCCCGAAGTCCCGGCGGAATCCAACGCTGACGACGTCATCCTCGAGGGCGATGTGCTGACCGACCGCGTGGAACAGGTGGACCTGCAGACGGAAATGCAGCGGTCCTACTTGGACTACGCCATGGCCGTTATCGTCGGCCGCGCCCTCCCGGATGTCCGTGACGGCCTTAAGCCGGTGCACCGCCGCGTTCTGTACGCAATGTTCGACGGCGGATACCGCCCCCCCGACCGCTCTTTCAACAAGTGCGCCCGCGTTGTGGGCGACGTTATGGGTACGTACCACCCGCACGGCGACATGGCGATCTACGATGCCTGGTCCGCTTGATCCAGGACTGGACCATGCGCTACCCGCTGGCACTCGGCCAAGCAACTTCGGTTCGCCCGGCAACGACGGCGCTGCTGCACCGCGTTACACCGAAACCAAGATGGCCCAGCTGGCGATGGAAATGGTCCGCGACATCGACGAGGAAACCGTCGACTTCCAGGACAACTACGACGGCAAGAACCAGGAACCCACCATCCTGCCGGCGCGTTTCCCCCCCAACCTGTTGGTCAACGGCTCCTCAGGTATCGCCGTCGGTATGGCCACCAACATTCCGCCGCATAACCTTCGCGAGGTTGCCGAAGGCGTCCAGTGGGCGCTTGATAACCCCCCCACCGCCACGCGCGAAGAGCTCCTCGAAGCACTGCTGCTCCGGATAAAGGGCCCCCCCGACTTCCCCCCCACGGGCGCCACCATTCTTGGCCACAAGGGCATCGAAGACGCGTACCGAACCGGCCGAGGCTCCATCACCATGCGGGCCGTGGTCAACGTGGAGGAACTCCAAGGCCGCACGTGCCTGGTGGTAACCGAGCTTCCGTACCAGCCAACCCGGACAACCTGGCCATCAAGATTGCCGAACTGGTCAAGGACGGCAAGATTTCAGGCATTGCTGACCTCCGCGATGAAACCTCCGGCCGTACCGGCCAGCGCCTGGTGATTGTGCTCAAGCGCGATGCCGTGGCCAAGGTTGTACTCAACAACCTTTATAAGCACACGCAGTTGCAGGACAACTTCTCGGCGAACATGCTGGCAATTGTCGACGGCGTTCCGCGCACCTTGAGCCTTGACGCCTTCATCCGGCACTGGGTTGCGCACCAGATGGATGTCATTGCACGCCGCACCCGCTACCGCCTGCGCAAGGCCGAGGAAGAGGCGCACATCCTGCGCGCACTCCTCAAGGCACTGGACATGCTGGACGAGGTCATTGCCCTCATCCGCGCGTCCAACACCACAGAGGCTGCCCGTGAAGGCCTCATGGAACTCCTGGAGATCGACGAACTCCAGGCCCGCGCCATCCTGGACATGCAGCTGCGCCGTCTAGCCGCACTGGAACGCCAGAAGATCCAGGATCGCCACTCCGAGCTCGAGTCGATGATCGAGGAATACAACTCGATCCTTGCTTCCGAGGAGCGGCAGCGCCAGATCATCAGTGAAGAACTCGCAGAGATTGTGGCCAAGCACGGCGACGACCGCCGCACCCACATCCTGATGGGTTTCGACGGCGACATGTCCATGGAGGACTTGATCCCCCGAAGAGGAAATGGTTGTCACCATCACCCGTGGCGGCTACGTAAAGCGCACCCGCAGCGACAACTACCGTTCGCAGCAGCGTGGCGGCAAGGGCATCAAGGGCGCACAGTTGCGTGGCGACGACGTGGTGGAGCACTTCTTCGTCACCACCACGCACCACTGGTTGCTGTTCTTTACCAACCTTGGACGCGTGTACCGGGCAAAGGCTTACGAACTGGCAGAAGCCGGCCGCGATGCCAAGGGCCAGCACGTTGCCAACTTGCTGGCGTTCCAGCCGGATGAGCATATCGCCCAGGTCCTTGACCTGCGGGACTACCAGCAGGCTCCTTACTTGGTGCTGGCCACGAAGAACGGTTTGGTCAAGAAGACACGGTTGGAGACTATGACACCAACCGTACGGCCGGCGTCATCGCCATTAACCTGCGCGATGAGGACGAACTTGTCTCGGCCCAGCTGGTCAGCGAAACCGATGACCTGCTCCTGGTGTCACGCAAGGGCCAGTCCATCCGCTTCACGGCCACCGATGATGCTTTGCGTCCCATGGGCCGCGCCACGTCCGGTGTGACCGGTATGAAGTTCCGTGAAGACGACGAACTGCTCGCCGCAGACGTAGTCCAGGACGGATCCTTCGTGTTCATCGTGACCGAGGGCGGCTACGCCAAGCGGACCGCAGTGGACGAATACCGTCTGCAGGGCCGTGGCGGCTTGGGCATCAAGGTGGCCAAGCTTGCTGAAGACCGCGGTGACCTCGTTGGCGCACTGATCGTGCAGGAAGAGGACGAGGTCCTGGTGGTCATGGAGGGTGGCAAGGTGGTGCGCTCGGCCGTGACCGGCGTTCCCGCCAAGGGCCGCGACACCATGGGCGTCATCTTTGCCAAGCCGGACAAGAATGATCGCATTATCGAGGTTGCGCGCAACAGCGAACGCGGCTTGGAAGTAGAAGAGTCAGAGGACGGACTCGACGATGACGTAACGTTGGCTGCAAACGACGGCGCCTCCGAGGCGACCGTGACGGACGAAACGGAAAACGACGCAGACCCGGAAATCGAAACGGGCGCGGAGCTGAACGAAGACAATACCGGAGGTAACGAGTGAGTAATTCCGACTCATATCCCAAGCCGAGCACAGGTGTCCCCCCCGGCGGACTCCGGCAGCCTCGGGCAGCGCACAGGCAGGAACACCTGCACGGCCCCCAGCAGCGTCCCGGAACCGGTTCTTCCGCGCCGGCGCAGCCGGAGCACGTCCTGCAGGCGGCACCAACTCCACCCAGCGGCCTACCGGTGC
>BBFS01000042.1 GCA_001313365.1 Paenarthrobacter nitroguajacolicus JCM 14115
GTGCGGTCTCAGTTGCTTCAGCAGCTACAGCTTCAGTCACCTGGGTGTCCTTTTCGTTATTTTCAACGGTCACAGTGCCAGCCCACCTTCGCGAGCACCGTCAGCGACGGCGGCGATGCGGCCGTGGTACTTGTTACCGCCACGGTCGAAGACAACAGCTTCGACGCCTGCAGCCTTGCACGCTCGGCAACGAGCTCGCCAACGCGCTTGGCCTTGGCAGTCTTGTCACCGTCGAATGCACGAAGGTCCGCTTCCAAAGTGGAAGCGAAAGCCACGGTTACACCCTTGCTGTCATCGACAACCTGGACGAACATGTGACGTGCAGAGCGGTTAACGACCATACGAGGACGTACAGCCGTACCAGTGATGCGCTTGCGGATACGAAGCTGGCGACGGCTGCGTGCAGCCGACTTGCTCTTGTTCGTACGCTTCTTGTTAATTGCGATGGCCATGGTTTACTTACCAGCCTTTCCGACCTTGCGGCGGATGACTTCGCCGGCGTAACGGACACCCTTGCCCTTGTAGGGGTCGGGCTTGCGCAGCTTGCGAATGTTGGCAGCAACCTCGCCGACCTGCTGCTTGTTGATACCCGCAACAGAGAGCTTGGTCGGACCCTCTACTACGAAGGTGATGCCTTCGGGTGCAGAGACATTAACCGGGTGGCTGTAGCCCAGAGCGAACTCCAGGTCAGAACCCTTGGCCTGAACGCGGTAACCAGTACCGACGATTTCAAGCTTCTTCTCGTAGCCCTCGGTAACGCCCTGGATCATGTTGGCGATCAGGGTGCGGGTCAGGCCGTGCAGCGAACGCGAGTTGCGCTCGTCGTTCGGGCGGGTGACCGTGAGAGTGTTCTCTTCCTGGGTAACCTCGATCGGGCTGGCCACAGTGTGGCTCAGCTCGCCTTTGGCACCTTTGACGCTGATGACGGAGCCATCGAGCTTGACCTCAACTCCGGCAGGAACGGTGATGGGGGGGAGACGTCCAATACGTGACATTATTCTCTTCCTTTCCCGTTACCAGACGTACGCGAGGACTTCGCCGCCCACGCCCTTCTTGCCGGCCTGCTTGTCAGTCAGGAGGCCGGAAGAGGTGGACAGGATTGCGATACCCAGGCCACCCAGCACGTGCGGCAGGTTGGTGGACTTCGCGTAAACGCGGAGGCCCGGCTTGGAGATGCGGCGGACGCCAGCGATGGAACGCTCGCGGTTCGGACCGAACTTCAGGTCGATGGTCAGCTTCTTGCCAACCTCGGCGTCTTCTTCCTTCCAGCCGGCAATGTAGCTTCTGCCTTCAGGATGTCAGCAACGCGTGCCTTCAGTTTGCTGTACGGCATGGACACGGTGTCGTGGTATGCCGAGTTTGCATTGCGCAGACGCGTGAGCATGTCTGCGACAGGATCTGTCATAGTCATTTGGCTATAGCCCTTCCTCGTACCGGTTTCCGCTGCGCTTGCTCCTAAGAGCCTGCGCGGACGGACCTGTCACGTAGTTAGTTTTCGGTCTTGAACGGGAAACCAAGCGCCTTGAGCAGCGCGCGGCCTTCGTCATCGGTCTTGGCGGTGGTAACGACCGTGATGTCCATACCGCGAACGCGGTCGATGGAGTCCTGGTCGATTTCGTGGAACATAACCTGCTCGGTCAGACCGAAGGTGTAGTTGCCGTTGCCATCAAACTGCTTGCCGTTGAGGCCGCGGAAGTCGCGGATACGCGGCAGGGCCAGCGAAACCAGACGGTCCACGAATTCCCACATGCGGTCTCCACGCAGAGTTGCGTGTGCACCGATGGGCATGCCTTCGCGCAGCTTGAACTGTGCGATTGACTTGCGGGCCTTGGTTACCTGCGGCTTCTGGCCGGTGATCAGGGTGAGGTCGCGGACAGCGCCGTCGATCAGCTTGGAGTCCTTGGCGGCATCTCCAACACCCATGTTCACTACAACCTTCACCAGGCGGGGAACCTGGTTGACGTTCGCGTAGCTGAATTCGTCCTGCAGTGACTTCTTGATGGTCTCTGCGTACTTCGTCTTCAGACGCGGAACGATCTTTACCGGAGTCTCGAGAGTCTCAGTCATTAGATGTCCTTCCCGGTGGCCTTGGACACGCGGATACGGACGGTCTTGGTAGCGCCATCCTTCTCAACGGTGTCGAGACGGAAACCAACACGGGTCGGCTTCTTGGTGGACGGGTCAACCAGGGCAACGTTGGATACGTGGATCGGGGGGGCTTCAACAACCTCGATGCCACCGGTCTTGGTGCCGCGCTGCGACTGACCGACCTTGGAGTGCTTGGTGACGCGGTTGATTCCCTCTACCAGCACGCGGTTGGTGTCGGTGAATACGCGCAGGACCTTGCCCTGCTTGCCGCGGTCGCCGCCACGTTCCTGCTTGGCGCCAGTGATGACCTGAACGAGGTCACCCTTCTTGATTTTCTTAGCCATGGACTAAAGCACCTCCGGGGCCAGCGAAACGATCTTCATGAACTTCTTGTCGCGAAGTTCACGACCAACCGGGCCGAAGATACGGGTACCGCGGGGGGTCACCGTCGTTCTTCAAGATCACAGCTGCGTTTTCGTCAAACTTGATGTAGGAACCATCCGCACGGCGGCGTTCCTTCTTGGTACGAACGATGACAGCCTTGACGACGTCACCCTTCTTTACGTTGCCGCCAGGGATAGCGTCCTTGACGGTGGCGACGATGACGTCGCCGATGCCTGCGTAGCGACGACCGGATCCACCGAGAACGCGAATGGTAAGGATTTCCTTAGCACCCGTGTTGTCGGCGACCTTGAGTCGCGACTCCTGCTGAATCAATTTTTACTCCTTGCGTCGCGCCGGTTCTCAGACCGAAATCATGCATACGGAATGAGCCTTGCGGAACGGTTGATCGGGGTGTCTCTTGACCTGCCTGGATTTTGCCAGTACAGGCCTAAACGCCCGTGCCACAAGCATCAGCTTCCCTTGCAGAAAACTCTGCGCGGGGGGGCAGTATGCAGCGGCACGATTGTTTACGAGGTAGTGGACGACGCACAAGTGGCGCCATACAAACTCAATATCCTAGCACGTTTACAGCCTGAAACCGAAACGGCGGGAGAAGCGGAAAGGCCCGCATTCCCAAAGGAATGCGGGCCTTTCCAGTGAATCACTGCCAGGCGTGCCCGGCGTCGGATTTACTTGGCCTTTTCGAGGATCTCCACCAGACGCCACCGCTTGGTAGCGGACAGCGGGCGGGTCTCAGAGATGAGAACGAGGTCGCCGATGCCGGCGGTGTTCTCTTCGTCGTGAGCCTTGATCTTCGAGGTGCGGCGAATAACCTTGCCGTACAGAGCGTGCTTCACGCGGTCTTCAACCTGAACAACGATGGTCTTTTCCATCTTGTCAGAGACAACGTAGCCGCGACGCGTCTTACGGTAACCGCGCTGTTCAGCGCTGGCTGCTGCTTCCGTCACAGTTTCCTTCTCGCTCACTTGGCGTCCTCTCCAGCTTCAACCTCGGCCTTTTCAGCTTGGCAGCCTTCTTGGACTTCTTTTCTTCCTTGGCTTCCACAACCGGTGCGGCAACCTCGGCACGAATGCCCAGCTCGCGCTCACGGAGAACGGTGTAGATGCGTGCGATGTCCTTCTTTACCGCACGCAGGCGACCGTGGTTCTCCAGCTGTCCGGTGGCGGACTGGAAACGCAGGTTGAACAGCTCTTCCTTGGACTTGCGGAGTTCTTCAACGAGACGCTCGTTGTCGAAACCGTCCAGCTGTGCGGGTGCGAGATCCTTCGACCCTACTGCCATTTCTATTCACCACCTTCGCGACGCACAATGCGTGCCTTCAACGGGAGCTTGTGGATTGCCAGGCGCAGGGCCTCGCGAGCTACCTCTTCATTGACACCGGAGAGTTCGAAGAGAACCCGGCCCGGCTTGACGTTTGCGACCCACCATTCCGGAGAACCCTTACCGGAACCATACGGGTTTCAGCAGGCTTCTTCGTCAGCGGACGGTCCGGGTAGATGTTGATCCAGACCTTGCCGCCACGCTTGATGTGGCGGGTCATCGCGATACGAGCGGACTCGATCTGACGGTTGGTTACGTATGCCGGGCTGAGAGCTGGATACCGTACTCACCGAAGCTGACCTTGGTGCCGCCCGTTGCAGCGCCGGAACGACCCGGGTGGTGCTGCTTACGGTGCTTGACTCGACGTGGGATAAGCATTTAAGCCTGTCCTCCTTCTGCTGCCGGAGCAGCAGCTTCAGCGGCCGGTGCTTCAACGGCAGCGGGTGCTGCCTCAGCTGCCGGACGGTCGTTACGACGACGGCGGTCGCCACCCGGGCGGCCCGGACGGTCTCCTGCACGGCCACGGGACGGAGCAGCAGCTGCCTGCTGAGCCAGTTCCTTGGCAGTTACGTCACCCTTGTAGATCCAAACCTTCACACCGATACGGCCGAAGGTGGTCTTGGCTTCGTAGAAGCCGTAGTCGATGTTCGCGCGGAGGGTGTGCAGGGGGGGCACACGGCCTTCGCGGTAGAACTCCGAGCGGGACATTTCTGCGCCACCCAGACGACCCGAGCAAGCAACACGGATACCCTTGGCACCCGCACGCTGTGCGGACTGCATTGCCTTCTTCATCGCACGGCGGAAAGCCACGCGGGAAGTCAGCTGCTCAGCGATGCCCTGGGCAACAAGCTGTGCTTCCATCTCGGGGTTCTTGACCTCGAGGATGTTCAGCTGAACCTGCTTGCCGGTGAGCTTTTCGAGCTCGCCACGGATGCGGTCTGCTTCAGCGCCGCGGCGGCCGATAACGATACCCGGGCGTGCCGTGTGGATATCCACGCGGACACGGTCACGGGTGCGCTCGATCTCGACCTTGGCGATGCCGGCGCGCTCCATGCCGGTGGACATGAGCTGACGGATCTTGATGTCCTCGCGGACGAAATCCTTGTAGCGCTGTCCGGGCTTGGTGCTGTCAGCGAACCAGTGCGAAACGTGGTCGGTGGTGATGCCGAGTCGGAACCCGTGCGGGTTTACTTTCTGTCCCACTTAGCGAGCCTCCTCTTTCTCCGGGGGGGTTGCGACAACCAGCGTGATGTGGCTGGTCCGCTTCCTAATGCGGTAGGCGCGGCCCTGGGCACGCGGCTGGAACCGCTTCATGGTCGGGCCTTCATCAACAAATGCTTCGGTGATGAAGAGGTCGCTGTCGTCGAATGCAACGCCGTCACGGTCCGCGAGGACACGTGCGTTGGCCATTGCCGACTGAAGTACCTTGAATACCGGCTCCGAAGCTGCCTGGGGGGCAAACTTCAGAATTGCCAGAGCCTCATTCGCTTGCTTACCACGAACAAGGTTGACGACGCGCCGGGCCTTCATAGGCGTTACGCGGATGTGACGCGCAATAGCCTTGGCTTCCATTGCTTTCCTTCTCTCGTCTAAGACGTAAAGTCAGGCGCCTAGCGGCGCTTGCCCTTACGGTCGTCCTTAACATGGCCGCGGAATGTCCGCGTGGGAGCGAATTCGCCGAGCTTGTGCCCGACCATCGACTCTGTGACAAACACCGGGATGTGCTTGCGTCCGTCGTGTACGGCGATCGTGTGCCCGAGCATGTCGGGGATGATCATCGAACGGCGGGACCAGGTCTTGATGACGTTCTTGGTGCCCTTATCGTTTTCCCGTGCGACCTTCACAAAGAGGTGCTGGTCAACGAAAGGACCTTTTTTCAGGCTGCGTGGCATGTGTCCAGGCTCCTATCGCTTGTTCTTGCCAGTACGGCGGCGACGAACAATAAGCTTGTCGCTCTCTTTGTTCGGACGGCGGGTACGGCCCTCGGGCTTGCCGTTCGGGTTAACCGGGTGACGTCCACCGGAAGTCTTACCTTCACCACCACCGTGCGGGTGGTCAACCGGGTTCATGGCTACACCACGGACGGTCGGGCGAACGCCCTTCCAGCGCATACGGCCGGCCTTGCCCCAGTTGATGTTCGACTGCTCGGCGTTGCCGACCTCGCCGACGGTTGCGCGGCAGCGCACGTCAACGTTGCGGATTTCGCCGGAGGGCAGACGCAACTGTGCGAAGCGGCCTTCCTTGGCAACGAGCTGTACCGAAGCACCTGCGGAACGTGCCATCTTGGCGCCGCCACCCGGACGCAGTTCAACTGCGTGGATTACGGTACCAACCGGGATGTTGCGCAGCGGCAGGTTGTTGCCCGGCTTGATGTCAGCGTCAGGACCAGCCTCGACGAAGTCACCCTGGGACAGCTTGTTAGGAGCGATGATGTAACGCTTGGTGCCATCAACGTAGTGCAGGAGTGCGATGCGAGCCGTGCGGTTCGGGTCGTACTCGATTTCGGCAACGCGGGCGTGATGCCGTCCTTGTCGTGACGACGGAAGTCGATCAGACGGTACTGGCGCTTGTGCCCACCACCCTTGTGACGGGTGGTGATCTTACCGGAGTTGTTACGGCCGCCTGTTTTGTGCAGCGGACGCAGCAACGACTTTTCCGGAGTCGATCGCGTGATTTCAGCGAAGTCGGCTACGCTCGAGCCACGACGGCCCGGGGGGGTAGTCGGCTTGTATTTACGGATTCCCATAATTTATTTCCTCGTTAAAGTGGTCTCCGCTACGCGAGCGGACCGCCGAAGATGTCGATTGTGCCTTCTTTGAGGGTGACAATTGCACGCTTGGTGCTCTTGCGCTGTCCCCAGCCGAATTTGGTGCGCTTGCGCTTACCGGCACGGTTGATGGTGTTGATCGAGTCAACCTTGACCGAGAAGATCTTCTCAACGGCCAATTTGATCTCGGTCTTGTTCGAGCGAGGGTCCACCAGGAAGGTGTACTTGCCTTCGTCGATCAGACCGTAGCTCTTTTCCGAAACGACGGGTGCAAGCACGACGTCGCGCGGGTCCTTGATGGTGGTTACGCTCACTTGGAGGCCTCCTCGTTCTTGGCCTTGTCAGCGACGAACGCCTCGAAAGCAGCTTGGTGAAGACCACGTCGTCGGAGACAAGCACGTCGTAGGTGTTCAACTGGTCTGCGTACAGAACGTGAATACCTTCGAGGTTGCGCACGGAGAGTGCAGCAACATCGTTGGCGCGCTCGATTACGACGAGCAGGTTCTTGCGCTCGGAGACTGCACGCAGCGAAGCCAGTGCTTCCTTGGCGGACGGCTTGGTGCCGGCTACCAGTTCAGCGATGACGTGGATGCGGCCGTTGCGGGCGCGGTCAGACAGGGCGCCGCGGAGTGCAGCAGCTTCATCTTCTTGGGGGGGTGCGCTGGCTGTAGTCACGAGGAGTCGGACCGTGGACAACGCCACCGCCGGTCATGTGAGGAGCACGGATGGAACCCTGACGGGCGCGGCCGGTACCCTTCTGCTTGAACGGCTTGCGACCTGCACCGGAAACCTCGGCGCGGGTCTTCGTCTTGTGGGTACCCTGGCGTGCAGCAGCGAGCTGTGCGACGACGACCTGGTGCAGCAACGGCACGTTGGTCTGGACGTCGAAGATCTCTGCAGGCAGGTCTACCTTGACAGTGCTAGTCATTTAACTAGGCTCCCTTCACGCGGTGCGTACGAGTACGACCTGGCCGCGGGCACCGGGAACGGCACCCTTGATAAGGAGCAGCGACTTCTCAGCGTCAATGGCGTGAACCGTGAGGTTCAGCGTGGTGTGACGCTCGGCGCCCATGCGGCCGGCCATTTTCAGGCCCTTGAAGACGCGGCTCGGGGTGGATGCGCCACCGATGGAGCCAGGCTTACGGTGGTTCTTGTGGGCACCGTGGGAAGCGCCAACGCCGTGGAAGCCGTGACGCTTCATAACACCGGCAAAGCCCTTACCCTTGGAGGTGCCGACGACGTCGATCTTCTGGCCGGCTTCGAAGATCTCAACAGAGAGCTCCTGGCCCAGCTCGTAGGATGCGGCGTCTGCGGTACGCAGTTCGACGACGTGGCGACGAGGAGTCACGCCAGCCTTTTCAAAGTGACCAGCCAGCGGCTTGGTGACCTTGCGGGGGGTCGATCTGGCCGTAGCCGATCTGTACGGCGACGTAGCATCTACCTCTGCGTTGCGCAGCTGGGTGATGACGTTCGAGTCAGCCTGGACAACAGTTACCGGGATGAGCTTGTTGTTCTCGTCCCAGACCTGGGTCATGCCGAGCTTCGTGCCCAGCAGGCCCTTTACGTTACGGGTTGCGGTCATAGTCTCTCAGCACCTCCCTAGAGCTTGATTTCGATGTTCACGTCGGCGGGCAGGTCGAGACGCATAAGCGAGTCAACTGCCTTCGGCGTGGGGGTCGATGATGTCGATCAGACGCTTGTGAGTACGCATTTCGAAGTGCTCACGGCTGTCCTTGTACTTGTGAGGAGAGCGAATAACGCAGTAAACGTTCTTCTCCGTCGGCAGCGGCACCGGGCCGACTACCGTTGCGCCTGCGCGCGTGACCGTCTCAACGATCTTCCGCGCTGAAACATCAATGACCTCGTGGTCATATGACTTCAGCCGGATGCGGATTTTTTGTCCCGCCATGTCGCCTGACTCTCTTTCAGCTAGTGCTGCTCTAGTTAGGGCTGCTCTGTTTACTTACCTGTTGATGTGGCCGCCGAAGCGTTTGAGGATTTACCACCACACGCCGCACAAGCTGAATCCGGAGTAATCCGGGTTCCTCACCTTGTCGGCGCACCGACCCCCCGCGGTCGGGCGTGTCGCGATTTCCACGCAAACTCGACCGCAATCATGGGGGGGTTCAGGGTTATGTTTGGGCTTCAGCCTGGACCCTGACACCCGGCATTATCCGGATCGGGACACGAAGAAGCGCTTGAACAACTCATCCAGTATGGCGGAAATATGGTGTAAAGGCCAATCGACGCTGAGGAGCCATTGCCCGGCCCCCATCCGGTGAGGATGATGGGGTCATGAACGCCCAGGATTCAGGCTCCGTGGAAGATCTCGCCGCCCGACTCCGCCCGGGGGTTCACGCTGGGTGTCGCGGCCGCAGCCTTCCAGATAGAAGGTTCGCTGACCGCTGATGGGCGGGGACCGTCCGGCTGGGATGCGTTCTGTGAAAAGCCAGGAGCAATAGTCGACGGCGGCTCCCCCCCACCGTGGCCTGCGATCACTATAACCGTTCGGACGAAGACATCGCCTTGATGCAGGAGCTCGGAGTCGACTCCTACCGTTTCTCACTCTCGTGGCCGCGCATCCAGCCCGGAGGCAAGGGCGCGGTCAACCAGCGGGGGGTTGGACTTCTATGATCGCCTGATCGATAAACTCCTTGCCGCAGGCATCTCCCCCCATGGCCACGTTGTACCACTGGGACACCCCGCTGGAGTTGGAACATGCCGGGGGGGTGGATGAACAGGGACACAGCCGAACGCTTCGCTGTCTACTGCCAAGCCGCAGCCGAGCGCTTCGGGGGGGATCGCGTTGAGCACTGGGTCACCATGAACGAGCCCGTGTCAGTCACCGTGCAGGGATACTCGTTGGGAGTGCACGCACCAGGCCGGCAACTGCTGTTCGACTCACTGCCTGCCGCACATCATCAATTGCTGGGCCATGGAATGGCGGTCCAGACCCTCCGAGGCGCAGGAGTGAAGGGTCAGATCGGTGTGTCCAACATGCACTGCCCCGTCGAACCCGCCAGCACCAGACTCGGCGACCGATTGATGGCGCAGGCCCTGGACCTGATCCTCAACCGCATCTATGCCGATGCGATACTGCTGGGCCAATATCCCAAGCCACCCCTGCCCATGAAACCGTGGTTCCGCTCGCTGGGTACAGTTCACGACGGCGACCTTGACTGATCAGTCAACCCCTGGACTTCTATGGCTCAACTACTACTACCCCCGTGAAGGCTGCGGCAGGCCCCGGTCCGGCGGAGATACCCACCGGAAGGTCGCAGGAGATGACCAAGGTGCCTTTCCATTTGGCCGCCTACCAGGAGTATGAGACCACCGGGTTCGGCTGGCCGATTGCACCGGAGTACCTGGCGTTGCTGCTACGCGAAATGAAAGACCGGTACGGGGGAGGCGCTCCCCCCCCTGTCTACATCACCGAAGGCGGAGCCAGCTTTCCCGAACCTGCCCACGTCGATGGACCTGTCCAGGACCACAACCGCATCACGTACCTGGCTGAACATCTAGGCCATGCACTGACGGCAACCGGGCCTGGAGGTATCGCCGAGGATGTGGATCTTCGCGGATACTACGTCTGGACCTTGTTGGACAATTTCGAGTGGGCGGCGGGCTACTCGCAGCGATTCGGCCTGATCCATGTGGACTTCGAAACCTTGGAACGGACGCCCAAGGATTCGTTCTACTGGTACCGGGCACTGGGCCGTGCACGTCACCGTCACTTATAGCCCGCGGACGTTACCGTCATGTAGCCCGCCCGGGTTAACTCCTGCGCTACGGAACGTTGCCCTACTTGTTTTTGTTGGCGCGCCGAATCCTCTTTGCGCGTTCGATCTCGGTCTTGAAGTTCTTTCGACCCCACAACACGCCGCCGCCGATAGCTGCAATGACTGCCAGGAAAATCAAAAATTCCATGGTGCGCTCCTCTCCGTAGACTGCAACATTATCGGATTCCGTCACGGGTCCGCGCCGGCGGGGGCGTCAGTCGGAGCTCCACCCTCTCCCGGTCCGCCTGTATTGCCTGGCGGCTTCCGGTTCAAGCGCCACACCGCCAGCACAATTAGGCCCAAAGCGACGAGGGCAAGCATCGCAAAGGCATAGGAGCGCAACGCCCACATGATGCTCAGCGCAACGGCAATGGCCCCCCCACCAGACAAGTACCCGCTCCGCCAGCAGCAGGCCGGCGGCCAGTAGCAGGACATGTGCCACGAGTACGTACAGTTGCTGCGATGAAGTACCGCTGAAGATGGTCCCCCCCACGGACGTCAGCGACAGAGCTCCGGCTGCAATGCACAGCCGAAGCAGGCCATCCGCCCGCTGCCCCTTCATGTAGCGCAGCCCTGCTATAACGGCGCCGGCTATCACGTACCACTGCGCGGCCCAGAACCAATCAGGCCTGGATGCGTCCACAAACAGGACCGCCCGTTGGAGGGCTGCGACAGAGACCAGTCCCGCAACCTCAGCGGCCACCCATTTACCGTGCGGAACCTCAGCCACCACCAGCACCCCCCCGGTTGCGACCACCAGGATAAACCCGACCATGGATGTTTCGTCGCTTCCCAGTCCCACCGCCGCGGATGATGCAACAGCCAAGGCCGCGGCCGCAACCAGGGAGTTCCGCCGCCAGTCCTCGTCCCTCATTGCCGGTCCGCCGAAGGTCTTTAGCGAATAAAGGAGCACAGCGTCCCGACTCCGCCAATGAGCCAAACAGCGTAATCGCTCCAGGCGCCCGCAGGCAGGCCTTCCAGCAGCCCGTCGACGGCGGGAATCGCCCCTACCAGCACGGCTGGAGCGGCTGCCGCATAAAGAGCCGGGATTCGTTCAAAGTGTGAGGCTGAGAACAGAACACAAGCCAGGACCAACACGGAAAGTCCGGTCAGGGAGTAGGACGCACCGAAGGTCAGTAGGCCACCCACAACCGTGAACGCGATGGCAGAGATGAGCCAGAACCACCGCTCTCTAACAGCCTCGATTGCACCGGCAGGCGTCTTTTCCGGCCGGAACACGGCCCTTGCTGCAATCATGGCGACAGCCAGCGCGAGCAAGACTACGGGTACTTGGGACTTGTCCAGCAGTGGTTGGTGCAGCCACGTAGATACAGGGAACGTGAGCGCTGGGCCGGCTGCGATGACTCCCGCTCCTATGGCCGCGACACCGAAGTATTGGGATCCGCGTGCACCGAGGACACGCCAGGCGACCACAGCGGAAGCCGGGACCAAGGCCAACTGAAGCAACAGCACCCAGCGGCCACCGCCGTCGTAATCTCCAGCGAGCAAGTAGGCGAACGGCAGCAGGAGTTGGGCACCCAAGGTGAGCTGAACGGTTGCCTGTTGGAAGGCGACATCCACGCCACGCCTGCGCAGGACCAAGGTGAACACATGCTGGAACGCAAGCACCAGGCCAGGCTGATGGACACCGCTGCGGGCGAGTCCGTGACATCACCGACCGTTACAGCGATCAAGCGCCCGCAAGCACCCGGACGCCAAGCAGGTAACCACCCCCCCGGATCAACCGGTCGCCTACCACGCCCATCATGAAACCGCTGTAGCTCGCGAAGATGGCAAGCAGGATTTCGACGTCCCGGATATTCCCCAGCCGAAGAGCCAGGAGGAGCACAAATGCCAAGGGAGCGAAGATCCACGCTGCGGAGTGACTTCGGAGAACCGAACTGACCAGGACGGCAGCGACGGCAGTTGTTACCGCGGCAACACCCGGCTGCCAGCTGTCCCTGACGCTCCAAGCTCCCCCCCACGCGGTGGTGACAGTAAGGAAGGTGGTAGCCGCGGCCATGACGACAACCACAGCGCCGGCATCGAGCACGGAAGCACGGGGGGGTAACGGCGTCGGTTGCCGGCGTGCAGGGGAAGGAACAACTGGAGCGCAGCAGCCATGACGAGCACAAGCCCAATCGCGGGAACTTCACCTACGAGGCGAATGCTCCAGCCATCGCGCGTTGCATCTCCGTAGGCCGATGCCGCCAACACCGTGCCGGTTGCCCGGGCCAGCCACCAATAGCACTGCCTGTGGAAGGACGGTGGATTCGAAGGGCCGTGACCACAAGGTAGGCAAGCAAAGCCAGCAGGACAGCATTTCCCAGCGTCCAGGACACGAATGATGCTGCCATGCCGCCAGCAAGAACCGCAGTTGCCGGAGCGATTACCTCAGCCACCGTTGGGCGCCACGCCACGGTGCATCCGGCGCCCGATGAGTTCCCGGAAACATCAGGAGGCCCGAGACCAGGCCCGCCGACAAGAGGAGCAGAACAGCTGCGGCCACTACCGGGCGTCCGGCGCCGTCATCGAACACCGGGAGGACCAGAAGCCCAGCCGCGGCGGCACCGCCGAAGCCCGCCACAGACGCTTGCGGAGCCAACAGGCGGACTCCCCCCCTCGTTCAAGCCCGGCGCTCACAACTTGCTGCACAGCAGCCACGGCCACTAGCGCTATCAGGGAGTAGGCAGTCCTGTCCGGATTTCCGGTCATCATGCCTGCCACGCCGGCGGGCACTGCCAGGGTGAGCGCGATCCGTCCCGCAAGAATCAAGTACCGGCGGGAAGCAACCGGCCCAACCGTTGCGCGCACGAACCAGTAGAGTGCCGCTGAAGCCAAGAGTGCCGCGACGGTCCATGCACCCAGCAGGCCTCCGAGCGCACCGCCCACCCCCCCGAGCACCACGGCCGGGGCGAACTCCATGCCTTGGCCCAGTTTCCAACCAACCACCATGGCAGTCAGCATTGTCAGGGACAGCGGAACATAGTTGGGAAGGTCGAACGCCCCCCGAACTCCAGCACAACGGTGAGTACGGCCGCGGTGATCAATTGCAAGGCCAGACAGGAAATGGCGTCGTTCCACCAGAAGCGCGGCAACAACTTCCTGCCGCCGAAGGCAACTGCCAGGGACTGAACACTGAGGCAGACTATTGCTGCCAACATCACCGAGCTCACGTCACCGGTGATATCCCACACCACCCCGAGGACAGCCAGTGTCAGCGCAGCCCTGGCAGCATAAAGATGCTGCCTCCTGTACCGCGCCCGCGGCACGAAGAACATGACAGCGAAGTAGATGCCGCACATCAACATCACCCAGGCGTACTCCCCCCCTTCGACAAGAGCTGCGGAGTGAAGGTCACGACAACGGCCACGAGGGGGAACCAGGGAGGGGGTGCAGCACCATCAGCGGACGGACATACAACGGAGGAAGCCACTTGGGACGCAGCAAGGAAACAACAGTCAGGAGAATGGCCACGCCGATGAGTGCCGTGAAGTACCAGACCAAGGCGCCCCCCCAAGAACGGAGACACCGGACCACGCTGTTGAGACGACGAAACTCAGGGAAAGGAAGGCCAGGACTTTGTTGTCCAGTCTTACTGCTGTATATGCATAAACGGCCGTGCCCAGCAACGATGTGACCAGCCAGGCAGCAGGACCGTTGTGGAGAACGAAGTTGTACATGGCCAAGCCGGTGACGGGGATGAGTGCCAGGCCGGTTCCGACGAAGGCAACCGCAGCTGGTCGCAGGCGGGGGAACCCGGGAATGGATCACCATGCCCGACACGTAGAACAAAGCAGTGATGAACCAAATACCCACGAAGCGGAAGAGTGCAGGAAGACTCGTGCCCACGAACAAGGCCCCCCCTGCAGCTACCAGCAATAGGCTGGCCACGTAGAGGGGTGACGTTGATGTTTTGCTGGTCACGCTTCGCCTTGCGGGCAGCGGCGGCTTCGGGAGTTTCCCGCACGACCGGCGGCTGCTGAGCAAGGAAAGCCGCCTGCGACTGAGGGACAGGTTGCCGTGGCATGGCCTGCTGCGGAACGGCCTGCCGCGATGAATACGGGACTGCCGGGCCTACGAGCTGCGGGCTAGGCGGCTGGAAATACTCCGCTTGGCTGGGCAAAGGGTGCCGGACAGCTGGTGCTGGCATGGAGGCCGGGTCGGCAACCCCGTGGACGACTGCGTGTACGGCGGAGCCACTGGCGGGCTCGCAGGGGAAGGAGTGACTGTCATGGTCGAGGGTCCGTCCATACCCCCCCTCCCCTTGGCCTCCGCATCCCGCCAACCGGCCAGGTGGCCGGCGAGGTAGCCCGCTTGATAGGCGGCATGGTCCGGCGTGGAAAAAGCATCGGACGAAGTCCCTCGGCGCCTTAGCCAAACCGACCGCAAAGCCAACCCCCCCGCCAACGACGACGATGAGCAGCAGTATGAGGAATGCAGTCATGGAAGCTCCTAGGTTGCGCCGGACGCAGCAGCTGGCCTGCCTTTATCCATTCGATAGAGTAACTATAGCAAAAAGAACCCCACCGCCGTAGCGTGGGGGGGTTCTCTTAGCTAACTACCGGCTGGGCCGGAGTGTCACCGATCTACAAGTAGAGACTACTTGATGATGCTGGTGACACGTCCCGAACCAACGGTGCGGCCGCCTTCGCGGATGGCGAAGCGAGGCCCTCTTCCATAGCGATCGGCTGGATGAGCGCAACGGTCATCTCAGTGTTGTCGCCAGGCATAACCATTTCCGTGCCTTCCGGCAGGGTGATAACGCCGGTTACGTCCGTGGTACGGAAGTAGAACTGCGGGCGGTAGTTGGAGTAGAACGGGTTGTGACGTCCGCCTTCGTCCTTGGAAAGGATGTAGACGTTAGCCTCGAAGTCGGTGTGCGGGGTGATGGAACCCGGCTTGACGACAACCTGGCCACGCTCGACATCGTCGCGCTTCAGACCGCGAAGCAGGAGGCCACAGTTCTCGCCGGCCCATGCTTCGTCGAGCTGCTTGTGGAACATCTCGATACCGGTAACCGTGGTCTTCTGGATCGGGCGGATGCCGACGATCTCAACCTCGGAGTTGATGGCGAGGGTTCCACGCTCGGCGCGGCCCGTAACAACGGTGCCACGACCGGTGATCGTGAAGACGTCTTCGATCGGCATCAGGAACGGCTTGTCGCGGTCACGTACGGGGTCCGGAACGGACTCGTCGACAGCTGCCATCAGGTCCTGGACGGACTTGACCCAAACCGGGTCGCCTTCCAGAGCCTTGAGACCGGAAACGCGAACAACCGGAGCCTCATCGCCATCGAAGCCCTGCGAGCTCAGGAGCTCACGAACTTCCATTTCGACGAGGTCGAGGAGTTCTTCGTCATCAACCATGTCGGACTTGTTCAGTGCGACCAGCAGGTAGGGAACACCAACCTGGCGGGCGAGCAGAACGTGCTCACGGGTCTGAGCCATCGGACCATCGGTTGCAGCAACCACGAGGATTGCGCCGTCCATCTGGGCAGCACCGGTGATCATGTTCTTGATGTAGTCAGCGTGACCCGGGGCGTCTACGTGTGCGTAGTGGCGCTTCTCGGTCTGGTACTCCACGTGGGAGATGTTGATGGTAATACCGCGCTGGCGCTCTTCCGGAGCAGAGTCGATCGACGCGAAGTCGCGCTGCTCGTTGAGATCCGGGTACTGGTCGTACAGCACCTTGGAAATGGCGGCAGTCAGCGTCGTCTTACCGTGGTCAACGTGACCAATGGTGCCGATGTTGACGTGCGGCTTAGTCCGCTCGAACTTTGCCTTTGCCACAGGTTCCTCCTAGAACGATTTCAAGTGAAGTGCTCCTCGGCCGCGCTTTTCGCGGCAGAAACTTTAGCAAGTCTACTTGGGGGGGGCTTGGTTTTGGTGAAATTGCAGATTCAGGAACCAATGGTAGTTCCTCGAGCCTGTTTGCGCAGGGGGCCGGGCCGCGGCTGTCGCCGCAGCCCCCCCGCCTCAAGCGCTCAGATGCCTTCCCGATACCGGAATTGCATCCGTTACCGGGAGATTACTCGCCGCGGGTTTTCTGGATGATCTCGTCGGCTACTGCCTTGGGGACCTCCGCGTAGCTGTTGAACGTCATGGAGTACACAGCGCGACCCTGGGTCTTGGACCGCAGGTCACCGATGTAGCCGAACATGCCGGACAGCGGAACGTGTGCACGGATAACCTTCACACCTGCTGCGTCTTCCATGGACTGCATCTGGCCACGACGGGCGTTCAGGTCACCAATAACATCACCCATGTATTCCTCAGGTGTGCGGACCTCAACATCCATCAGCGGTTCAAGCAGAACAGGGTTCGCCTTGCGTGCAGCTTCCTTGAAAGCCATACGCCCGGCGATCTTGAACGCCATTTCCGAGGAGTCAACGTCGTGGGACGCGCCATCAATCAGCGTGGCCTTGATGCCGACAACCGGGTAGCCGGCCAGGACGCCGTCGTTCAGTGCATCCTGGATACCAGCGTCAACGGACGGGATGTATTCGCGCGGAACGCGGCCACCAGTGACCTTGTTTTCGAACGAGTACAGCTCGCCGGAAGCGGTGTCCATGGGCTCGATCGCAATCTGGATCTTTGCGAACTGACCCGAACCACCGGTCTGCTTCTTGTGCGTGTAGTCAAGGCGCTCAACGGCGCGCTTGATGGTTTCGCGGTAAGCAACCTGCGGCTTGCCAACGTTTGCCTCGACCTTGAATTCGCGGCGCATGCGGTCCACCAGGATGTCCAGGTGAAGCTCGCCCATGCCGGCGATGATGGTCTGGCCCGTGTCTTCGTTGAGGGAGACCTGGAAGGTCGGGTCCTCAGCGGAGAGCTTCTGGATGGCCGTGGAGAGCTTCTCCTGGTCACCCTTGGTGTTGGGCTCGATGGCAACCGAGATCACGGGCTCCGGGAAGCTCATGGACTCGAGGACGATCTGGTTGTTGGCATCGCACAGGGTGTCGCCCGTGGTGGTGTCCTTCAGACCGATGGCTGCGTAGATGTGGCCGGCGGTAGCGCCCTCGACGGGCATTTCCTTGTTGGCGTGCATCTGGAACAGCTTGCCGATGCGTTCCTTCTTGCCCTTGGTGGAGTTGACCACCTGGCGCCTGCCTCGACGTGACCGGAGTACACGCGGACGAAGGTCAGCTGACCGAAGAACGGGTGCGCGGCAATCTTGAAGGCGAGGGCCGAGAACGGCTCGTCTGCAGACGGCTTGCGGGTGAGTTCCTTCTCTTCGTCGCGGGGATCGTGACCGATCATCGGCGGGACGTCGAGCGGGTTCGGCAGGAAGTCAACAACAGCGTCAAGCATCGGCTGGACACCGCGGTTCTTGAAGGCAGAACCACAGAAGACCGGGTAGAGCTCAGAGTTGATGGTCATCTTGCGGATGCCGGCTTTGATCTCTTCGAGGGTGAGTTCTTCACCTTCGAGGTACTTCTCCATGAGCTCTTCGGAAGCCTCGGCCACAGTCTCAACGAGCTGTGCACGGTACTCTTCGGCCTTCGCCTGGAGGTCCGCCGGGATTTCCTGCACTTCGTAGGAAGCGCCCATGGTGACGTCACCCTTAGCGTCGCCAGGCCAAACCAGGGCGCGCATTTCGAGGAGGTCAACAACACCGATGAAGTCGTTCTCAGCACCGATGGGCAGCTGCATGACCAGCGGCTTGGCACCAAGGCGGGAGATGATGGTGTCTACGGTGAAGTAGAAGTCAGCGCCCAGCTTGTCCATCTTGTTGACGAAGCAGATACGCGGAACGTTGTACTTGTCAGCCTGGCGCCAAACAGTCTCGGACTGCGGCTCCACGCCTTCCTTGCCATCGAACACTGCGACTGCACCGTCGAGGACGCGCAAGGAGCGCTCAACCTCAACCGTGAAGTCAACGTGGCCCGGGGGGGTGTCAATGATGTTGATCTGGTTCTTGTCCCAGAAGCAAGTCACGGCGGCAGACGTGATGGTGATGCCGCGTTCCTTTTCCTGTTCCATCCAGTCAGTCGTCGAAGCGCCGTCGTGCGTCTCGCCGATCTTGTGGTTCACACCCGTGTAGAACAGGATGCGCTCGGTAGTGGTGGTCTTGCCGGCATCGATGTGGCCATGATGCCGATGTTGCGGACCTTATTAAGGTCGGTAAGCACGTCCTGTGCCACGGGGTCTCCCTTTCGGATGGACTACACGTTCGCCGCCGGCTCAGTGAGCCGGCGGCGTCCGGAAAGTTTTTACCAGCGGTAGTGTGCGAAGGCCTTGTTGGACTCGGCCATCTTGTGGGTGTCTTCGCGACGCTTCACAGCGGCACCAAGACCATTGGAGGCATCCAGGATTTCGTTCTGGAGGCGCTCGGTCATGGTCTTCTCACGGCGGGCCTTGGAGTAGCCCACGAGCCAACGCAGAGCGAGGGCGGTGGAGCGACCCGGCTTGACCTCAACCGGAACCTGGTAGGTAGCGCCACCAACACGGCGTGAACGCACCTCGAGGGAAGGCTTGACGTTGTCCATGGCCTTCTTGAGAGCGGCAACGGGGGTCGCCGCCGGACTTGGCACGTGCACCTTCGAGTGCGCCGTAAACGATGCGCTCTGCGGTGGACTTCTTGCCGTCGACAAGAACCTTGTTGATCAGCTGCGTGACCAACGGGGGAGCCGTAAACGGGATCGGAAACTAGCGGCCGCTTCGGGGGCCGGACCCTTGCGAGGCATATTACTTCTTCTCCATCTTTGCGCCGTAACGGCTGCGAGCCTGCTTGCGGTTCTTTACACCCTGGGTGTCGAGTGCGCCGCGGACGATCTTGTAGCGGACACCCGGAAGGTCCTTAACACGACCACCACGAACGAGCACGATGGAGTGCTCCTGGAGGTTGTGGCCAACACCGGGGGGATGTAGGCGGTAACTTCTACGCCGCCGTTGAGACGCACACGTGCCACCTTACGGAGAGCCGAGTTCGGCTTCTTGGGGGGGGTGGTGGTGTAAACGCGGGTGCAAACACCGCGGCGCATCGGGCTGCCCTTCAGCGCGGGAGCCTTGGTCTTGGAGACCTTCGGCGTGCGGCCCTTGCGGACCAGCTGGTTAATCGTAGGCACTTTCGTGTTCTCCGTTGTTTGATCTCTGCCCCCCACACACAGGCGCCAGCCGGTGTAAACGTGGGAACTTTGGCGTTGCTCGTGCAGCCGGCCGAAACTCCGGTAGGCGTGCAAAAGTGCGGCATTCGTTGCGCATGTTGCCCGCAACCCGGAAACAGGCTCCACCCAGCACCATGAGAACAAAACCAAAATGATGCTGCGGCGGCTTCATCCACTGCCACACAGAACAATTACCAAAAGTCTAGCACGGCTTGATCTGGCGCCTTAATCGGGTGTATGGAGGACGACGGCGCAGGCCGGCTGCCGCCGTCGTCCTCCGCTCCCCCCGCCTCGCCGGGCAAAAGCCGCCGTTAACGGGTCCGGCCCCCCGCACTCATTGAGTACGGGGCCGGACCTTACAGCGTCAACTTTGCGGTGACGGCGTGAGCCGGTTTAGCGGAAGTCGTTGCCGAGGTCGTAGTCATCCAGC
This sequence comes from Paenarthrobacter nitroguajacolicus JCM 14115, assembly GCA_001313365.1. The sequence goes on from BBFS01000042.1 coordinate 19,899, forward strand.
GGGATGGCGTGGAACTCGGGAGCACCGTCGCCACCCAGGGCGTCATAGGAGAAGTCGGTGAAAGCGCTGGGGCCCGTGAACAGGCTTGCCTTCGCTTCTTCCGTCGGCTCCACAGTGACCTCTGTGTAGCGGGGGGCAGACCCGTACCAGCCGGGATGAGCTTACCGATGATGACGTTTTCCTTGAGGCCGAGCAGAGGATCGCTCTTACCTTCCATGGCCGCCTGCGTCAGGACGCGGGTGGTTTCCTGGAAGGAAGCTGCCGACAGCCAGGACTCGGTAGCCAAGGAAGCCTTGGTGATACCCATGAGTTCCGGACGGCCGGAAGCCGGGGGGGCCTTGCCCTCGGACACGACGCGGCGGTTCTCGTCCTCGAAGCGGGCGCGCTCTGCAAGCTCACCGGGGGAGCAGGTCGGAGTCGCCGGATTCGATGACGGTCACGCGGCGCAGCATCTGGCGGACGATAACCTCGACGTGCTTGTCGTGGATACCAATACCCTGGCTGCGGTAAACGCCCTGAACCTCGTCCACAAGGAACTTCTGTGCGGCACGGGGGCCATGATGCGCAGAACCTGCTTCGGGTCCACCGGACCGTTGATCAGCTTCTGGCCGACGCTGACGTGCTCGCCATCCTCGATGAGGAGACGTGAACGGCGCAGCACCGGGTAGGCAATCTCTTCGGAACCATCGTCCGGAGTGATGACCAGGCGCATCTGGCGCTCGGACTCTTCGATGGTGATGCGGCCGGCTGCTTCAGCAATCGGTGCGACACCCTTCGGAGTACGGGCTTCGAAGAGCTCCTGGATACGGGGGCAGACCCTGGGTGATGTCGTCGCCACCACCGGCGGAAACAGCACCACCGGTGTGGAACGTACGCATCGTCAGCTGGGTACCCGGCTCACCGATGGACTGTGCGGCAATAATGCCCACGGCCTCGCCGATGTCCACGGTCTTGCCAGTGGCCAGCGAACGGCCGTAGCAAAGTGCACAGGTGCCGACCTTGGACTCACAAGTGAGCACGGAGCGGACCTTGACCTCGGTGATGCCTGCAGCCAGCAGCTGGTCGATGACGACGTCGCCGCAGTCGGTGCCGCCGGCAGCCAGGACGTTGCCCTGGGCATCGACGACGTCGACGGCCAGCGTACGGGCGTAGGCGCTGTTCTCGACGTTCTCGTCCAGGACGAGCTCACCGTTGGAATCCGGCACGGCGATCGGGGGGGTGACCAGACCGCGTTCGGTACCACAGTCCTCTTCGCGGACGATGACGTCCTGCGAAACGTCCACCAGACGACGGGTCAGGTAACCCGAGTTGGCGGTACGGAGAGCGGTATCGGCCAGACCCTTACGGGCACCGTGCGTGGCGATGAAGTATTCCAGAACCGACAGGCCCTCGCGGTAGGAGGACTTGATCGGGCGAGGAATAATCTCACCCTTCGGGTTGGCCACAAGACCACGGATACCCGCGATCTGGCGGACCTGCATCCAGTTACCACGTGCACCGGAGGACACCATGCGGTTGATGGTGTTCATCGGGGGACAGGCTGTCACGCATCGCCTGGGCGATTTCGTTGGTTGCCTTGTTCCAGATTTCGATCAGTTCCTGGCGACGCTCGTCGTCGTCGATCAGGCCCTTGTCGTACTGGCCTGGATCTTGGCAGCCATGTTCTCGTAACCGGCCAGAATGGCAGGCTTGGAAGTAGGCACCTCGATGTCGGAGATGGCAACCGTGACACCCGAACGGGTGGCCCAGTAGAAACCGGCATCCTTCAGGTTATCCAGCGTTGCCGCCGTAACAACCTTCGGGTAGCGCTCGGCGAGGTCATTGACGATCCGGGACAGTTCGCCCTTATCCGCAACAGCCTCAACCCACGGGTAATCCTCGGGCAGCGTCTGGTTGAAGATGACCTGGCCCAGGGAGGTTTCAACGAGCGCCGGCTGACCGGGCTCCCAACCTTCCGGAGCTTCCCATCCTGCGTAAGGCACAAAGTCGTCCAGACGGATCTTCACCTGGGAGTTCAGGTGCAGGTCACGGGCGTCGTACGCCATGATGGCTTCCGACACCGAGGAGAAGATGCGGCCTTCGCCGGCGGAGCCGACGCGCTTGGTGGTCAGGTGGTACAGGCCGATGATCATATCCTGCGAAGGAAGTGTCACCGGACGGCCATCGGACGGCTTCAGGATGTTGTTCGAGGACAGCATCAGGATGCGGGCTTCGGCTTGGGCTTCCGGCTCAGCGGCAGGTGTACTGCCATCTGGTCGCCGTCGAAGTCAGCGTTGAAGGCGCCACAAACCAGCGGGTGAAGCTGGATTGCCTTGCCTTCCACAAGCTGCGGTTCGAAGGCCTGGATGCCGAGGCGGTGCAGGGTAGGTGCACGGTTGAGCAGCACCGGGTGTTCGGTGATGATCTCTTCCAGCACGTCCCAAACCTGCGGACGGTAACGCTCGACCATGCGCTTTGCCGACTTGATGTTCTGTGCGTGGTTGAGGTCAACCAGGCGCTTCATCACGAACGGCTTGAAGAGCTCCAGGGCCATCTGCTTGGGCAGACCACACTGGTGCAGCTTCAGCTGCGGGCCGACGACGATCACCGAACGGCCGGAGTAGTCAACGCGCTTGCCGAGGAGGTTCTGGCGGAAACGACCCTGCTTGCCCTTGAGCATGTCGCTCAGGGACTTCAGCGGACGGTTGCCCGGACCCGTAACGGGGGGGCGGCCACGACGACCGTTGTCGAACAGGCTGTCAACAGCTTCCTGAAGCATGCGCTTCTCGTTGTTGACGATGATCTCCGGAGCACCGAGGTCAAGCAGTCGCTTGAGTCGGTTGTTGCGGTTGATCACACGGCGGTAGAGGTCGTTGAGGTCGGAGGTCGCGAAGCGGCCACCGTCCAACTGGACCATCGGGCGCAATTCCGGCGGGATCACCGGAACGGCGTCGAGAACCATGCCGAGCGGGCTGTTGTTGGTGGTCAGGAACGCGTTGACAACCTTCAGGCGCTTCAGGGCACGCGTCTTGCGCTGGCCCTTGCCGTTCTGGATGGTGTCGCGCAGTGACTCAGCTTCAGCCTGCATGTCAAAGGTCTCGAGGCGCTTCTTGATGGCCTCGGCACCATGGAGCCTTCGAAGTACAGCCCGTAACGGTCGCGCAGTTCGCGGTAGAGGCCTTCGTCACCTTCAAGGTCAGCGACCTTGAGGTTCTTGAAGCGGTCCCAAACCTGCTCAAGGCGCTCGATATCGGCGTCGGCACGCTTGCGGACGTTCGCCATCTGGCGGTCAGCAGAGTCGCGGGCCTTCTTCTTGTCGGCAGCTTGGCGCCTTCGCCTTCAAGACGGGCAAGCTCGTCTTCAAGGTCGCGGGCGATCGTGGCGATGTCGCTGTCGCGGTTGTCCACCATCTGCTTCTTCTCGAGGTCGTGCTCGACCTGGAGGTTCGGCAGTTCAGCGTGACGGCTTTCGGTGTCAACGCTGGTGATCATGTAGGCAGCGAAGTAGATGACCTTTTCAAGGTCCTTCGGTGCCAGGTCCAAAAGGTAGCCCAAGCGCGAGGGAACGCCCTTGAAGTACCAGATGTGGGTTACAGGCGCGGCCAGCTCAATGTGGCCCATGCGCTCACGACGCACCTTGGCGCGGGTGACTTCAACGCCACAACGCTCGCAGATGATGCCCTTGAAGCGGACGCGCTTGTACTTACCGCAGTAGCATTCCCAGTCGCGGGACGGGCCGAAGATCTTCTCGCAGAAGAGGCCGTCCTTCTCGGGCTTGAGCGTGCGGTAGTTGATGGTTTCCGGCTTCTTGACCTCACCGTAAGACCATCCGCGGATGTCTTCCGCGGTGGCGAGGCCGATCTGCATGAGGCCGAAGGAGGATTCGCTGGACATATGGTCCCTGTTCTCTCTTGTTCTCTAAATTCTGAAGTCTTGGTTACGGGAAGAGGGAGTTGTTCCGACGGACAGTTTTGAGGCTGCCCGCCGGAACAGCTGCTAGACCTCTTCTACGGAACTGGGCTCTGCGCGAGACAGATCGATGCCCAGTTCTTCCGCAGCCGTGAAGACTGCGTCATCAGAGTCACGCATTTCGATCGTGGTTCCGTCGGTGGAAAGAACTTCCACGTTCAGGCACAACGACTGCATTTCCTTGATCAAGACCTTGAAGGACTCGGGAACGCCAGGCTCAGGGATGTTCTCGCCCTTGACGATGGCTTCGTAGACCTTCACACGACCATGGATGTCATCCGACTTGATCGTGAGGAGTTCCTGAAGGGTGTAAGCGGCACCGTAAGCTTCGAGCGCCCACACTTCCATTTCACCGAAGCGCTGGCCACCGAACTGAGCCTTACCACCCAGCGGCTGCTGCGTGATCATGGAGTACGGGCCGGTGGAACGCGCGTGGATCTTGTCGTCCACCAGGTGGTGGAGCTTCAGGATGTACATGTAACCGACGGAGATCGGATCCGGGAACGGCTCGCCGGAGCGGCCGTCGAACAGACGGGTCTTGCCGGAGGAGTCGATCAGGCGGTCGCCATCGCGGGTCACGTTGGTGGAGTCAAGCAGGCCCGTGATTTCTTCTTCGCGGGCGCCATCGAACACCGGGGTGGCAACGGTGGTCTGGCCGGTTTCACGGGGCAGGTTCGGGAGGTTCTTGACCCACTCCGGCTCGCCTTCGATCTTCCAACCGGTCTTGGCAACCCAACCGAGGTGAGTTTCCAAAACCTGGCCAACGTTCATTCGACCCGGAACACCCAGCGGGTTCAGGACGATGTCCACCGGGGGGGTACCGTCTGCAAGGAAGGGCATGTCCTCGATCGGAAGGATCTTGGAGATAACACCCTTGTTGCCGTGACGGCCGGCGAGCTTGTCGCCGTCGGTGATCTTGCGCTTGGCTGCAACGTAGACGCGGACCAGCTGGTTCACGCCCGGGGGGGCAGTTCGTCATCGTTGTCGCGGTCGAAGACGCGCACGCCGATGACCGTACCGGACTCGCCGTGGGGGGGCACCTTCAGGGAAGTGTCGCGGACTTCGCGGGACTTCTCACCGAAGATTGCGCGGAGGAGGCGCTCTTCCGGGGGGGTCAGCTCGGTTTCACCCTTAGGGGGGGTGACCTTTCCGACCAGGATGTCGCCGGCTTCAACCTCTGCACCGATGTGGATGATGCCACGCTCGTCCAGGCCTGCAAGGACTTCCTCGGACACGTTGGGGATATCACGAGTGATTTCCTCGGCACAAGCTTGGTGTCGCGGGCGTCAATTTCGTGTTCCTCGATGTGGATGGAGGAGAGTACATCCTCAGCAACAATGCGCTGGGAGAGGATGATGGCGTCCTCGAAGTTGTGGCCTTCCCATGACATGAATGCCACGAGCAGGTTCTTACCAAGGGCGAGCTCGCCCTGGTCCGTTGCGGGACCATCAGCGATGATGCCGCCAACTTCCAGGCGCTGGCCTTCGCTGACCAATACGCGGTGGTTGTAGCAGTTGCCCTGGTTGGAACGGGCGAACTTGTTGATGCGGTAGTTGGTCTCGGTACCGTCGTCGTTGATCATGACAACCAGCTCGGCGGAAACCTCTGTGACCACACCTGCCTTCTTCGCGATGACAACGTCACCGGCGTCGACGGCTGCTGCGCGCTCCATGCCGGTGCCCACGAAAGGAGCCTCGGAACGGACCAGCGGCACGGCCTGGCGCTGCATGTTGGCACCCATGAGTGCACGGTTGGCATCGTCATGCTCAAGGAACGGGATCAGGCAGTTGCCACGGACACCATCTGGCGCGGGGAAACGTCCATGAACTGAACGTCGGCAGCGGGAACCAGGACAGGCTCGCCTCCACCACCACGGGCACGGACAAGAACGGTCTCTTCCGAGAACTTCTTGTCAGCATCCAGCGGAGCGTTGGCCTGTGCGATCAGGACCTCGGCTTCGTCGTCGGCCGTCAGGTACTGGACTTCGTCGGACACGACGCCCTCGGAAACCAAACGGTACGGCGTCTCGATGAAGCCGAACGGGTTGATGCGGCCGTAGGATGCCAACGAACCAATCAGACCAATGTTCGGGCCTTCAGGAGTTTCGATGGGGCACATACGTCCGTAGTGGGACGGGTGAACGTCTCGAACTTCCATGCCTGCACGGTCACGGGACAGACCACCCGGGCCAAGCGCGGACAAGCGGCGCTTGTGGGTCAAACCCGAGAGCGGGTTGTTCTGGTCCATGAACTGCGACAGCTGGGAAGTTCCGAAGAACTCCTTGATGGCTGCCACGACGGGACGGATGTTGATCAGTGTCTGCGGCGTGATGGCCTCGACGTCCTGCGTGGTCATGCGTTCGCGGACGACGCGTTCCATGCGGGAGAGGCCGGTGCGGACCTGGTTCTCGATCAGTTCGCCTACGGCGCGGATGCGACGGTTGCCGAAGTGGTCGATGTCATCGACGTCGACGCGAAGCTCGTGGTCTTCGCCGTCGCGCTTGCCCATGAGGGTCTTCTCGCCGGCGTGAAGCGCAACGAGGAACTTGATCATGGCAACGATGTCTTCAACGTGCAGGACCGATGCTTCCTTGTCGCCAAGGGAGCGGTCGATGCCGAGCTTGCGGTTGATCTTGTAACGGCCAACCTTGGCAAGATCGTAGCGCTTGGCGTTGAAGTACAGGTTGTCCAGCAGGGACTGGGCAGCCTCAACTGTGGGCGGCTCGCCTGGACGCAGCTTGCGGTAGATGTCCAGAAGCGCGTCTTCGCGGGTCTCGGTGGCGTCCTTCTCCAGCGTTGCACGCATGGAGTCGTACTGGCCGAACTCTTCCAGGATCTGGCCTTCGGTCCAGCCAAGGGCTTTCAGGAGAACCGTGACCGACTGCTTGCGCTTGCGGTCGAGGCGAACGCCGACCTGATCGCGCTTGTCGATTTCGAGTTCGAACCATGCGCCACGCGACGGATGATCTTCGCAGTGAAGATGTCCTTGTCACTGGTCTTGTCAGCGGTGCGCTCAAAGTAGGCGCCCGGCGAACGGACCAGCTGGGAGACAACGACACGCTCGGTGCCGTTGACGACGAACGTTCCCTTTTCAGTCATGAGGGGGGGAAGTCGCCCATGAACACGGTCTGCTGCTTGATTTCGCCCGTGTTGTTGTTCATGAACTCGGCCTTGACGTACAGCGGGGCCGAGTAGGTGGCGTCACGGTCTTTACATTCGGCCATGGTGTACTTCGGGTCAGCGAACTCCGGCTCGGAGAAGCTCAGGGACATAGTGCCCTGGAAGTCCTCGATGGGGGGGAGATCTCTTCGAAGATGTCGGCAAGTCCGGAGGTGGTGGCGACGCTGAGGTCGCCCTCCTCGACAGCCTTCGCTACCCGCGCCTGCCAGCGTTCGTTTCCGACCAGCCAGTCAAAGCTGTCTGTCTGCAGGGCGAGAAGATTCGGAACATCAAGTGGTTCGTGAATCTTTGCGAATGAGAGGCGGCGGGTGGCACCATCGGTGCTTGCCGTGTTAGCGGTTTCGTTATTAGAGGTGCTCGAGGCGACCAAGAGGGATCCTTCCACAGACCTTCAGGCGTTTTCAGATCTCCCCCCGTTTGCATCCTGCAGAGTGCTCCGCAGGATACTTGTTCCGGTTCCGCTATATGACCCGGACCCAGTCCGCTTATGACAGTGCACGTTTCGGAACGGCACGTCAATGACGCAGCTGAGAGGTAAAGCCCACCGCTATATGAAGGCTGAAGGTTAACAGGGAAGACGCAAATATCTACGATACGGCAAAGCAGCCTTTCTGTCTACCCCAGATCGGCCGTGATTGCAAGCACGGTTGCTGCAGGCACCAATGCCCGGGCACGTACTTGGGGGAAGCCGACAAGGAATGGGAGGAACGGCACAATTGTTGAAGAGATTGGCTGGCGCGCGCTCCGCGATAGCCTTGCTACACCACTCCCGGATCGGAAGAGAGACCATGACCAACTCCGCTGACGACAATGACGTTGTCATCCTTGCTGCTTCCCGCACACCACAGGGTCGGCTCAACGGGCAATTGGCGGGCTTCACCGCCGTCGACCTCGGCGCTCATGCCATAACCGCCGCGCTAGCGGCCAGCGGCGTCAAAGCCGAGCAGGTGGACGCTGTCATCATGGGCCAGGTTCTTCAGGCCGGTGCAGGCCAGAATCCGGCCCGGCAGAGCGCAATCGCCGCAGGTGTCGGCTGGAACATCCCGGCCGTCACCATCAACAAGGTGTGCCTGTCCGGCCTCACAGCCGTCATTGATGCCGCACGCATGATCCGCAGCGGCGACGCCACAGTGGTAGTTGCCGGAGGCCAGGAATCCATGACCCGGGCGCCGCACCTCCTCCCGGGATCCCGGCAGGGTTGGACGTACGGAGCCATCCAGCGCTGGACGTCGCCGCCCATGACGGCCTCACCGATGCTTTCGACGGACAGTCCATGGGCTTGTCCACCGAAACGAAGAACGTGACGCTCGGCATCGATCGCAAGGCCCAGGATGAAGTTGCGGCAGCCTCACACCAACGGGCTGCCGCCGCCATCGCGGCCGGAACCTTCGACGTCGAAATCGCTCCGGTAAGCGTCAAGCAGCGCAAGGGCGATCCCCTGGTGCTCACCACGGATGAAGGCATCCGCCCCAACACCACAGTGGAGACGCTGGCACCGCTCAAGGCTGCATTCGCCACCGACGGCACCATCACGGCCGGCAACTCCTCTCCCCTGTCCGACGGTGCCTCCGCACTGGTACTGACCAGTCGCCGCTTCGCCAAGGACAACGGGCTGGACTACCTGGCTGTGGTGGGCAAGCCCGGGCAGGTCGCAGGACCTGACAACTCGCTCCATTCACAGCCTTCGAACGCCATAGCCCAGGCATTGAAGCGCGCCGGTTGGACGGCAGAGGATCTGGACTTCATCGAAATCAATGAGGCTTTCGGTTCCGTGGCCGTCCAGTCCCTCAAGGACCTCCGCTATCCCTTGGAGAAGTGCAACATCCATGGCGGCGCCATTGCCTTGGGCCACCCCCATCGGGCGTCCGGGGGGGCACGGCTCGCGCTGCATGCCGCACACGAGCTCAAGCGCAGGGGAACCGGAAAAGCGGCTGTCTCCTTGTGCGGAGGCGGAGGCCAGGGTGAAGCCCTCCTCCTTTACCGCGACTGATGACTGACGCAGAGCCTGTGCCCGGGATGGAGGGTGCCGAACGATTCCTGTCAGACGCCGCCGCGCGCGGTCTGGACGTCGACGTCGTCGAGCGTCCAGCTGCCCGCAGTTTGGAAGAGGCTGCCGACATCCTGGGCATCAGGCCCGCGGACATTGTGAAGTCGTTGGTGGTCAAACACCGCGACGGCAGTTTCCTCTTCGCACTCATTCCCGGGGACCGCCAGATCTCCTGGCCCAAGCTGCGAGCCTTGGTAGGCGTCAATAAGCTCTCGCTCCCCCCCACGCCGACGTCGCCTTGGCCGCCACCGGCTACGAGCGTGGAACCATCACTCCGCTGGGCAGCACCACACCGTGGCCTGTTTATGCCGACGCCACCATTGCCGGGCGACGCATCTCGATGGGTGCCGGGGCGCATGGCCGGAGTGCTTTCGTGGACGCGGACGCACTCACCGCAGCACTGGGCGCGGTAGTAGCGGACATCAGCGAACCCAACTAAGTCGCAGCTGAGCGCGTTTTGAGAGCCCAAAACGCGCTTAACTGCGACCTACTTGGGTGCCGAAACCTTGGTGCGTTAACGCAGGAAGCCCCCGCCCGGCGAACCGGACGGGGGCTTCCACAAGCAAGACGAGTTACTTGAGGGTAACCGTTGCGCCAGCTTCTTCGAGCTGAGCCTTTGCCTTCTCGGCAGCTTCCTTGGTGGCGCCTTCGAGAACAGCCTTCGGTGCGCTGTCAACCAGGTCCTTGGCTTCCTTGAGGCCGAGGGAGGTGATGGCGCGAACTTCCTTGATCACTGCGATCTTCTTGTCGCCAGCAGCTTCGAGAACGACGTCGAATTCGGTCTTCTCTTCAGCAGCTTCAGCAGCACCGCCGGCAGCGGGGGGGCCAGCAACTGCAACAGCAGCAGCCGTAACTTCGAAGGTCTCTTCGAAGAGCTTGACGAACTCGGAGAGCTCGATGATGGTCAGTTCCTTGAAAGCTTCAATGAGCTCTTCGTTGCTGAGCTTCGCCATGGTGGCGTCCTTCCATTAGTTGGTGCAGATCCGGGCTAAGCCTGTCCATGCACCAGAGTTTGATTGAGGGGGGGAGAACTTAGTTCTCTTCGGTTGCAGCTTCAGCGGCTTCGGCCGGAGCCGCAACCTCTTCAGCAGCAGCCTCTTCAGCGGCCGGGGGGGCTTCTTCAGCGGCCGGTGCAGATGCGCCGCCCTCTTCTTCAAGCTTGAGGCGCAGGCGTCGATGATGCGTGCAGCAGCGGATGCGGGAGCTTGAGGACACCAGCAACACGTGCAAGCTGCAGCTCGCGGGACTCAAGGGCTGCCAGTGCGGCAACTCCTGCTGCGTCCAATGCCTTGCCTTCGAAGACGCCGGTCTTGATAACCAGCTGCTTGTTGGCCTTGGCAAAGTCCGTCAGGCTCTTGGCAGCAGCAACAGCGTCACCCTTGATGAAGGCGATTGCAGTAGGGCCGGCGAGCTGATCGTTGAATGCTTCAACTCCAGCTTCCTTGGCTGCAATGGCACTCAGGGTGTTCTTGACGACCGAGAACTTGGTGTCCTGGCCGAGCGCAACACGCAGTTCCTTGAGCTGTGCAACAGTGAGCCCGCGGTATTCGGTCAGGACAGCCGCGTTCGATTCCTTGAAATCGTTGGTGATCTCTGCAACTGCTGAGATCTTGCTAGGCGTTGTCATAACCCTCCTTCCGGGGGAATAAAGCCGGTCTTCCGGGTCCCCCCCGCTCACGAGAGCTAAAACTAAAAACGCCCCCGCGCAGATGCACGGGGGGGCTTGGCTCAACACAGTTTGATCCGTGGAGACTTGCTTCGTTCACCTGCGCCGGCCGCCCTATGTTCAGGGTCCTTCGTCAAGGAATTCACTTTTACCTCAAGGGCACAGCTACAGAATTGAGCTTTGCTCGAGAGAGTGGATTCCCATCAACCGACGGTCTTTGGTACTTCAAGGTTACGGGAGAGTGTTCAGCAAACCAAATCGGCCATGCCTAGTCTGACGATGTAGCCCCTGCGAGCCTGCCCGGAAGTTCCTTCTGCCACAGTCCGGTGACGCCCGCGGTGGTAAATCCCAACTGCTTGTTCACGGTCAGGAGGTACCTGTTCTCGGGCGCGTTCCAGGTATAGATGACCCGGGCGTCCGGAAACTGCTCACTCAGCCGTTCCATGTTGGCGATCTTGATCAACAGACCGAGCTTGTTGCCCCCCCGGTGCTCCTGCAGGACCAACGTGTCGTCCTGGAAAACCACGTCCTGGCGGTGCGCCAGGACGCTGATGGTGGTCAAACCCACCAGCCGCCCGCTCTCCACATGCTCGACGGCGGTCACCACCGTGCGCCGGCCCTGCGCCAAGGCCGCATCCTCGGTTTCGCGAAGTACCGTTGCGTCGAAGACCATTCCGCTCGCTTCTACTTCAGGAGCGTCTTCGTCGCCAGCGTCACGGACTACCTCGCCAGCGGCGTTCTCCAGTGCGGCCACGGCTTCCAGCCAGGGCTCGGGGGGGCAACGGTCAGTCCAGTGATGCAGGGTGTACCGGCCGCCGTTGACTTCTTCGGCCTCAAGCTGCAGATCCCCCACCAGCTTGGAATCCAGGGGCAGCACGCATGAGCTGAACTGTTCGATGTGTTGAAGGGTGTACCCGGCACGCTTGGCGAAGTCCACCTCCCTGCTGCTCTCAGGAACAAACCCGGCCCCCCCGCTGCCCGGGATCAACTGGTCCTCGGGTATCTCAGTGAGCGACGTTGCCGGATGGTTGGTATCCACCAACGCCATGGTGCGTCCCTCCGCCCGGGCGAGCTGCTCCGCTGCCTCCAGCAACTGACGGCCAACCCCCCCTTGGCCCTGGAACTCAGGAAGGATGTCCAGGGTGAACTCGGCCAGGTCCAGGTTATCCGCCAAGGGCAAGGCAATATCTACCGTGCCCACAATGACGCCTCTACTTTTGCCACCAAAATAATCTGGCGCTCATAGGGATCGGAAAACTCCAACAGCTTTTCCAAAGGCGTATAGGCGAGGTCGTCACTCCCCCCATGTCTCCATACGTACCCGGCGCCCAACTTCAACGGCGTCCAGGAAATCAGCGGCGTCGGGGGGGCTGTCCAGGGTGTCAGGCACCCACAGCTGCTCGACTTGAACGGTCTTCGCCTCGTCTACAGTCATTCCAGCCGTTTCTGCCATTCGCCGTCAAAGCCGGAGGGCTTGAATCCTAGTGCGATATTTATGGCCAGCATATGCCGGTTTTCATCGGCGTTCCATGTCATAACGGACGTGGCGCTGGGCCATAGCTCGTGAATACGGCGAAGATTGGCAATCTTGACCAGCATGCCAAGGCGGTGTCCGCGGTGCCCTGGGGGGGCAACCAACGTGTCCTCTTGGTAGACCATGCCCGGGGGGGTAGCCTCGCGGTGGGTGAGTATGGTGTAGGCCGCCAACTCCCCCCGTGGCGTCGTGCCGGGCAACAGACGCCATGGAAGCAACGCCGCCTGCCAGCCACGTGGATTCCTCGAGACGGACGCGGTTGGCATCCCAGTCCTCGCCCTCCCAGCCAAGGCCTGCGATGGGCACCTCGGTGCTCATGAGGCTTTTGAGCTTCGCGAACACATCCACAAGCTCATCAGGCAGCGGTCCTGCCACCCGATGAGGCTGTAGCCCGCTGCCCGGCTTGTTGCCTGCTCTTCAAGGTCCTGCAGGAGCGCTTCTTCGACCGGGAGGCGCAGCGTGCTGTTGGTTTCGACCTGCTCCAGGGAATATCCGTGATGGAGGGCAAAGCGGGTGGAGGCGGAATCCATGGGGGGGACGCCACCCGTTCCTGATTTTGCCTCCAGCAACTCAACGCCCGGCTTGAGGAGCCGGATTGGCTCCGCGCAAAACGCGTCAAAGGACGTGCGGTCCCGCTCTCGCGCCACTTGCTCCAGCACCCCCGAGGACCCTCGTCCCAATGCCGTGCCGACGAAAGGCAGCGTCCACCAGGACGTCCACGCCCGCCGTCGTCGTGTTTTCGCTAAGGGGCAGAGTCAGTGTGCCGCTGCCCACTACGGTTCCGTCGAGGCGTGCCAGGAAAACATGCCGTTCTTCGTATTCATTGCCCTGCCAGAAGAGGACAGCTTCGGCCAGAGTGGAGCAACGGTCCAGGTTCCCCCAGAGATCCATGTGGTGGGCAACGTCCAGGTCATGGAAGGCGCGGAAATCGGGCTCCCCCCTTCGCGTCGGGGCTTTTCGGGACCGGGATCCGCTGCACGGACAACCCGGCGATGGCGGAAGAGTTCGACGTCGGCACGCACCACAGCCTACGGCTCTCCCCCGGCGGTGAACAGGGAAAGGGCAAGAAAAAGGACCGCCCGGCAAAGCCGGACGGTCCTTTTATCAGAGCAAGTGCCCGCGAAGCTTACGCGTCGACGAGGACCTTGGTGACGTTCGGGTCAACGGTGATGCCGGGACCGAACGTGGTGGCAACGGTAGCCTTCTGGATGTAGCGGCCCTTGGAAGCGGACGGCTTCAAGCGAAGCACCTCTTCCAGAGCAGCTGCGTAGTTCTCAGCCAGCTTGTTGATGTCGAAGGACACCTTGCCGATGATGAAGTGCAGGTTGGAGTGCTTGTCGACGCGGAAGTCGATCTTGCCACCCTTGATGTCGTTGACAGCCTTGGTGACGTCCGGGGGGGTAACCGTACCGGTCTTCGGGTTCGGCATCAGGTTACGCGGGCCGAGGACCTTACCGAGGCGGCCAACCTTGCCCATGAGGTCGGGGGGGTTGCCACTGCGGCGTCGAAGTCGGTCCAGCCGGCTGCGATCTTTTCGATCAGGTCATCGGAACCAACGAAGTCGGCGCCGGCAGCGATAGCTGCTTCAGCCTTGTCGCCGGTTGCGAAAACGAGGACGCGGGCGGTCTTACCGGTGCCGTGGGGCAGGTTGACGGTGCCACGAACCATCTGGTCAGCCTTACGCGGGTCAACGCCCAAACGGAAAGCGACCTCAACGGTTGCGTCGAACTTGGAAGGATTGGTGTCCTTCGCGAGGGTGATGGCCTCGATCGGGGGGGCGTAGACCTTGTCTGCCTCGATCTTGGCTACGGCTGCCTCATATGCTTTGCTGCGCTTTGCCATGCTGCTATTTCTCCTTGTGCAGTTGTGGTCTGCGGACCGCGCTGGGCCCTGCCACAAGTCGCGGATCCGGCAAGGATCCTGCGACATTTCAATGTTTCAGATGCCGGTTGCCCGGCGGGTGAAGGCCACAAGGGCTTCGAAGGTTACTAGCCTTCTACGGTGATGCCCATGGAGCGGGCGGTGCCTGCGATGATCAGGCAGCTGCCTTGATGTCGTTGGCGTTGAGGTCTTCCATCTTGGTGGAAGCAATTTCCTCAACCTGTGCCTGGGTCAGCTTTGCAACCTTGACGGTGTGCGGGGGGGTAGCCGAACCCTTGGCGACGCCTGCAGCCTTCTTGATGAGCTCTGCAGCCGGCGGGGGGGTCTTGGTGATGAAGGTGAAGGAACGGTCTTCGTAAACCGTGATTTCAACCGGGATAACGTTTCCGCGCTGGGATTCCGTTGCAGCGTTGTACGCCTTGCAGAATTCCATGATGTTGACACCGTGCTGGCCAAGCGCAGGACCGATCGGCGGAGCCGGGTTAGCGGCACCTGCCTGGATCTGCAGCTTGATGAGGCCGGTGACCTTCTTCTTGGGAGCCAATGTAGGGTCCTTCTCTCAATAGCTTCCTGGGACACAGGAGCGCGTCCCAGGTTGGTGGCCGCCATGGCGAGGCGGCCGGCCGCTCCCGAACTGCTAAGCAGGCAGGACTGGAGCGAAATTTTGGAATCAGCTAGATCTTGGTGACCTGGTTGAATGCGAGCGTCACCGGGGGTTTCGCGCTCGAAGATCGAGACCAGGACCACCAGGGTCTGGGACTCGGGCTTGATCTCGGAGATCGTTGCCGGGAGGGTCTCGAACGGACCTTCCTTGACGATGACCGACTCGCCGACCTCGAAGTCGACGGCCACGGGAGCCTGGTTCTGCTTGTTGACGGGCTTGCCCTGCTCTGCCTGCTCTTCTTCGAAGACCGGGGGCGAGCATGGAGAAGACCTCATCGAGCCGCAGCGGGACGGGGTTGTGGGCGTTGCCCACGAAGCCGGTGACACCCGGCGTGTGGCGAACGGCGCCCCAGGAAGCGTCGGTCAGGTCCATGCGGACAAGGACATAGCCGGGAATGCGCACGCGGTTGATGACCTTGCGCTGCGCGTTCTTGATCTCGACGACCTCTTCCATGGGCACCTGGATCTCGAAGATGTAATCTTCCATGTCCAGGGTCTGGATGCGGGTCTCAAGGTTGGCCTTCACGCGGTTTTCGTATCCGGCGTAGGAGTGGATGACGTACCAGTCACCTTCCTGGCGGCGCAGCTTGCCCTTGAATTCTTCAGCCGGATCGGCCGGCGCTGCAGCAGCAGCGGCTGCCAGGTCGTCGCCGTCGGACTCTTCCTCGTCGCCTGCAGCGTCGTCCGACGCGTCATCAGACTCGGCGTCCACGTCAGCTTCGAAGTCCTCTTCGGAATCGTCGGCGTCGGCAGATTCGGGCGCAGCGGAATCAACCTCGGACTCTTCCACAGCCTCAGCTGCGGCGCCTCAGTTTCTTCCAGCTCAGTCTCGTTTACCTCGAGCTCCTGCTCAGACACTTGGTCTCCTGCTTCCTCATTGCCTAACATGCCTATTTAAATGGCTCAATTCCGCAAACCCCGCAAAATCCCTGAGCTATCAAGGAATTTCACACAGTTTGCGGACAGATCCGCTTAGCGGTCCGTGACGCCTGTCCCACCGAAGACCCAGCTGGCTCCCGTCCCGAAGGCGATGTCCAGCAGGCTGACGATGAGCATCATGATGGCCACGAACACCAGCACCACGAGCGTGTAATTGATCAGTTCCTTGCGGGTGGGTGCAACGACCTTCTTCAGTTCACCAATTACCTGGCGGACGAAGAGTGCAATACGGGCGAAGAAGCACGATCGGCTTTCTTGGCGGGACGGCCCTTCGAGCTGCTGGCAGCTGTTTCGGTCACCTGGTCCTCACTCACCTTGCAAAGTCGTTGACCCGACTCTGATCAGAGCCATGGTTGCTGCGCGTGCCCCCGGCGTTTCCGCCGGAACAGCTTGCGCAGGGCAGACAGGACTCGAACCTGCAACCTGCGGTTTTGGAGACCGCTGCGCTACCAATTGCGCCACTACCCTATGGATCGAATCCATGTTTCAGGCCGCACTTCAGCCTGTGGTGCTTTTCAACACCGGTGAACCAGTCTACGCAAGAATTTCGCGTTAGTCGAACCGGCCCCATTTCCGGACCTCCCAGCCGTAAAAGCCTGTGACCAGCATTATCAGTCACAAAGTTCTGTAGGCACCCGGGAGCTCCGCAGAACAGCATAAGGTAGTTTACGTCGAATCCCATCATCCAGCCTCGAGCTGCCTGCGTAGAACGGTACATAGATGTCTGCCGGAACAACTACCGCCCGCATTTCACAGCGAATCTCCGCCATTGCAGAATCCGCCACCCTTGCCGTTGACGCCAAGGCCAAGGCACTGAAGGCCGCGGGACGTCCCGTGATCGGTTTCGGTGCCGGCGAACCTGATTTTCCAACCCCCCCGGACTACATCGTCCAGGCCGCCATTGAGGCGGCAGGCCAGCCGAAGTACCACCGTTACTCCCCCCCGCCGGTGGCCTCCCCCCCGAGCTGAAGAAGGCTATCGCCGAGAAGACCCTGCGGGACTCCGGTTACCAGGTTGATCCTTCCCAGGTCCTGGTGACCAACGGGGGGGTAAGCAGGCCGTCTACAACACGTTCGCGACCCTCGTGGACCCGGGCGACGAAGTCATCATCCCCACTCCCTTCTGGACCACGTACCCGGAAGCCATCCGGCTCGCCGGCGGCGTGCCCGTTGAGGTCTTCGCCGGCCCGGAACAGGGCTACCTGGTAACCGTCGAGCAGCTCGAAGCCGCTGTCACGGACAGGACCAAGATCCTGTTGTTCGTTTCCCCCGTCCAACCCCACCGGCGCTGTTTACAGCCCGGAGCAGGTTGCGGAGATCGGCAAGTGGGCCGCGTCCAAGGGCCTCTGGGTTGTCACTGACGAGATCTACGAGCACCTGACCTACGACGGCGTCGAGTTCACGTCCATCGCCACTGCTGCGCCGGAACTGGGCGACAAGGTTGTCATCCTCAACGGTGTTGCCAAGACCTACGCGATGACCGGTTGGCGCGTGGGATGGATGATCGGCCCCGCCGACGTCATCAAGGCCGCCACCAACCTGCAGTCCCATGCGACGTCCAACGTCTCCAACATCATGCAGATCGCAGCCGCAGCAGCCCTCACGGGTCCGCTGACCGCCGTCGACGAAATGAAAGTTGCGTTCGACCGACGCCGCAAGGCGATTGTCGCCGGCTGAACGCGATCGAAGGTGTTGAATGCCCGACGCCGACCGGCGCCTTCTACGTCTACGCGGACGTGCGCGGCCTGTTGGGTAAGGAATTTGAGACCTCCAATGGTCCCGTCCGCCCGGCCACCTCTGCGGAACTCGCCACGCTGATCCTCGACGAAGTTGAAGTTGCCGTCGTTCCGGGCGAAGCCTTCGGTCCTTCCGGCTATGTGCGCTTGTCCTACGCACTCGGCGATGACGACCTCGCAGAAGGTGTCCGCCGCATCCAGGAGTTCCTGGGCAAGGCAAAGTAGCAACCAGCCAACGGAAACGCTCTTCCACCTGTGACAGGTGGAAGAGCGTTTCCGTTTAAGGCGCGGGACGTGAGAGACCGATCGGGAAAACCCGACGGGACGTGAGAGACCGATCGGGAAAACCCGACGGGAAGTGAGAGAGCGTCAGAGGAGTCGACGCTCGGCCGCCCACTTGGTAAGTTCGTGGCGGCTGGATAGCTGGAGCTTCCTCAATACTGCCGACACATGTGTTTCCACCGTCTTGATGGAGATGAACAGCTCCTTGGCCACCTCCTTGTAGCTGTAACCCCCCCGGGCAATGAGCCGCATGACTTCGAGTTCGCGGGCAGAAAGCTTGTCCAATTCGTCGTCTGCGATGTCAGCGGGAGCGGTCCCGAAAGCGTCCAGCACAAAGCCTGCCAAACGGGGAGAGAAGACGGCATCGCCATCGGCCACGCGGATGACGGCGTCGGAAATCTCCTTGCCCGAGATGGTTTTGGTGACGTATCCACGTGCTCCGGCCCGGATCACCGACACCACGTCCTCGGCGGCGTCGGACACGCTCAAGGCCAGAAAGCTGGTGGTACCGAGCAAAGCGCCGGAGCCGGCAATGACTTCACGTCCGCCACCGCCCAATCCGCCCGGGAGGTGCACGTCCAGGAGCACGACTTCAGGGCGGGTCCCGGCTATGACGGCAATGGCCTGTTCCACGGTGCCGGCCTCGCCCACCACATCCATGCGTTCGTCGAGGTCCGCTTTCAAACCGGAACGGAAGATGGTGTGGTCGTCCACGATGACCACACGCACCCTGCGTCCGACACCACTTTCAGGGCTGTTGTTCATTGCTTTGTTTCTCCATTCCGATGTTCGGCATTCCGCAGGTCGCCGTTCCGCTGCTCACCATTCCGCTGCTCGCTGGCGTCCGGACTTATTGATGGAAGGGCCAATCGGACTTCCGTTCCATCTCTGCTGCTGTTGATGACCGCCGTGCCGCCGTGCCGCTTCATCCGGCCGATGATCGACTCCTTAACGCCCAGCCTGTCATCCGGGACAGCATCAGGTCGAAGCCCGTGCCGCGGTCCTTGATGAAGATCTCCGTACTACCGGCAGTGCTCTCCAAGTAAACGGACACTGTCCCGCCACCATGGCGGGCGGCATTGAGCATGGCTTCCCTGGCTGCCTGGACCAAGGCCTCGTGCCGGTCCGTCATGTCGGTGTCCCCCTACAGTGACTACCTCAACGGCATGTCCATGGGAGTCCTCCACTTCTGCCGCCACGGCCTTGATCCTGTCTGCCAGAAGGCCCGATTCCTTGGCGGGATCACTGAACAGCCAGGAACGGAGTTCGCGTTCCTGGGCCCTTGCGAGCCGGATGACGTCCTGCTCGGAGCCCGCCCGGCGCTGGATGAGTGCCAGGGTCTGAAGGACGGAGTCGTGCAAGTGGGCAGCGATCTCTGCGCGTTCAGTTTCGCGGACCCTGCCGGCCCGTTCCGTTTCAAGGTCCTTCCAGAACTTCAGCCCCCCCAGGGCAGCAATACCAAGCAACACCGCCCAGGACAGCGACAGAGGCAAGGAGCGCCAGCCACGTCTGCTCCCACGACCCTGAACCGGACACCATCACCAGGACGCCGGCCACCACTAGGGCCAATCCCGCTGCCAAGCGCGTCCATCCGCCGGCTTGGTCGGCCTTCGTCTTGTCCACCAGGCCGGCCCTGCGGGTCTCATCGAGCTGCATCCAGGCAATCGCTGCGCCACCGAGGATGGCGGCCGCCGGAATGAGTGTCCCCAAAGGGACGTCGACGCCGAACTGGCGGGCGATCAGGATCGCAGCAACCAAGAGCAAGGCTGCGCCGAGCAGGATTTCCTTGCCGTACTGGATCTTGCGGAACGTGAACCAGGACGACAAAGTACTTCCACTGCCGTTGCCTGCTTCGCCCCTGGATCCCGCCCAATCCCACGATGACGCGGCACTGCCAAAGGCCGCAGGTTCGGCGACAGGCCCGGCGCTGCATGCCCGAGGACAGAACCGTTGCCTGAAACACGG
>BBFS01000043.1 GCA_001313365.1 Paenarthrobacter nitroguajacolicus JCM 14115
CTGCCCGCGACGACGCCCCCCCCGACGGCTGCGGCGATGAGGCCCGCCATGACGGGAGCGCCGGAGGCGGCGGCGATGCCCAGGGAAAGAGGAAGGGCGACCAGGAAGACGACGAGGGACGCCGGGAGGTCCGCGCCGAGGTTGTTCAGGAAGGTGGGCTTACGGGCCTTGGTTCCTGGCGGGCTGTGTGAGTCGGCGGGAACGGTGGCGGATTGGTTGGACTGCGGCATGGTTACTCCTGGCTTGGGACTGCTGACCCTTCCAAGCTACGGAACCTGTCACCGTTAATGACAAACGGATGTGACAAGCATGACAAAAGCTGTGAAGATGCGGCTTCATGTTGGGACCAATGGGAACTTTCGTGGGGGGGTGGAGTGCGTTGGAGGTCCACAATGGCAAGACCCTAAGGCTCCTTAGAATAGGCTGGGTCTCATGAGCGACTCCAAAGCCCAGCCCGTCCGCATTAGTTCTGAGCCCGCGCAGCTGCAAGCACTGGAACCCGTGCTCAAAAAAGTGCGGGCAGCGGTAGGCGACGTGCCGGCGTTGCTGGCCATCGCGGAGGATATTGGACAGACAGCGCCAGAACCAGGCGAGGGAAACACCGCTAAACTCTGGGAGTTCCTGGCTTCCGTAACAGCAGTGGATGTCGCGGCCGGGCGAGTGCTCGAACCGCACCTCGATGCTCTGGCGATCCTCGCCCAAGCCGGAGTCCAAGCCGGAGTCCAAGCCGGAGTCCAAGCCGGAGCCGAAACCCAGGCCGGAGCCGACGGCGAACAAAAAGGGGGGGCCTGGGGGGGAGTCTTCGCAGCGGAAGGCCCCCGGAATGAAGCTTGAAGCCAAGAGCAATGCCGACGGCAACTACGTACTCAACGGATCAAAGCCGTGGTGTTCGCTGGCCGCGCAGCTGGACCATGCCGTGATCACCGCGCACGCTGGAGATAACAGCCGGCGTGCCTTCGCCGTGAATCTGAAGGCCCCCCCGGGAGTTACCTGCGAAACGCCTCAGTGGACCAGCCGCGGCCTGCAGGAAATCCCCAGCGGGACAGTCCATTTTGACCAGGTCGCAGCCCAGCCAGTGGGCCAAGAGGACTGGTATTTCAAGCGTCCCGGCTTCGCATGGGGTGGCATGGGCGTGGCTGCATGCTGGCTGGGTGGCGCCGTCGCGGTGGCGCGTGATTTTGCAACTGCCCTGGCCAAAGCCGCAGACAACGGGCGCGAACCCGATCAGATTGCACTGGCTTCCCTAGGCGAAATCGATCGGATCATCACGTCCGCTACCGGCTATCTTGCAGTCGCTGCAGAACGCATCGACGCCGGCGAGTTGGAGGGCTCAGATCCTGACGGCCCGAGCGCCTGGAGCGAAGCCCTTCGTGTGCGCGGGACTGTTGCCGCCGCCGTCGAGCGTGTTCAAATGCTGGTGTCGCAAAACCTCGGTCCCGGGCCGCTGGCTTTCAACGAGACGTATGGAAAGCGCATGGCGGACCTGTCGCTGTACATCCGGCAGCATCACGCCATGAGGGACGATGCCCAACTGGGCGCACTGGCTCTGAAAGGGGACCGCTGGTGGTAGCTTTCTCGCACACGGACACCGGGACAGTCGAGTCGGAATGGGCGGCCAGCGGAGTTGCAGCCCTGCCGGAATTGCCGTTGGATCCGTCCGAACTTGCGGCCACAGCCTTCGTGGTGCTGGCCGCGCACCCGGACGACGAATCTCTTGGCGCCGGTGGCTTCCTGGCCAAACTTCATACAGCCGGAGCTGAAGTGCAGTTCTTGCTGTGCACTGCAGGCGAAGCGTCGCACCCGGACTCACAAACCACGACGCCGGAACAGCTTGCCGCTGTCAGGCTCACGGAGTTCGACACGGGAGTGTCCGGGCTGGCTCCCAGCGCCACATGGCGGTTTCTGGAACTTCCCGATGGGCAACTTGCGGCCCACACCGAGGTCATCGCGAAAGCCGTCAGGGAAGCCGTCGCGTCCTTCGGCCACGCCGCGGAGAACGTTGTGCTTGTGGCCCCGTACCGTGCTGATGGGCACACGGACCATGACGTTTTGGGCACTGTCGCCGCGGAAGTCGCAACCAAGGACGGCCACGGGCTCCTGGAATATCCCATCTGGTATTGGCTATGGTCACGACCGGATGACGCAACGTGGGAGTCGTGGGTTCGGGTCCCATTGAACAACCACGAACAGCAAGCCAAGGCCAACGCCATGAGCGCCCACGCCTCGCAAACGCAGCCGCTGTCCAGTAAGCCGGGCGATGAGACGCTACTGTCGGACGGCTTCCTTGAGCATTTCAAGAGGCCGTGGGAAACCTTCGCCTGGCATCCTTCCAAGGCGGGCAGCAACAGTGCCGCAGACGCTGAGCGGATCTTCGACGAGGTCCATGCCAAGGAAGACGATCCGTGGAGTTACACCACCAGCTGGTATGAACGGCGCAAAAGGGCACTGACCTTGGCCGCACTTCCGGAGGAATCTTATGAATCCGGCCTGGAAATAGGTTGCTCCATTGGCACCCTCAGCGAGGAGCTCGCAAAACGTTGCGGTCAGTTCCTGGCTGTGGACGCCAGCAGTGCTGCACTTGCCCAGGCAACTGAGCGGCTTTCCCAGTTCCCATCCGCGGAGGCAAGACACCTCACAATGCCCGGCGAGTGGCCCGAGGTACCTTCGATTTGGTGGTGTTGTCCGAGACGGGCTATTACCTTTCGCCGGATGAGCTCACCGAACTACTGGCAAATATCGAAGCATCCACCCGTCCCGGCGGCACACTGCTCCTGTGCCATTGGCGGCACCCCATCTCCGGATGGGAATTGGATGCGGAGGCGGTCCATGCGATGGCCCGCAACCAACCCGGCTGGTCAACGCACGGACTCTACCGCGAGAAGGATTTCATGCTGGAGGTCCTTCTCGCTCCGGGCAGGACAGGATAACCGTGCCTGGCGGACGCGATATCAAGAGCGTGGGAGTGGTGATGCCTGCGCACAACGAGGAGCAACACATCGGCAAAGCCCTGCTCGCGCTGAAGACGGCCGCTGATGCGCTGGAACGGCAACACCGCGCCATGGAAGCCAAGATCGTTGTGGTGTTGGATAACTGCTGTGACCGTTCGGCTGAGATCACCGCCGCGCATGTCTCCAACGATCCTCGCTTCCGCGTGGTCAACGTCAAGCTCCGAAGCACGGGGGGGCGAGCCGGGATCTCGGTTTCCGCACGGCATTGGAATGCCTGCCAGCGAACGGGCCGGAGGGTATCTGGCTGGCCACCACAGACGCCGATTCCACCGTTCCGCAGCATTGGTTGACACGGCAAGTGGAACTGGCCAGCGCGGGAGCGGACGCCATTCTTGGATCGGTGGAACCGATCCGGCAGACATGGATCCCGCCATCCATCGTCGTTGGCTGGAACTCCATCCGTTTCGGGAGGATCACCAGCACATCTATGGTGCCAATCTGGGCATCCGTGCCTCGGCCTATCTCACTGCAGGCGGCTTCCCGGCGCTGCGCGCCCACGAGGACCGCGTCCTGGTGGAGCGGCTCCGCCGGCATGGTTTTGCGGTCACCGCTACGGACACCATCCGGGTTTTGACCTCGGGGGGGCGGACGCACGCCCGTGCTCCGGAAGGATTCGCCGCGTATCTGCGCTCCCTTGCAGCTGAGCTGCCCCCCCCTGCCGAGCTTCCGACTGCCGCCAGCGGCTAACCCGCCAGCAGCTAACCCGCCAGCGGCTATCCCCTCAGCGCTCCATCCAACGCGGCAATCGCTGCCTTCGTGATCGTTTCCCGTTGCCCGGATCCATCAATACGGAGCAGAATCCCGCGGTGCGCGTAAGCCGTCAGCACCGGTTGCGTCTCGTCACGGTACAGTTCCAGACGGCGTTGGATCACGGGTTCCGTGTCATCGGCACGCCCCCCCTCTTCCTGCGCTCGGAGCAACATCCGGGCAATGAGTTCATCATCGGAACCCGTTAGTTCGAGGACCACTTCAAGGGCTTGCTGCCGATCAGCGAGGATCTCGTCCAGCGCACCGATCTGGATGACGGTCCTGGGGGTAGCCGTCCAGGAGGAAACCGGCCGCGGCATCGGCTTCTTCAAGCCGCACCCTCAGCATGGCCGTGGTGACGTGGTCCGGCACAAACTCGCCGCGATCCATGTATCCGCTGGCTTCAGCACCCAACTCCGTCTTCTCGAGGACGTGGGCGCGGAACAGCTCACCAGTAGAAATGGCAGGGATCCCAAAATGCCGCGCGATATGCTCCGCCTGCGTGCCTTTGCCGGAACCCGGAGGCCCATGATGATCAATCGCGCCATGACACTGGTCCGTTTCGAGAGGCAGCCGGGACTTAACCATACGCCGACGACGACGGGAGGCACCCGCCGTCGTCGGCATCTTTTTGCTGGCGACACGCAAATTCACCGGGGGGACGCCCGGATGTGGGTGTCGAGGATGAATTATCGCGGCGCGAGAGTACTTGCGCGGCCCACCGCCCCCCCGCTGAGGAGGCGGACCTAGGAACTTGAGCGGGGGATGCATGATACGCATCTGATCCCAGGTCCGCTCCGAGGCGGCGATGTTCTGGTTGGAGCGTTCGCGGTCCAAGGAGGCAAGCTCGACGGCGATCGCCTGGACCGCGGCCACCGCACCTGTCAGGGATGGGAAGAAGCCGGCACCCTCGGTGGGCACCACAATCCGATGGTCAGCGTGCACCGCCACAGGCGATCCCGCACTGTCAGTGATCGAAACGATGGGCGTGCCAAGATTGTGGGCGATGTCCACAGCCCGCATGGTGCTGTCATAGACCCGCCAAAGGCTGATGGCGATCACCAGGTCCTCTGCCCCGAGCCGCGCAATGGCATTGGTGAGTGCCGCAACGTCAGCATCAAGGAGCCGAACGTTGTAGCCGGCAATGATCGCGTTGTGCTCCAGCGCCTTGCCGGGGGGGATGGCGTAACTTCCTGCCGCGACGATGAAAGTTTGCCGCGCACCCGCTATCGCCTTCGCAATATCATGGAGAGTGTGGGCGTCCAAGGTGCGCTCGAAATGCGCCAGATTCGCCCGGTCAGTAGATACTGCTGCCTGCGCAGGACTGCTGATGTGGCCGTTGTGTTCGGCCGCAACCTCCACTGCGCTCAGCGACGCCAGGAACCGCGAGCGCAGCTCAAATTGAAAGTCCGCCCACCCTTTAAATCCCAGTGTTTGCGCGGTTCTGGTCACGGTTGAGGCGTTCGAGGCGGCCACTGCGGCAATGTCGCTGACGGAGCCGTAGGACGCAAGCCGGGGCTGGGATCGGAGGATGCCGATCACTTGCATTTGGCGCGCCGCGAGCTTCCGCCCCCCTGGACGCGACTATCCAGCCACTCGGTCAACGTTGACGAGTCGAAATCTTCTTCCACCTATTGACCTACCTCACACTTTGGCCGTAACTTCGATACATCGCTTCTGCACAGATCCGTGCATATTCCTAAAAATGTACAACTTGGCCCACTTTGGCAGGAATCACCATGTCTCTCACAGCACGCCTGGATCGTCTGGCTCTCAGTCGACCACACTACAAGCTTCTCCTGATCGGAGGCCTCGGCTACTCGTTCGACGGTATGGACGGGGCAGTGGTCGCCTTCCTGCTCCCGCGCATCCAGGAACTGTGGGGCCTCAACACCGCCAGCCTCGGCTTGGTGGGCTCGGCGGCCCCGTTCGGTTTCTTCTTCGGCGCAATCCTGGCCGGCTGGATGGGCGACCGCTTTGGCCGTAAGAAGGTCATGCTCTGGGCACTCGCCTTCTACTGCGTCATGTCAGTGGTGGCGGCCATGGCCCCCCCGAACTTTGAAGTCTTCCTCATTGCACGGATCTTTGCAGGTTTGGGTGCAGGTGCTGAAAGTGTGATCATTGCGCCGTTCCTCTCCGAGTTCATTCCTCCGAGGCGTCGCGGCTGGTTCATCGGAACCTTGGCCGGCTTCTTCTCCTTCGGCTTCGTGGGCGCTGCACTCATCGGCCGCTTCGTTGTCCCGCTGGGCGAGGACGGCTGGCGGTGGGCGCAGGTGATCACTGCAATTCCCATCCTGCTCCTTCTCTGGTGGCGCCGCAGCCTGCCGGAATCACCGCGATACCTCATCAGTCGTGGCCGCATAGCTGAGGCCACGGAAGTGGTGGATGGTTTTGAGCAGAGCGTAGTGAAGGCGACCGGCAAACCACTCGCGCCCCTGCCGCCTGCCGAGGAAGAGATCACTAAACACGAGCAGAAGATCAGCATCTGGAACGCTCTCAAGTTCATGTGGTCCAAGGCCATGCGTCGCCGGACCGCCGTGATCTGGTTGATCTGGTTCGTCATCACGTTCTCCTACTACGGCTTCTTCTCCTGGATTCCCACCCTCCTTGTAGGCCGCGGCATCACCATCACCAAGAGCTTCGAGTTCTCCATCCTCATTTATCTGGCGCAGATCCCGGGCTACTTCTCCGCCGCTTGGTTGTGTGACCGGATTGACCGTAAGAACACCATTGCCCTGTACTTGGCGGGATCGGCCATCAGCGCCTTCTGGTTGAGCCAATCCAACGACTCCGGCATGATCCTCGTAGCAGCCGCAACGTTGTCCTTCTTCCTTAACGGAACCTACGCCGGCGTCTACGCCTACACTCCGGAGCTCTTCCCCACCTGGATGCGTGCCACAGGTGTCGGCCTGGCCAGCGCGGTAGGCCGTATCGGCAGCATCCTGGCTCCGTCCATCATCGGCATCTTCGCCGCTTCCCTTGGCTTCGGTGGAGTGTTCACCATGACCACGGTGGTACTGACCATCGGCGTGCTGGGCGTCATGATCTTCGGCGCCTCCACAGCGGGCAAGTCGTTGGAGGACATCACGCCCGCGCCGAACATGACCCGGCCGCGGCAGGAAGCAAGTGAAAGCGATGAATGCAGACGCAGTTTTCCAGCAGACCTTCGATGCAATCCAGCAGGGACCAGGAGTCGTTCTGTTCACCGCCCTGCAGTGGATTCCGGAACGCTCCAGCCTGAAGCGCCTTTTCACCAGCCACCCGGCCGAATACCCGGTAGGCGGCGAGAAGACCGTAGAGATCTCCCCCCCAGGCTGGTTGGGAACGGTCATTGAGGACAAGGAGCCGTTCCTCGCCCCCCCCGATCTGGAAGCGCTACGGGAAGTCTTTTCAGACTCCGGACTCATCCAGCAACTGGGCTGCGGCGCCGTCATCAACGTGCCCGTCCTCGACCAGCAGCACAATGTTGTGGGCGTCCTGGCCCTGTTGGACGCAGAAGGCAAGTACACGCAGGAAAGTGTGGAAACCGCCGTCGACGTCATCAACGCAAACCGGGCTGAACTGGTTCAGGCCTTTGAAGCGCATCCCACCAAAGCCCCCGAAACCCCCGCGAAGGACACCGTTTAACGTGAGTACCACCCCAGAAACCACCCCGTTGGTCATCCGCAACGCGAGCGTCCTGGACGTCGAGGCCGGCACTTACTCCACTGCCGACGTCGTAAGCGTTGACGGAAAGATCAGCAGCGTCGGGCCGAACGCCGAAATGCCCTCCGGCGCGCGGGTCATCGACGGCACCGGTAAATTTGTTATCCCCCGGCCTGATCGATGCCCACGTCCACGTGGTGGCCTCCAGCGCCGACTTCCGTTCACTCACCTACACCCCCCGGCGTCCTACGTCTACGCGCAGACGGCCCGGATCATGGGACAGATGCTGCGTCGCGGCTTCACGACTGTCCGAGACCTGTCCGGCGCCGATTTTGGACTGGCGATGGCTCAGGAGGAAGGTCTGCTCGAGGGTCCGAAGATCCACTTCTGCGGACACGCGCTCAGCCAGACCGGCGGTCACGGCGATATGCGCCTGCCAGGCGAAGACCATGACCCCAACGGACGCGGCTGTTGCGGCATCGGTCGCGTGGCCGACGGCGTGGATGCGGTCCGCGCCGCCGCTCGCGACGAGATCCGCAAGGGCGCCCACCACATCAAGATCATGCATCCGGTGGCGTCTCTTCTCCCACGGACCGCATCGACTCCACCAGTACTCCATGGAAGAGATGCGCGCCGCCGTGGAAGAGGCCCAAGCCGCCAACCGCTACGTCGCCGCCCCACGCCTACACCGCCCGCGCTATCAACCGCGCCCTGGAAGCAGGCGTCCGCTCGATCGAACACGGCAACCTGTTGGACGACGAGAGCCTCAAGCTATTCCTGGAAAAGGACGCTTTCCTGGTCCCCACCCTTGTCACCTACTGGGCGCTGAAGGAAGAGGGCAAGGAATTCGGGCTCACGGAGGAAATGTGGGCCAAAGTGGATTCCGTACTCACCAGCGGACTCGAAGCGATCGCCCGCGCCCACGAAGCGGGAGTCAAAATGGCTTTCGGTTCGGACCTCCTGGGCGGGATGCACCGACACCAGAACGAGCAGTTCAGGCTGCTCGGCAAGGTCCAGCCGGCAATTGACGCCATCCGCTCCGCAACCACGACGGCGGCCCTCCTGCTTGAGCGCGAAGGTGAACTTGGCGTGATCTCGCCTGGTGCGGACGCGACATGCTGGTCCTTGGGGCCGACCCTGTTGCGGATATTTCCGTGCTGGCCGACATCTCCGGGCATCTTGAGTACGTCATCCAGAATGGCCGGGTGATCTCCTAGTTTCTGTGCCTGCCGCGTGTGCAGTCCTTCCCGACGCTCTCTCACCTAACGCGCCATTTCCGCCGACGCTCTATCACCCGGTGATAGAGCGTTGGGCGGAAGGGGCCGTTAGGTGAGAGAGCGTTTGGGCTGACCGGGCCTGTTATTACCCTCCCAAAAGCTCGATAATGTAAGTATGCTGATCAATATCGAGTAGGAGGACATGATGACCACGAAAGTGAACAAGACCATCATGGTCAACGTTCCGGTCAGTACGGCCTACAGGCAGTGGACCAAGTACGAGGACTTTCCGCACTTCATGGGCGGGGTCGAGCGCGTGACACGGCTCAGCGACGACCGGCTGGAATGGGTGGCCGAAATAGCGGGCGTCCATCGCCGCTGGGAGGCCAAGATCGTTCAGCAGGACGTGGACCGCGCTGTGGCCTGGGCCGCCGTCGAGGGTGCCAAGAATGCCGGCTGGGTTGATTTCAAGGAGGCGGGCCCCCCCAGCCAGACGTCCCTGCATCTGTCCCTGGAATACGAACCGCACGGCGTCCTCGAATTCCTGGGAGACAAGTTGCACATTGTTGAAAGGCAGGCTGAGTCAGACTTGAAGAAGTTCAAGGAGTACATCGAGAAGCAGGCACCGGAGGCCAGCGCCACCGCCACGGGGACTTCCGGCACCCCCCCCACCTCGGATTCGCCGCCGATCGTCGATCCCGTCACCCACGTCTTTGACCAAACCAACGGGTTGGTAGACCTTGAGGGCGACTCCGATGAAACCGCTGACAGCGACACCCGCAGTGCCGCCGAACGGCACGACGACGAGGACCGCGGCCCAGGCTTCATCCCGCCGCTAGGTGGGCTGCCGGGACAGCGGTAAGCCCCCCCAAAGAGTGAATGCCGCCCGGGTTCAACGCGACCCGGGCGGCATTCACTTGTTAAGCACCCTGTTGTAAAGGGTCTTCGCCGGCAGGGAACCGGCTACTTCCTGGTCCCCCCCGTGTAGACGACGTCGGGAATCGCCGGAGCCTGCATACCCTCACCAATGAAGAAGCTCGGGTGCGGAGGCTGGTTGTAGGCGACGTTTTCGCGGGCCACAGCTGTGCGGTAGACCGTGTCATGCATGAGGGTCCTCAGGCGAACCTCGGTGGGGGGGCCGTAGTGGTGTAGATCCGCAACTCGCTGCTGTCGGTGGACGGCCAGGCGATCTCTTCGCGCCAGTCACCCAGGATGTCCGCTTGGATTGACGGGTTGCCCTTGGTGGTGTTGTTACTGCGTGCACCTTCGGCAGTCAGGAGCCGATCGCTGGACTCGGTTTCCCAGTTCCATTTGGAGATGGTGGGAACGCCGCGGGACAACGTTGCGTCATAGTCGTGGTCCACAATTTCGCGGAGCAGGTCACCATCCCACCATGCCAGGAAGTTCGCGGCGGGGGGATCTTCCCGGCGATCAGCTCGCCCTTGGCCGATACCAACTGACCAACGGGTGAATCCCACGCGGCCGTACCTCCGACGGCCCAGCCTTCCGCCCCCGGCATAGCGGGGATCGATGTCACCTGCCGCACCGCGACCGGTGTCCCTGGCCGCGGGGATGCTCCAGAGGACTTCACCGGTAGCGGCGTCGCGGAATGTTGCTCACGGTTGCCGCTCTGGCTCATGCTCTCGTGGACGGCGAACGTCTCCAGCCCAGGCCTGGACGGGTCGAGGTCGCTGGTGTGTATGGCATCGCCGTGGCAAGCTTGGTGTTGTAAAGAGGCTGGCCATTGTCGTCGATGGTCATGGAACCGAAGACGAACTCGTCCTTGCCGTCCTGGTCCACGTCAGCAACAGACAAATTGTGGTTACCCTGCCCCCCCTTGTATTCATCCCCCCCGGCAAGGTTCGAATCGAAGGTCCAGCGCTTCACGAGCTTGCCGTCCACCAGATCGTAGGTGACCAGGACGGTGCGCGTGTAGTAGCCGCGGCTGACCATCATTGATGGATGCACCCCGTCGAGGTAGGCCACTCCGGCCAGGAAGCGGTCTACGCGATTTCCGTAGTTGTCGCCCCCAGCCGCCGACAGTGCACGCGGGGGCTCGTAGGCCACAGTGTCCATGATGGTGCCGGTCCCGCCCTTGAAGACGGTCAGGAATTCAGGACCGGAAAGTATGTAACCGGCACTGTTGCGGAAGTCGGCGTCGGCGTTCCCGATGACCGTTCCGGCGGCATCGCGGGTGCCATCGGCTGTCTTGAGGGAAACCTCAGCCTTGCCATCGCCGTCGAAGTCGTAGGCCAAGACCTGGGTGTAATGCGCGCCGGCGCGGATGTTGCGGCCCAGGTCAATGCGCCACAGCTTGGTGCCATCGAGCTTGTAGGCGTCCACGTAGACGTTGCCCGTGTATCCGGACTGGGAGTTGTCCTTGGCGTTGGAAGGTGCCCAGGTTTGAATGACCTCATATTTGCCATCACCGTCGAGGTCCGCGACAGTCGCATCGTTGGCGGAGTAGGTGTAGGGCTTCCCGTCAGGCGTCACTCCATCGGCCGGCTTGTCCAGCTTGATGGCCACATGGTTCTGCGCCAGCGGCGTCACCGCTTCGCTCAGCTTGTCCTCGCCTTGCCCATTCCCGACGGTCTTGATGACGTAGTTGGACTCCGCCGTTCCATCCGGGTCCACGAACATTGTGGCATTTCGGAGGGGGTTCCGGGGTGATGTTCACCCGTCGCGCAGGACCTGGAAACCGACACTGTCCTTATCCAGGCCGAGCATGCGCCAGCTCACCGTGACGCCCTGATCCGTCAGGACAGCAACCGGCGCCCGGTCCAGGTTCTCCACTTGCCGCTTGAGGGTGGATGGATCCTTCCCAGCAGGCACGACGCCGGGGGGAGGCCGGCTTGCGCTGCTTGCGGGAGTTGGGCGGGGGGGCTGCTTGAGCGAGCGGGACGCCCGTCAGCGCGATGGCGGCAGCGGCAAGTGAAGCAGAAGCCGCCATGGGAACGGCCTTCCAAGTCCGGTTACGGGTACTGCGGTAGGAACATTTCGAGGGGTAAGCCAAAGAACATCTCCTTTGATGCTGGGCGGCAGGGGGATCTGCCACACCTTGATTGGAACGTTTCACACACCGCGAACAGAACCGCCTCCAACCTTGGGGCGATGGTGCCGCGGCATGAGAAAACGCTTTCCGCCCCCCCAAGGTTTACCAGTGCCTCATTCCCCCCCCGGTCAAGAGTTTGACAAGAAATAGCTGTGCGAATTCGTTGGGGAATGTTCGGATTTGTACCGGGGGTCTTAGCAAATGTTGCAGGGATCGCAGACTCGTAGCCGGAGGTCCTTATGACGGTCCGTTTCGCCGGATTTCGCTGGATTTAGCCCCGTTGAGCGGGGTGACGGATCCGCTTTGGCTGAGGCACTGCGCTCCGTAGTGTCGTGCCATGCCGAAGCCTTCAGTTACTCCCCTGTCCGTCCTTGACCTAAGTCCGGTGTCAGCCGGGCAGACCCCCGGCGAGGCTTTGCGCAGCACCCTTGACCTTGCCGCCGCCGCAGAGGCTTCCGGCTATTCGCGTTACTGGTTGGCCGAGCACCACCTCAATACCGGCGTTGCTGGTTCTGCTCCGCACATCCTTGCCGGTCTGGTGGCGTCGGCCACCAAGACCATCCGCGTGGGAACTGCGGCCACCCTGCTGGGAAACTACAAGCCGCTTCAGATTGCGGAGAGCATCGGAACGCTCGCCGCGGTCTTTCCCGACCGTTTGGACCTCGGCTTTGGTCGCTCCGGGCCGCCCAAGTCTCCCAGCGAACCGGCACCTGGGGTGGTGCCTGCAGCTGATGTGGCCGCTGCCGGCGACCGTGTGATTGACGGTCTGCTGATCCCCCCCTCCCCACGCCCTATCTTCGGTGCCGTCCTTCCCCCCCGGAAGTTCCGGCTGCAGGGGGGGGAACTGCTTGGCAGAGTCCCTGGCGATACCGACAATTTCGAGACCGACGTGCAGGACATTATCGGGTTTTTCACAGGCGACTATCGGACGAAGCACGGCGAGGAAGTCACGGCAACACCGGCCCTTGGCCAGGCGCCGCAGTTCTGGATCCACGGCTCAACAGCCGGACCAAGTGCCCGGCTCGCTGGCAAGCTGGGTCTTCCCTTCGGCGCGAACTACCACGTAGCACCGGCAGGCGTACTGGACGCCATAGCTGAGTACCGGTCCCACTTCGAACCGTCCGCCGCCTTGCAGGAACCGCAGGTGATCGTCTCGGCGGACGTGTTGGTAGCCCCCCGAACGAACACCAGGCTCAGCGCTTGGCCCGCGGCTACGCCCAGTGGGTTTACCGTATCCGCAGCGGCCAGGGCGCCATCCCCCCCTACCCTTCGCCGGACGATGCCCTTGATCTTCCCTTGGACGCGGAAGCCGAGGAGCTGACCAAAGACCGTGTGGATACCCGCTTTGTGGGCGACCCCCACCAAGTCAGCCACAAGCTACGCGCGCTGCAACACGCAACCGGAGCCCAGGAACTCCTGATCACCACCATTGCCCACCACCACGCCGACCGGCAGAGCTCGTACCAATTGCTCGCCGAGGCGTGGGGGTCTCTAGTTTTCCGGATTACCAACCACCAAATACAAAGGGAGCAATATGTCCATCGAAACCGAAGTGCAGGATACCCAGCTGATCACCGCTGATGAAGCAGCAAAGCTCATCGAAGAGGGCGCCCTACTGATCGATGTCCGCAGCGAAGGCGGCCGCGCCGGCACAGGCGCGGTTCCTGGTGCCGTGGTGGTCAACCGCGAGCATGTTGAGGAGGACTTCAACCCTGATTCCGCCCATCGTTTGGCGCAGGTCAGCGGGAAAGACCAAAAGATCGTGGTGTTCTGCGGCTCCGTGAACGGCTCACGTCCCGTCGCGCAGAAGCTCAAGGTCCTCGGCTATGCCAACGCAGTCCACGTGGATGGAGGGTTCCCGGCCTGCGCGACGCCGGCGTCCCCCCACCACGGGTCCAACGGTTGCGCCCCCCCTTGGAACAGCCCCCCCGACAACAGCTCAGGCGTCAACCGCTTCGGTGGCTTCAGAGCGCTGAGTACCTGCCGCCGTCGTCGGGGCTTCCTTTCCGGAAGTCACGACGACGGCATTTCTGTTTCTGCGGTCCCGCGCCTCACGCAGCCAGTCGAGTCCGCCCGCAAGCAAGGCGACACCAAGCAGAATGCAGCACATGACGATGCCTTGGTGGAAGGCATCCTTTGACGCTTCGCCGGTGGCCGCTCGGTGCGCGTCCAGGAACATGCCCGCCGCCGCAGCCGAGCATAGTGCTGCAGCAAAACGTTGGCTGAGCTGGTAGAAACCTGCTGCCACTCCGGCGGCGCCTACGGGTGCGTGAGCGAGAGTCAGTGCCTGGTTCGGTGCGACTACCAGGCCGGTCGCCACTCCTTGGAAGAGCCCGACGGCGGCCACGGCAAGGGCCGCTGTCCCGCCGTCGAGCCCTTGCACGAAAAGGTCCTTGGCTACCAAGCAGGCCAGACTGCCCACGAGCGCGAAGACGATCCCACCACGTCCGTATCGGGCGACGAAGCGCCAACTGAAGCTGGACGCCAACAGCATCCCGGCTGCTTGCGGCGCGAGGATGGCTGCAGCTGCCAAAGGAGCCATCCCGCTCCCGGCAAGGAAGTAGAACGCCGTCACAGCGGCCATTCCGGCACCGACACCGAACTGGCAGAGCGCCACAACAGTGCCCAAGGCATAGCCTCTGGATTTCATCAGCGCGGCACTGATCAATGGAGTTCTGCCGCGCCGGTGGTAGAGAATTTCCCAACCGGCGAAGGCGAGGAGCGCACCCCCCCGCCGATCGCCAGCGACGTCACGGCAATAGTGCCTGCACCGTAGATTGTCGGGATGAGCGAGGCGATCACCACACCGCCGAGCAACAATGCGCCCAGGATGTCGATCGAGCTTCGCCGTGCCGTTTCGCGGGTCTTGGCTGGCCGGCCGCGGGAGGAGCCGAAAGGCCAGTGGAACCAGGACCAGCACCAAGGGAACATTCGCCAGGAACAGGATCCGCCAGCCGATTGACGGGTCGCCCAGTGAGAGGACGAGTCCGCCGATCAGCGGGCCGCAGACCGCAGCGGAACCCCCCCCGGCGGCAGCGTACGCACCGAGGCTTTGGCGCGGTCGGGCCCGGAATAGACGTCCTGCAGGAGGCCAAGCACCTGCGGATTCAGGGTTCCCGCGCCGAGCCCTTGGAGGAGCCTGGCGATGATGACCAGTGATGGGTCCGTGGCCAGGCCGCCCAGCAGGCTCGATGCGCCGAAAACAGCAATGCCTGCGATGAAGAGGGTTCTCCGGCCGACAATGTCCCCAAGCCTGCCCGCGGGAACCAACGCAACACCAAACGCCAGTGAGTAGCTCGCCAGGATCCATTGCACAGAGCCTGAATCGGCGTGGAGCGAGGCGGACATCGCGGGAACCGCCAGCACGAACATTGACTGGTCAAGGAGCGTGATGAATCCTGCGCCCAGGCAAAGCCAGAGGCAGAACGTTTGGCGTGATTTCCTGGGCCGTTCATCGCGTTCCTTCCTGACCTGATTTGCCTCTGTGGATGATCGAAAACAACCACTAAAGGTTGGTTTGGGCCCGGAGGCCACTCAAAGAGGGTCAGGAGGCGCCAGCCAACACGCGTGCCCGCGCCGCTGCCTGGCCTGCCCGGAGTTCCTCGGCGGTCCGGCCATGCTCCCGGTGCGCCACTTCCTGTTTCAGCTGCGGAATCACGTGCTGGCCAAACTCAAGGGCATCAGGGACGAAGTCGTAGCCGCGAAGGCCGAAAATCTCGAAGCCGAGCTCGTGGTAGTCCAGAATCGCCTGCGTGACGGTGTCGTAGGAGCCCACCAACGCCGTCGCGCTTCCACCTCCACCACCCGCCGCTTTGGCGAGGGCAGTCCAGAGGGCGCGGTCGTGAAGGTCGCCGCGTTCCGCCGCTGCGAGAAGCCGCTGGGTACCGGCGGCTTCGGGCTTCTGGCTGTAGTGGCGGACAGGGTCGATGACCTCGCCGTTGTCCCGGCGGGACTCGAGCCTCGCAAGGACGGTTTGGGCCTTCTCCCAGGCCAGCTCGTCCGTAGCGGCAACGATGGGCCGGAAGGCTATCTGCCAGCGCAACGGCTCACGGCGCCCGAGCGACGCAGCCCGTGCAAGGATCTGTTCCTGCTGGCCGGCGGCATCGGCTAGCGGTTCGCCGAAGAGCGCATAGATATCTGCCTCAGCGGCGCCCACAGCCCAGGCCGCTTCGGAAGAACCACCAAACGAGATGCCGGGCCGCTTGCCGTTGAAAGGCCCCAAGCCGCTGGCGAAATTCTCGAATCTGTAGTGCTCGCCGGACCAATCAAACGATTCTCCGGACCACGCCCGCCTTACGATCTGCATATACTCCCGCGTCCGGCCGTATCGTGCGTCTTTGGCAAGGAAGTCCCCCCCTTCGCGGGCCTGATCTGTCTGGCTTCCGCCCGTGATGAAGTGCACGGTCAACCGGCCTTGGGCGATGTGGTCCAGCGTCAGGAAGGACCGGGCCGCAAATGTGGGGGGGTGTGAAACGTTGGGCCGGTGCGCCAACCGCAGTTGGATCCGTTCAGTATTGGCCGCAACCCACGCAGCATGGATCGAGGGATCCTGCGTAGTGGAGTTGTAGGCGAACAGGACGTGGTCCCAGTTGTTGTCCTCGTGGATCCTGGCAATGCGGGCAGCGTAGTCAGGGTCGAAAAAGGACGTGGTGGCCGGCGAAGTTTCCGTGGAATCATTGCCGGCACCCATACCGAGGAATTCGATGGGCATTGTGGTTCTCCTGACAGAGAGTTAGCGGCGAAGGATGCGCTGGGCCAGGAAGTTACCCAGCAACTGAGCGGCCTGCACCATGACGATGATGATCAGGACGGTCACCAGCGTGACTTCCCAATTGAACTGTTGGTAGCCGTACATGATGGCGAAGTTGCCCAAGCCGCCGCCGCCGATGTACCCGGCCATGGCTGACATGTCCACGATGGCGATGATCATGAACGTGTAACCCAGAATCAGCGGTGCCAAGGATTCGGGGGGATGACCACTGACCAGAGGATGTGCAGCCGCTGTCGCCCACAGCACGCGCGGCTTCCACAACGCCGGGATCGGACGCTACCAGGTTCTGTTCCACTACCCGTCCAATAACCACGCCGGCCATCAGCGCCATGGGCAGGATCGCCGCCGTGGTGCCGATGGTGGTGCCCATGATAATCAGGGTCAACGGCGCAATGGCCGTGATGAAAATGATGAAGGGGATGGGCCGGATGACGTTGACCACGAAATTCAGGACCGAGAAAACACCCGTGTCGCGAAGAGGTTTCCCGGCCGGGTGGCGTAGAGGGTGACGCCTAACGCGAGACCGGCGGCGCCACTGAGCAGGACGGTGATGACCACCATGTAGATGGTCTGCTGGAAGGATTCGCCCAGCACGGGCAGGAGCGTTGTCCAGTCGGTCATGGCTATTCTCCGGCGTTCGCAGGGACGGGGGCTGGAAGGTGCGGTGAGGCACTGACGGCAGCTGCCGCCGTCGGAATTTGGCGTTCGACGGCGGTGACGTTGCCTAAGTCGGCGAGTGCAGCGTCAATGGACGCGTCGCTGCCTGTGAGCTCGTAGGTGAGTGTGCCGAGAATTTTGTTCTGGATCTCGGTGACACCTCCGAACACCACGCTGGATCCCACGCCGTGTCGTTCGAAGGTGGCGGCCACGAGCGGGGTGGGCGCAGCCTCTGAGATGCCAATGGATACGAGCCGGCCTGGATGCGCTGCGGCAAGGCGGCTAACCGTGTCCGCTTCCGGAGTGCCATGCACGGCCGTGGAGACGAAGCGTTGGGTGGAAGCACTTTGGGGGGTCCGCGAACACCGAGTAGGTTGGTCCGGCTTCCACCACGCGGCCGGATTCCATCATCACCACGGTGTCGCATATCTCGCGGACCACGTGCATTTCATGGGTGATGACCACGACTGTGGTGCCGAGTTCTTTGTTGATGCGTCGGAGGAGGCGGAGGACATCCCGGGTGGTCTCCGGGTCCAGGGCGCTGGTGGCTTCGTCGGCGAGCAGGATGTCCGGATCGTTAGCCAGCGCGCGGGCAATTCCCACGCGTTGCTGCTGGCCTCCGGAGAGACGCCGGGGGGGGTAAGAGCCGGCCTTGTCCGCGATGCCCACGAATTCCAGCAGCTCGTCTACGCGGGGGGGCTTGATCTTCTGCTTGGACCAGCCCGCTACCTTCAAGGGATAGCGACGTTCCCGAACACGGTCCGGGACTTCAGGAGATTGAACTGCTGGAAGATCATGCCGATGCCGGAACGGACTTTGCGCAACTGGCCTTCGGGTAGGGCGGAGATGTCCTGCCCCTTGACGAGGACCTGCCCCTCAGTGGGACGTTCCAAGCCGTTAAGCAACCTCACCAGCGTGGATTTTCCGGCACCCGAATATCCGACGATTCCGACGACGGTCCCCTCTTCAATATCCAAGGTGACGTCATTGACGGCGCGTACCGGCTCCGCGTGTTTGCCGCGGTTGCTGCGTTGCCCCCCGGTTGCCGCTTTGAACCGGGAACACTTTGCTGACGCCGCGCAGCGAAACGATCGCGCTCACCGGAGCCTCCTTTTGGGTTGGTTGGATGCCCATTCCAACAGCGCCCCAGCCCTCGTATCGAACCCAATGACCCCCCTGTGAACTGCGGTTTCTTTCCTTGACGATGCGCGTCGGAGTGTTGCGAAGACGTTCGATTCTCACCATGGCAACTGCCTAGCGTGAGGCAGGGGGGGGAACACCCCGTACCTTCCATTCGCATCAATACCCTTTGTACGGAGAAGCATCATGAAGAACCGCCTGTTAGTTGCCGCCATCGGCTGATTGCCGCCCTATCGCTCTCGGCCTGCGGGGGGGTGCCTCAAGTGGTTCGTCAACCGCTGCGAACACCAAGGTGGTTATCGGCGTGGACGACGGCGCCGAGGAACACTGGACTCTCCTGAAGAACAAACTGAAGGACCAGGGCATCGATCTCGAGGTCAAGAACTTCACCGACGGTGCGCAGATCAACACCGCAACACAGCAGGGCCAGGTGGACATCAACCTGTTCCAGCACTTGAAGTACTTGTCCCAGTTCAACGTCAACAGCAACGGCACGCTGGCTCCGGTTGGAGCTACTGCGGTGTACCCGCTGGCGCTCTACTCGGAGAAGTTCAAGTCTGTTGAGGAGCTCCCGGCCGATGCCGAGGTTGCCATTCCCAACAACCCCACCAACCAGGCCCGCGCGCTGCTGAATCTGCAGACCGCAGGGTTGCTGCAGCTCAAGGACGGCGGTAACTCCCTGTCTACCCCGGCTGAGATCACCTCGAGCAAGATCAAGGTTGTCCCGGTGGACAGCAACCAGACGGTAAACGCGCTGAAGGGAACCACGGATGCCGCCGTCGTCAATAACACGCAGGCCCAGAAGGGCGGCTTGGGGGGGACGAGAAGATCATCTTCAAGGAAGACCTGAATTCGGAATCCCTGGCTCCCTACATCAACGGCTTCGTGGTGAAGGCTGACCGCAAGGACGATCCCACGTGGAAGAAGATCGTGGATGCCTACCACTCCCCCAGAGGTGGAAGCTCGGTGACCAAGCTCAATGACGGCAACCTGCAGTTCAAGGCTGATTGGACTGCGGCCAAACTGCAGGAAGTCCTCACCGCCGAAGAAGAAGCCATCAAGAAGACCAAGTAGCTGTTTGCAGGTGCCCGCCTTGTTGCGGGCACCCTTCGAATATTCAGGAACAGGCCCATGAACCAGACACTCATCAGCGAACGCCAGCAGATCCATTTCTTCGCCTACCTCGTGGGCACGGGCATCCATCTGGCTTCATGGCGCCACGAAACGGCTTTCCCCCCCAGGCCAGCATCGATTTCAGGCACCAAGTGGAGCTGGCCGGAATCGCCGAAAAGGCCAAGTTTGATGCCATCTTCCTGGGCGACTCCCTCGCGATCGACGAGACATCCAACCCCGGCATCCTCAACCGGTTCGATCCCATCGGCCTGGTCACAGCCCTCGGCGCCGTCACCAGCAACATCGGCCTCATCGCAACATCGTCCACCTCTTACGATGAGCCGTTCAATTTCGCCCGTGCGGCCCTGACGGCGGACCACATCAGCGGTGGACGCGTCGGCTGGAACATCGTCACCACCCGCGACCTCACCAATAGCACGGCCGGCAACTTCAGTGCCGATGAGCATCCTGACCACAGCCTCCGGTACCGCCGCGCCGAAGAGTTCGTTGAGGTTACCCAAGGCCTGTGGAATTCCTGGGGCCCGGACGCCTTCCTCTACAACAAGGAAGCCGGGCGGTTCTTTGACCGCCAAAAACTCAGCCGCCTGGACTATGAGGGTGAGTTCTTCAAGGTTGCCGGTCCACTCAACATCGGCCCTTCCCCCCCTCAGCACTCCCCCCTTGCTGGCCCAGGCGGGAACTTCCGTCCCGGGCCGAAAACTGGGCGCGAAGTTCGCCAATGCCCTGTTCGCAAGCCATCCGGACATCCCGCAAGCACGTAAGTACAGGGATTCAGTCCGGGCCCAAGCCGCAACGTTCGGCCGAAATCCCGACGAAATCTACGTCTACCAAGCCATTTCACCCGTTGTGGCGGACACCCGCGAGGAAGCCCTGGAACGCATCCGGGAGCTGGACGACCTCATTACTGATCAGCAGGTCCTGGACTTTCTCCAGGAGTACTTCACCGGCCCTACCCGCGAAGGCACAGTCGATTTCACCGGGCTCGGAGCGGACGCCACCGTGGCCCAATCCGGCATTCCCACCATCGCGCAGCCCAGGCCGATTTTCGCTCTGCCGGAGAGCAGATCCAAGGACGCGAAGAGGAGGTAACGCTGAAGGATCTCTTCTCGATCCTCACGGGCGACAAACGCAATCATGACTTCATCGGGACCCCACAGCACGTTGCCGGTTCTTTGGCACGCTGGCATGCAGAGGGCGCCGCCGACGGCTTCAACCTCATGTTCTCCCTGCTGCCCCCAGGACCTGGAGCGCTTCACCTCCGGGGGGTCATTCCCCCTGCTCCAAGAGCGCGGCCTCGCCCGCCGCGAGTACTCGGGCACAACGCTCAAATCCCACCTCGGACTCGATCCGCAGCCGAAAGGACAACCATGACCACCACAGCAAACGTCGTCACCGGCACGTACGTGATCCGGGAGGCTCGCCAGGAAGAGTACGACGCCGTGGGGGGGCGGCTGACGTACGAGGGCTTTGGTCACCATCTTCCCGGCGCGCACCAGCCGGACGATGAGCGCCTTGGTCTCCTGCTGAATGCCGCCGCCCGGGCACGGAAGGTGTGCTGCTGGTGGCCGAGGACGAGGAATCCGGACGCTTGGTGGGCACGGCAAGCCTCCTCCCCCTACGGCTCCCGGTTGAGCCGCCAGGCTGAGGAAGGCGAAGTTGAACTCAGGCTCCTCGCGGTGTTGCCCGAAGCCCGCCGGAGCGGACTTGGCCGGAGGCTCCTGGACGAATCAGCCCGCATTGCGGCCGACAGGGGCGCAGAGCGCGTGGTGCTGGACACCGCCGTCGACAACGAACCTTCCCAGCGCCTATACCGCCGTCTGGGCTACGTCCGCCGTCCTGAGCGGGAGAAGGAACGGCCAGCTCCGAAGGTGCAGCTGGTGGTTTACACGCTGGACGTGCCGCCCGCGGCCGGAGGCAGTCCCCACGGTTAACCTGCACGGTTAAACGGAGTCATGAGGAACGTGTAATCGGTCACACTTAGCCGGATTTACTTGTCAACCGTGGTGGGCAGCATGAACCATGAATGAGGGAATTCGTTCCCATACAAGCTGAATCAGCAATCCTCACCGACGAGGATGCGGCCCCCCCTGCGAAGAAGCTTGGGGCTGTTAACGGCCTGAGTGAAAGTACTGACAATGACGACACATACTGACTCCATCACGCTGAAAATCTGGGACAAGTCGGCAATCGACCACACCATCGATGCCGCCATTGAATCCCTCTCACACCGCGCTGCCGCCGAAAATTGCGGAATCGCAGTTACCCTGAGCGGCCCTAAGACCTTCACGGTCAGCCTGAACCGCTAAGCAGCTCAAGAACTACGCAAGAGGACGACGCCGGGACTTCCCGACGTCGTCCTCTTGCGTTTAAGCGCCTCCCGCAGTTGTACGCCTTCCGCGGCGTTGTACGGCTCGTGACGCGAACAAGTCCGGGTTCCACCGGGAAGTTGGCACCAGTGGTCCCTACCCCCCCCGTTCGTGACGCCATACAGAAAGTCCTGATGGAACCTTGAGACTTCCTTGATGGTTTCCCTCCCCTGATCTTGCGTTCGCGTTGGAAGTCTAAGTGAGTCAACGCTTCAACGCTGAACGGAGGGATCACAATGCTCACGGAAACCACGGCCAACGCAGCTGCACCGGCCCCGGCTAACGCGCCGGAGACGGCTGTCAGGCCGCGACGATCCCACCGGGCGCCAGGCGGGGGGGTGGTCACCGTCCTGGTTCCGGCACACAACGAGTCTGCCGGCATCACAGAGACGCTGCTCTCCTTGAATAACCAGACTCAGCGCCCGGACCGCGTGATCGTGGTGGCAGACAACTGCACCGATGACACCGAAGAGCTTGCCCTCGCTCAGGCGCCGAAGTCATGCGCACCGTGGGCAACAAAGACAAGAAGGCCGGTGCCCTGAACTTCGCCCTCAGCGAGCTCCTTCCGGATGCTGACCCGGAGGACCTGTTCCTGGTCCAGGATGCCGACTCGCAACTGGCCCTCGACTTCATCGAGAACGCCACCAGGAACCTGCTCGCGGACGAACTGCTAGGCGCTGTGGGCGGGGTGTTCAGCGGCGGTCCGGGCGGCGGCTTTGTTGGCCATCTGCAGCGCAACGAATACGCCCGTTACGCGCGTGACGTGAAGCGACTTCACGGCAAGTGCCTGGTAGTCACCGGCACAGCGGCGCTTTTCCGCGTCAAGACACTGCGGGACGTCGTGGCCGCCCGGTTGAAGGGCATGCTCCCTCCCGGCAATGGCAACGGCGGCGTCTATGACACCTCGGTGCTGACCGAGGACAACGAACTCTCCTTTGCCCTTTTGACCCTGGGCTACCGCATCGCATCTCCATCCAACTGCACGTTGGTCACCGAGGTCATGCCCACGTGGCGTGAACTGTGGTCACAGCGACTGCGATGGAAGCGCGGCGCGGTGGAGAACTGCGTGCAATACGGATGGACCAAAGTAACCAGGCCATATTGGGGGGGACGCCAGTTTCTTTCCATGATCGGCGTCTTAGTGACGCTGGCCTACTTCGGCTCCCTCCTGTTCGCGTTGATTTCCGGCATGGGCCTGAACCTTCAGCCTTCTGGATAACCGTCACCGGCATTTTCATCCTGGAACGCATAGTCACTGTGCGTTACCGGGGGGGCTGGAGGTACATGCTCCTGGCCGCAACCATGTACGAAACCGTCATCGATATCTTCCTCCAGGCTGTCCACGCCAAGGCGTACCTGGATGCAGCATTCAACAGAAAGAAAGTTTGGTAAATCGATTCATGTACAACAACGCAGTAACCCCCCCGGTGACAGGGGCAGTAGCAGCTGGAATGGGCTCAGGCACGCTCGCATTGACCGGAGCCGGAGACCTCTTCTGGTTTGCACTGGCAGCCTTTGCCATGCTGGCTCTCGGACTCGCCGTTAAGAGGATCGTTCCAGTCCGGGCACAAAAGTAGGCTAAAAGAACCACATCAAGCAACGAACCCGCCGTTGTGTCGCTACCTCCAGCGCGACACAACGGCGGGTTTGTTGTATTCGCCGTACTGGCCTACAGCCTTATTGGCCTACTGCACCGGGGTCGTGCTGGCTGAGTACTTGACCACCGTGGTGTAGCCGGCTTTAGTGCCGGTTACCCGCACGCTCATCGCGTCAGCCTGGTCAGCACTCACCAGCTTGTAGGAACGGGCTGTTGCCCCCCCGGGGATTGCCACACCGGAGCGATACCACTGATACGTCAAGGTGGTCCCGGACGTCCACGTACCAGGATTGGCAATGAGCGTTGAACCCACTGTCAGCGTTCCCGTGATAGTCGGTGTAGGTGCTACCAAAGTCCCGGCTACTACTATCGCCGTGGGAGCAGACTCCCTGACGGCAGTTGCGTAGCCGGCCTTGATTCCCTTGACGCGGACCGTCAGGCTGGTGCCTGATCCGCGGCGGCAAGGACCCTGGTGGCGCTGGTTGCGCCGGCAATAGCCGTGCCGTTCCGGAACCACTGATAGCTCAGGGCGGTCCCGGTGGTCCAGGTTCCCGGAACTGCGGTCAATGTTGAGCCTACGGCTGCCGCGCCTGAGATGGTGGGTGTTGGCGCAGTGAGCTGACCTTGGTTCGCGGGAACGAAGGAGAAGTCCCGGATGGTGACTGTTTCGGGCACACGTGTGCTGCATCTCCGCCTCCACCGCCTGTTACCCAGAGGTTGAAGTGAATCTGTTCCTTGGCCGGGAGCGGGACCGTGGATCCCTCCAAAACGGTCCTCTTGAGCAACGTGCCGTCGTAGCCTTCCCCAGCAAATGTCTCGTAAG
The DNA here is from genome assembly GCA_001313365.1 of Paenarthrobacter nitroguajacolicus JCM 14115. The sequence continues at coordinate 24,158 of BBFS01000043.1, forward strand.
TCAGCTTGCCCGGTTCCCAGACCATCCTGTGGGTGAGGATCGGGGGGGCATTGGTGACATCAAAAGTGACGGTGTTGTTTCCCTGCCCCGGGGGGGGCAAGCTGGCGTCAAACCAATATCCATGCCCTTGGGTCACGGGCCAGTTTTCACCGTAGGCGGCGCCCCCCACCCCCAGGCCGAGGCTTCACAAAGGTCAATCTCCGTATAGCCAGGCACCGCATTGGTCGTAGGTGAACAGGCATCCCCACACCACTTCCTTCTGGAGGGCGCTGACATCCTTTTCCACCGTGGTGCTGTACGTTCCATAGCCGAAGCCTTCACGCGTGGATTGAAATTCCGCTCCCTTCGGAGCCGATCCCGTGGGGGGGTTGCTGATGGACAACTTGACGTGCCCGTTCGCGTCCGGGTTGCTCACGTTATTGGCATCCCAACTCGCGTTATACATGGGCGCCCCCCCGCCCCCCCAAAAGCGCTTCTGCCAGTTGAACCCTTTCCACGCAAAGCTGCCCACCGGGCCAGGATCCTCAGCCATGGGCGTGGTGTCCGCTGCATGCGAGGGGGGGCCTATTCCTGTGAACATCGATAAGCCAACCGCAACGACGACGGCCAACCCCCCGATTGCTTTTCTTCCCCCCACGTGAAGGAGCCTCACTGACAATGCCATAGCTGTTTCCTCCTGCTGATGCGCCCGGAACCGTCAACGGCTGATGCCGCTGACCGCAGCGACGTTCCACCCCCCCGAGAAACGCCTGTCCTCGATTATCGAGTAGCCAGGGTCCTGCCGGAAGCGAAATGAACAAGCAAATTCGTCCACACAACATCAATTGGATAACGGCGCCAACTCCACGAGTAGCTTGACGTATCCCAGAATTTTCGCGCAGGGTCTTACCCCGGGAGGCACATCACAATTCGCAGCGCAGGCATCCTCCTTCACCGACGAAACACCGCCGGTCAATTGGAACTGTGGATAGCCCACATGGGTGGGCCCTTTTGGGCCCGCAAAGATGAACACGCCTGGTCAATTCCCAAGGGAGAATTTCCAGAGGACGAAGACCCTTTGGTTGCCGCCCAACGGGAATTCACCGAAGAAATTGGCACACCACCGCCAGCGGCCCACTACGACCTCCTGGCGATTTTCGGCAGCCCTCCGGCAAACTAATCACCGCGTTCACTGCCGAAGCCAGCGACTTTCAACCTCAGCAGATTGTCAGCAACACCTTTTCCATGGAATGGCCCAAGGCTCGGGTGCCATCCAGGAATTCCCGGAGATCGATGACGCCCGATGGTTTGAGGAACCCGTAGCCCGGACAAAGCTCGTCAAGGGGCAACTCCCTATCGTCGACGCCTTGGTCCGGCGCCTTGGTGAGAATTCCCTCTAGGGCCGACCACCCAAGCAGGCCTGCCAATCATCCTGACGAACGGCTCTTTCCGGCGATGAATTGCCGGATCCACTCAACCGTTTCGGGACGGTCCAGGTGCAAGCCATGACCAGCACCAGGAACCCTCACCAGCACCGAGCGGGGGAATGTGCTCGCGGAGGAGCAGCGCGTTGGGCAAGGGCGTCAACGCGTCCTCGACGCCGTGAAGTATCAGCGTCGGCGACCGGATGGAGCTGAGGTCCTGCCAGGCATCATGCTCGCGGCTGGCCTTGAAGTGACGTGCTTTGGCCCAAGCTGACGCGTGGGAGTTGAAGAACGTATGCGTCGCCTCGGGATTGCTCCGGACCCAATCCGCGTCGAAGAAGAGCGGTTCAAGCCGGGACATGTCACCACTGGTCAAAGCTTCCAAAGCTGCCCTGTCCGGCTGCATTCCGGCGTCCGGCGATCTTCCACCGCTCGTTGCGGCGAGGATCAGAGTACGGACTTTCTGCGGGTAGTCGATAGCGAGCCACTGCCCAACTCGACCACCCATCGAATGACCGTACACGTGTGCTAAATCCACTCCTGCAGCGTCAAGGACAGCTGCTGCATCCTCCGCGAGGAGCCGCGTCGTGTAGCGCTCGCTTCGCCCTTCCCACTCCGACCTATCCCCCGGTGATCAAAACGGATGACGCGGTAATAGCGGGACAGAAGCTCCGCCGTCGGACCCCAACCATCCATGGCTGTCGCCTGTCCGGCGATGAGCAGCATCGGCTCGCCTTCGCCTTCCGATGTCCAGGCGATTTCAGCGCCGTCGGCGGCCTCAGCAAAGTTCACCGTGCCACAGCAAAGTTCACCGTGCCACAGTATCCGGGAGGGGGCTCAAAGCGCTGCGGCGTGGGACACAAGCACGCTAGTCCGCGGTGAAAATGTCCTCAATGGCACAGTCAAACGTCCGCGCAATGAGGAAGGCCAACGGAAGCGAGGGATCAAACTTCTCCCGCTCGATGGAGATGACGGTCTGCCGGGAAACTCCAAGTGCCGCCGCCAGGTCCGCCTGTGTCCAGCGCCGTTCGGTGCGCCGCTCCGCGAGGTTGTTCTTCACTTGAGCGCGCGGTGGCGAATGGCCACGTATCGCAGCCCGGCGTCAACCATACTCAGGCAATCAGGCCAAAAAGGACCGGAAGTGCGTCCACGGCGAAACGGCCGATGGCCAGCACCAGTGAAGCGACCACGATAGCGACCAGGACATCCAGGAAAGCCCCCGCTCCCGCTTGCCGCATCCACTGCAATTCCACGCTCTGCTCGCCGTGCGGATCGCGGGTGATCGTGTGATTGGATACGAACACCTTGCCGCCCAGGGACATCGCCGGGTAGGCGGCGCAAAGGGCGCCAATCGCTGCAGCGAGCCAGAAGTCATCCGGGTTCGATGCTCCCACCACGACGGAAACCACCACCGTCAGGATGACCCCGAGGATGATCGCCAAGACGTAGTGGTGGGCCGGCGCCCGCCTCGATGTAAAGGAAGCTTTACTCATGGGAAAAGTAAAGCATCCTTTACATTTCCGGGCAATAGCTGATGCGTACTGTCCAAGCTGGGTCTAGCGTTGAGGGATGACCGCTGAGTACAGGTACGACGTCGATGTGCTGCACCTTTTGGTGTCGCCGGCCCACGCCTACTTTGGCCGTGCCCGCGAAGGGGGGGCCGCAGACGTCCCCACTACCGATGCCGGCCAGGCCGAGTTGGTAGCGGGGCAAAGGCATTGTTGGCGACAGGTTCTTCGGCAAGGCCGCACACATGGACGCCGCCGTGACATTGTTCGCGGTGGAGGCCCTGGAAGCCATCGCGTCGGAACTCGAGGCTGGTCCCTTGGATCCCCCTGTTGACCCGGCGGAACGTTGTCCTGCGGGGGGGAGTGGAGTTGGCGCCTTTGCTTGGCCATGAGTTCACGCTTGAGTCCGGTAAGGACACTGTGCGGCTCAAAGCCGGGCGACCGGCCCATCCTTGCGCGTGGATGGATGAAATGCTTGCCCCGGGCGCCCATAAGGCGATGCGTGGGCGTGGCGGCGTCCGATGCCGGGTGATCGCCGGAGGCGTGTTGCATCGTGGTCCCGCCGTGCTGAGTAGTCCCGTACCGCTCGACCCAAGGAAGGCCGGGGGGGACGCAACGTGCTGCGCCCGTCGCGGTTGCCTTGAGCATCTCCACCCTGCGCCTGCAAAAGATGCACCCGCGAAAGTCAGGAGCCTGTCAATCAAGCGTTTCGCCGCATAGGGTGGTCAGGTGGATACCGTGAGCAGCAAAGTGCAAGCCGTCGCCGGATCCGCGTTTGCCGCGGTCTTCCGGGCCATCAAGGTTGTGCGTCCGCAGAGGCCGATCCACCCCAAGGGCATCCAGCTGGTCGGAACTCTGGAAAGGGACTCCAGTGTACGCACGCCCTCGGGCATCCCTTGGCTGGACACCGCCGGGAGCAACGTGGTGGATGCCAGGCTTTCCCGCTCGATCGGACTGCCTGACGCCTTCCCGGACATCATCGGACTGGCCGTGCGCTTCACAGAGCAGGACAAACTCTCGGACATGCTTCTTGCTACCACCGGACCGACAGGACTTGGGCGTTTCATCCTCCGGCTCCGTCGGGATGCCGCGGCGGCGGTTTTCTCCAGCATGATGCCCTACAAGTCTGATGACGGCCCCCGTTTTGATAGCAGCAAGGACCATCAGGAGCCCGGACAGGTTGCCTGTCGAACCGAGCGCTTTCCGCTCACTCCTTGGCAGCGGTTCGTGGATCCTTGAACTCCATCACGCCAGTCCGCTGGGTCCGTGGACCAGGTTCGGAACGTTGACCCTCAGCCTCGCCGACTCCGCGGGCCAAGATACCGCTGAGCGATATGATCCGGTCCTCAATCCGCTTCCAACAGCAGGAACGTACGGCTGGACGAGGCGACTCCGTGAACCTTCCTACGCGTTGGCCCGCCGACGCGGGTAGCTGGGCCAGAAGCCACAGGCCCAATAAATCTATGGTTCAAGCGCAGCTGGTGCCGCGAACTGGGCCTCGTACAGCCGGGAGTATGCCCCGCCCGAGGCAAGCAGCTCCGAGTGTGTGCCCTGCTCCACGATCTGCCCGGCTTCCATCACCAGAATGAGATCGGCGTCCCGGATGGTGGAGAGCCGGTGGGCGATGACGAAGCTGGTCCGGTCAGACCTCAACGCGTTCATGGCCTTCTGGACCAATACCTCGGTCCGCGTATCCACGGAGCTGGTGGCCTCATCAAGGATCAGCACCGATGGGCGGGACAGGAAAGCCCTGGCAATGGTGAGCAGCTGTTTCTCACCTGCCGATACGTTGCCGCCTTCGTCGTCGAGCAAGGTGTCGTACCCTTCGGGCAAGGACCGAACGAACCGGTCCACGTACGTCGCTTGTGCGGCCTCTATGATCTCGGTCTCGGAAGCGGAGGGGGGGCGCCCATAGGCGATGTTGTCGCGGATCGTCCCGCCGAACAGCCAAGTGTCCTGGAGGACCATGCCCATCCGCGAGCGAAGTTCCTGCCGTGACAGTGAAGTAACGTCTAAGCCATCGAGGGTTATGTGCCCGGAATCAAGCTCGTAGAAGCGCATCATGAGGTTCACCAGGGTGGTCTTGCCAGCTCCCGTCGGCCCAACTATCGCGATGCTCTGCCCCGGCTCCGCCACCAGGCTGAGGTCCGTGATCAGTGGCTTGTCCGGCGAGTACCGGAAGGACACATTCTCGAATACGAGACGCCCGCGCGACGGACCCGACGGCGGAACAGGGTCAGGTTCGGCCGACTCTTCCTCCTCATCCAACAAGTCGAAAACCCGCTCGGCCGAGGCAACACCGGACTGCAGCATATTCGCCATGGATCCGAGCTGAGCCAGCGGCATGGTGAACTGCCGGGAGTACTGGATAAATGCCTGCACGTCGCCCAACTGCATTGAGCCCGAGGCCACCTGCAGGCCACCAACCACGGCGATCCCCCACGTAGACCAGGTTCCCGATGAACGTCATGGCCGGCATGATCAGACCGCTCACGAACTGCGCCCCGAAGCTCGCCTGATACAGCTCGCCGTTCTTCGCTCGGAACTTCTCCTGGACTTCGTTCTGCCGTCCGAACACCTTCACCAGCGCGTGCCCGGTGTACGTTTCCTCGATCTGGCCATTGAGTTCGCCGGTGTTCTTCCACTGCGCCACGAACAGTTTCTGCGAGCGCTTGGCGATCAGCAGCGTGGTCCCCCCCAGCGTCAACGGAATAGTCACCAAGGCAATCAGCGCCAGCAGCGGCGAGAGCAGGAACATCATCACCAGCACGCCCACCACCGTCAGCAGGGACGAGACCACTTGGCTGATGGATTGCTGCAGGCTTTGGGAGATGTTGTCCACATCATTGGTCACCCGGCTCAGCAGATCACCGCGCTGGATGGAGTCGAAATAGCGCAGGGGCAGCCGATGGATTTTCGCTTCAATTCGCTGGCGGAGGCGGTACACGGTCCGCTGCACGACGCCGTTGAGTACGTACGCCTGAATCCAACCGAACGCCGAGGCCAGGACATATAGCGCCAGCGCCCACAGCAGCACCGAGGCCAGCGCCGTGAAGTCGATTCCGACGCCGGGGGGGTTAGGGTCATGGCCCCCCCAGCATGTCGGCCTTGCTGTCCTCGCCGGATGCACGCAAGCCTGCGATCACTTCGGCTTTGGACGCGCCTTCGGGCAGTTGTTTGGAGACGACGCCGGCGAAGATCAGGTTGGTGCCCTCGCCCAGCAACCGGGGGCCGATGACGGACAAAGTAACGCTGACCACCGCGAAGACCAGCACCAGTATCAACCAAAAGCGTTCAGGCCGAAGTATCCCCCCCAGCAAACGCCGTGCCGAGGCACCAAAATTCGAGGCTTTCTCGGCAGGAATGTTCATTCCGGCGAAGGGGGGGCCTCCGCGGCCCGGGCCCATCGCCGGCCGCTGCGGACCACGGGGGACCGGCTGGCACAGCACTCATGCCGCCTCCTCCGCCGCGAGCTGGGAGGACACGATTTCCCTGTAGGTTTCGGAGGTCTCCACCAGCTCATCGTGCGTTCCGCGCCCAACGATCCTGCCGTCGTCGAGCACTAGGATCTGGTCCGCGTCCGCGATGCTGGAGACGCGCTGCGCAACGATCACCAACGTGGCGCCGTTGGTGTGGCGTTTGAGGGCCTGCCGGAGCCTGGCGTCGGTGGCGGTATCCAGGGAGGAGAAGGAGTCGTCAAAGATGTAGAGCTCCGGCTGCTTCACCAAGGCACGGGCGATGGCGAGCCTTTGCCTCTGCCCGCCGGAGACGTTGGTACCGCCTTGCGAAATGACCGCATCCAGGCCGCCCTCCATTTCCAGCACGAAGTCCTCAGCCTGGGCCACCCGGAGCGCCTGCCACAACTCGTCCTCAGTGGCATCGGGCTTGCCATACTGAAGGTTGCTGCGGACTGTGCCGGAGAACAGGTAGGGCCGTTGCGGCACCAGCCCGATGTGCCCCCACAGGAGGTCCGGGTGCAGCTCCCGGACATCCACGCCATCCATCCGCACGGATCCGCTGGTCGCATCGAACAACCGCGGCATGAGGTTCACCAAAGTGGTCTTGCCAGCGCCGGTGCTGCCGATGATAGCGGTGGTCTTCCCCCCCGCCCGGGCGGTCAGCGAAAGTCCGCTCAGCACCGGCTGCTCGGCACCCGGGTAGGCGAATCCGACGTCGCGCATTTCCAGTTCGCCGCGGCGTATCCCGCCAGTTACAGGGTTCGACGGCGGCTGGACGCTTGACTCGGTGTCCAGGACCTCGCCGATGCGGTCGGCGGAAACGGACGCGCGCGGGATCATCACGGCCATGAACGTGGCCATCATGACGGACATGAGGATCTGCATCAGATAACTCAGGAACGCGATCAAGGTGCCCACCTGCATGGAGCCGTCCTCAATCCGGAAAGATCCGAACCAGATGACCGCCACGCTGGAAACGTTCATCACGAGCATGACCACAGGGAACATGAGCGCCATTAAACGGCCGGCCCGGAGCGCAACATCAGTAACGTCGTCGTTCGCTTTGCCGAACCGGGCAGCCTCCATGTCCTCGCGGACGAAAGCCCGCACCACACGAATGCCGGTGAGCTGCTCGCGGAGGACCCTGTTCACGGCGTCGATCCGGACCTGCATCTTCCGGAACAGCGGCACCATCCGCGTCACGATCAGCCGACCGCCACCAGCAACACCGGCACGCAAACGGCAATCAGCCAGGATAATTGCGCATCCTGCCGCACAGCCATGACCACGCCGCCAATGCTCAGCATGGGTGCGGCGACCATGAGCGTGCAGGACATGAGGACCAGTTGCTGCACCTGCTGGACGTCGTTGGTGGACCGGGTGATCAAGGACGGCGCCCCGAACCTGGTGACCTCCTGCTCCGAGAACTCCCCCCACCCTTGCAAAGACGGCATCCCGCAGGTCGCGACCCATTCCCATGGCTGCCTTCGCGCCGAAGTACACGGCCACCACCGCACACGCGATCTGCAGCAAGGTAATGAGCAGCATGAGGCCGCCCATGCGCAGGATGTAGTCGGTATCCCCGGTGGCCCCCCCGTTGTCAATGATGTCGGCGTTCAGGGTGGGAAGGTAAAGGGAGGCGATGGACTGGGCCAGCTGGAAGACGACGACGGCGATCAGCAGCCGCTGATGCGGCCGCAGGAAGCGAACAAGTACCTTCCACAGCATGGAATCTCCGAGCCAGGCGATGTGAACCGAAGGCCAGTTTACGTCTGGTTGCTGTGGGCAACTAGGGGAACTGAGGGGTAATGCCAGGGACTCCCTCACATCTCAGCATGACCATACCGTCGAGGTAGCAATCAGCTCGAACACCATAGGAGACCAACCATGGAAAAGCGCACACTCGGCACCGGCGGCCTTGAGGTTTCCGCCATTGGCATGGGATGCATGAGCATGACAGGCGGCTACAGCGAGAGGCCGGACCGCGAGGAAATGATCTCGCTCATCCGCACAGGCGTGGAGCGCGGTGTGACGTTCTTCGACACCGCCGAGATCTACGGACCCTACGCTAATGAGGAACTCGTCGGCGAAGCACTGGCCCCGTTCAAGGACCAGGTGGTCATCGCCACCAAATTCGGTTGGGACATTGACCCCCGCCGCGCGGAAAGCCAGCGGCAAGGTCACCAGCCGCCCCCGAGGTCATCAAAGAGGTAGTCGAAGGATCACTGCAGCGGCTGGGAGTGGACGCCCTGGATCTCTACTACCAGCACCGGGTTGATCCGGACGTCCCCCCCATCGAGGACGTGGCGGGTGCCGTCAAGGAACTCGTTGACGCCGGAAAAGTGAAGCACTTCGGCATGTCCGAGGCTGCGGCAGGCACCATCGCCGGGCCCATGCAGTCCTTCCCGTGGCTGCCGTCCAGAGCGAGTACTCGTTGTGGTGGCGCCGACCGGAGGAAGAAGTCCTGGACGTTTGCGAAGAACTTGGCATCGGCTTCGTTCCCTTCAGCCCGCTGGGCAAGGGCTTCCTGACCGGCACCATCAACGCTTCCACCAACTTTGAATCCGGCAACGACATCCGCAGCACCATCCCCCCCGGTTCACCCCCCCCGACGCTATGCAAAACAACCAGGCTGTGGTGGACCTGCTCGCCGGAATCGCAGAACGAAAAGGCGCGACGCCGGGCCAGATCGCCTTGGCATGGTTGCTGGCGCAGAAGCCGTGGATCGTGCCTATTCCGGGCACACGGAAACTGCACCGCCTCGAAGAAAACCTGGCGGCGGCCGACGTCGAACTTTCGCCTGCAGAGCTTGACGGGATCGAAGCCGCCGCAGCGAAAATCACCGTGGAGGGTGGGCGCTACAACGAGGCCGGCGAACGGATGACGAACCTCTGACCCGCACTAGACAACAGCCTTCCGGCCAAGCCCCCCCAACAGTGCCGCCTGCGTCCCTGTCCCGCTTTTGGGCAGGTAGGTAAAGAGGCGGAGAGCGGGAAACTGCGGCACGCCCAGAACCATGGGGGGCGAAGCTAAGCCGGCCGAGTGTTGGGTGGTCGTAGACAACGTCCACATGGTAAGAGTCGCTCACCACCTGGCGCTGCCACAGTTCGTTGAAGGCCTTCGAGACCTCACAGAGGCTCCGGGCCATGGTGTCGAACCGGGGGGGATCGTCAGGGAACTTGGCTGATTGCGCACGAAACTGGGCAACCATGGATCGGGCCATCATCTCTTTGTGGACGTGGGGGGGCCGGGCAAGCTCCGGATCGGTGAAGAAGCGGTGGAGGCAGCTTTCGCCCACCCGGGTATCAAAGGTGTCAGCCGCGGCCGGGTTCATTGCCACGACGGTCCAGAACGGGTCTGCGATGTAGCTGGGATTTGCCATGGCATCCACCAGTTGCTGCAGAAGCGCCAACTGGGTGTTGTCGACGTCGAAACGCTGTCCACCCTCCCCCGGTCCCCTGAAAGCCGCTGTGAGCGGCTTGTCTGTTGCCGGCGTCAGGGCTGGGTCGACGCCCGGACGCCAGCCTGCGGACATAGTTCCTGTCTTCCGGGCTGAGCTGCAGGGCATTGGCAATCGCATCCAAAATTTCTGCGGAGGCACCGATGGCCCGCCCCTGCTCCAGCCAGGTGTACCAGGAGACCCCAACGTTCGCCAGGACGGCCACCTCTTCCCGCCTGAGTCCGGGAGTCCGGCGTCGTGGGCTGACCGGTAACCCGACGTCCTCCGGCCGGGTCTGCTCGCGGCGGGTGCGGAAGAACTCGCCTAGTCGCGCGTGGTTCGACCGCGCTTGGTGGGAAGCAGAAGGATGGGTGGGCATGGGTTCTCCACTAATGACGAGCGTCCGGCCGACCGCTTTATGGCAGTCGGCCGGACGAACGGGTGAGTCGAATCCGGAATCCTGGGTCAGGCGGATTACTGCAGGACGCGTTCCTTTTCAGAACGGACGTCCAACTGTGCGTACTCTTCGGAGGCCAAACGAGCAGCATCCTCCGGGCTCATGCGTGGCTCCAGCTTGAACAGGGAAGCGATCTGCTCGAGTCGCGCCTCCACGGAACCGGACACCACATGGAACGGCATCCCCAGCTCGTCCATGGTTTGCTGCAAGATGGCGTCGGACATGTTCCGGAACTGATCATTGACCGGGCGGTGCCCGTCGGCGGAGAGCGGGAGCTCGTTCTTCAGGTGCACGAACACATCGAAGGAGTTCTGCACGTGCCTCTTGAAGCTGTTGCCAAGCTGGTCATCACCTCTTCGAAGAAGGCGAGTTCCGGCGTCTTCTCCACGGTTTCGCCCGCCGAAAGATGCGCCGAGGCACTGGGATTCAGGCCAAGCGAAACCCGCACGGACCCATAGATCCATTCCTGCAAGGATGATCCGTCGGAAATGAACCCTGCCGAGAGCTTGTCCTCGTAAACGGCCCGCTCAACATGGCGTGTCACGATCATCTGGATAAGCTCCGCGGCAGTGCACTCCTCAAGGGTCTTGCCCGGCGCGGCCTCGGGGAGAATTTCACGCATGGTCCTTGCCCGCGTCCGGGGCAGCCCCGTGTAGTGGGACAAGGCCATGGACGTGAACGTCTTGCCCGAGGAGTAGGTACCTGAAATGCCGATGCGCACTGCGTCCGCCTTAGTCGTTGACGAGCTGGAGGGTTCCCGCGGCGCTGAGCTTGCCGGCGAACTCAATGGCGGCGTCACTGAGGTCCGCCTCGGCAACCTTACGGGTGCCATCCACGTCTCCGTTGAGCACCGTGGGGGCGAAGCGGACGTGCGTGGCGTCCTGGATGCCCACGAAGTTCAGCCAGTCGGCAAAGAAAGTGCTGCTGAAGTCAGAGCCGAACGCGGCCGGAACGCCCGGTGCGTAAACGCCGCTGGTGTGGATTGCCAGGGCCTGCTTGCCCTCCAGCAGGCCGCGGTAGCCCTGCTCGGGGTCGAAACCAAAGCTCCAGCCGGGCTGGGTGATGATGTCGATCCACTGCTTCAGGACATACGGAACGCCCGAGTTCCACATGGGGGATGTTGAAGACGTAGCGTCGGCGGCAGCGAACTGGTCGAATACTGCACGGGCGGATTCCCACGCAGCAACCTGATCGGGAGTCTGGTCCTGTCCGGTGAAAACAGCCATCTTCGCAGCGGCGGCGACGCGACCGAAAACGGGCAGCGCGCCGTCGTCGAACAGGTTCAGCGTCTCCACTTCGAAACTCTCCGCACCGGCAGTCTGGACGGAATCGATGAAGTGCCGGGCCAACCGCAGGGAGTCGCTGTTGGCGTAGCGCGGAGAGGCGTTGATGTGGAGGATGGTAGGCATTGGCTTCCTTTCGAGGCTGTGCTTTCGGGGGGGACGCTTTGTGCCCCGTCATCGATCCTCACTGACAGCGCGGCGCCGCGTAAGAACGCACTTTTTTGTGCCTAGGGCACCTCAAAGTGCCCTGCCCTGAGGGGGCTTGCGAACGGCGGATCGTTCCCTAGGATTCTTCCTGTGGAAGAATCCTCCGCAGCCACATCCAAGCTGCCTACACAGACATCGACGGCACCGTCACCGCTTACAACACCATTTTCGAATTCCTTCGCTTCGACGCCGCCGAACATGCCCGCGCTGAAGAGGCCGGGGAGTTCCTCGCCGGTCTGCGCACTGCAGCGGAGAACGGGGTCCCGCGTTCGGTGACGAACGCCCGCTACTTCCGCTGGTGGCGCGGCCGAAGCGTCACAGAGGTGGCCGAACTCGGCGAGCGCTGGGCGGATCTGCAGGATGGGCAGGTGGCCGACTGGGCTTTCCTGGAGCTGTGGTGTCCATCCTGGACGCCCATGCGGACTCCGGGCGGCAACTGGTGGCAGTCACGGCATCGTTCGAGCCGGCCTTGGTACGGGTTCGACGGCGGTGGCCCCACCTTGAGCTGTTATGCACCGCCCGTTGGTGGCCGGTGGCACGTACACGGGTGGGATCGAGGAAGCACTGGTGGGTGATGCCAAAGCCCGGGCCGTCCTGGCCCACGCGTTAGCGAACAACGTTGATCTCGCGGGCAGCTTCGCTTACGGGGGACCATCATTCGGATCTCCAATTCATGGCCTTGGCAGGGGGAATCCCTGTTGGTTGACGCCAAGCTGAGGGTCTCAGCCACGCCGGTGAGTTAAGGTTTACGACACCGTTCCCCCCCCAGCTGTCAGAGGCCCCCCCAAGTAAACTGTGCCCAGCAGTCCACTTGATGAGGAAAGTATTGGGGATATGACTCTCACGCTGAAGAGAAACGCCAAAAAGCCCGGAAGCACTACAACGCGTCCTTGGACCTTTGCCCGGCCCGGCAATTGCTGGAGGCCATCAGCAGCAAGTGGGTCACTTTGGTGATGCTTGCCCTTGAGGACGGCCAGCAGCGCCACAGTGACCTGCGGAAGCTCATACCAGGTGCCAGCCAGAAGATGCTGACATCCACCCTCCGCTCCCTGGAACGCGATGGGTTGGTCCTCCGTCATGTCACGGTGTCAGTTCCTATTCGCACCGACTACGAACTCACTCCCCCGCGGCCGCTCGCTGCTGCGCATCATCTTTGAAATGAAGGAGTGGGCGGAGGAGCACATGGATGATGTTGCAGCGTCCCGTTTGGAGCACGACCGCCACCGGCTCGCCTTCAACTGACGGCCAGGACCCCGGCGTGCACCTGTTTTGCCTGCACCATGCCGGTGGGACCACGGCCAGTTTCGCAGGCTGGCGCTTCGACGGCGTGAGGGTGACCAAACTCAGCTATCGTGGCTGGGACTTCATGTCCTTGGGGGGGGCGGCTGCTGATGCCCTCGCAGAGCGCGTGACTGCGTCGGCGTCTGCCCGGCTAGCCTGTACGGCCACAGCATGGGGGGGCTGTCCTCGCCTTCGAGATCGCCTGCGGCTCCAGCACACAGGCGGGTGGCCCACGTCTTCCTTGCCGCCACGCGC
>BBFS01000044.1 GCA_001313365.1 Paenarthrobacter nitroguajacolicus JCM 14115
CCGATGCCCTGGCCCTGCAGGACATGCCCCACTATGCTTCGTCGGCCATGGACGGGTGGGCCGTCAACGGCAGCGGTCCATGGATCCTGACCGAGCCCGGGCAGCGGCTGGCACCGCACCAAGCGAGTCCCATTGTCACCGGGGGTCTGATACCGCCCGGTGCCAAGGCTGTTCTACGCAGCGAGAGCGGCGTTATTACCACGGACGACGACGGCCTGCCGGTTCTTGCGCTGGGCGGCACCGCCAAACCGGGCGAGCCCCGCAACGGCCAACACATCCGTAAAGCTGCAGAAGAGGCCGCTGAGGGTGACGTCCTGTTGAAAGCCGGCACAGTATTGAATCCGGCGCATATTGCCTTGGCAGCGCTGGCGGGTTTGGACCACTTGGAAGTCCTCGGAAAACCGTTGGTCCGGTTCCTCCTGACAGGTTCGGAAGTGGTGGCCCGGGGGGGTGTTCCCATGCCCGGGCAGGTCAGGGACACCTTCGGCCCGCAGCTGGGTGCCGTCGTCGGGCTCTTGGGCGGTATAGCAGGGGAGCAGCTCAAGGTGGGCGACAGCTACGAGGAGTGGATTGCCGCACTTCGGGACACAGAGCCCTCAGCAGATGAACTGACACCGGACGAACCGTACGTTGAAGCGGAGGCCCCTGCCGACGTCGTTGTTACTACGGGCGGAACGGGACGCTCGGGAACGGACCACCTCCGCAAAGCCGTGGCTGAGCTGGGTGGCAGTTTGCTGATCGATGGCATCGCGATGCGGCCGGGTCATCCTGCCGTGTTGGCAGAGCTGCCCGATGGCCGGTTCGTGTTGGGGGGGCTGCCGGGGGGGAATCCGCTCGCCGCGATGATGGCCTTGTTTACCGTGGGCGGCCCGCTTCTGGCTGCTTTGGGCCACGGTCGCTTGGAAGAAGTGGGCGAGGTTCCCTGTGGCACGACTATCGACGCCGACCCCGGCCGGACCCGCTTGATGCCGTTCAAGCTCGTGTACGGGCTGGCGTCGCCGGCGCAGCATGCAGGTCCCGGAATGATGCGTGGCCTGGCAGGCGCACACGGTGTGATGGTGGTGCCGCCCCACGGTGTTCAGCTGGGCGAGATGGTGCCAGCGTTCGCATTGCCTTGGGGGAAACCGCTGCCCGTGCCGAAGGCGCCGGAGGACAAGGCCCGAAAAGCCGCGCCCCCCCGGCAACAGAGGAAGGCTCCTTCCGGACCGGTTGACTGGAGCGCGTTGGACGCTTGAGGGGCGCCTTGAGCGGATTCTGGACTGAAGACAAAGTGCAATGATGGACTCATGAACAGGCATGCTCCAGAACAGGACATCAACGAAGATGACCTGCAAATCCACCCGCCCAAACAAGCCGCGGCAGGCCTTAAAGCTGTCACGGTTGCCCTCGAACGAGGTTATGCCCAAGCCGGAGTGACCCGCACGGTCCGTTCCATGCTCAGGGTCAACCAGCATGATGGTTTTGACTGCCCTGGGTGTGCATGGCCGGAATCGATCACCGGCAGGCGCAGCCCCCCCGCAGAGTTTTGCGAGAACGGCGCCAAGGCCATCGCCGAGGAGAGCACCACCCGGACAGTCGGTGCCGAATTCTGGGCGAAGCATTCCCTTGCGGACCTCGAGGACAAGACGGAGTACTGGCTGGGAAGCCAAGGAAGACTTTCCGAGCCGGTTGTCATCAAACCAGGCGACACCCACTATTCTCCGATCAGTTGGACTGACGCCTTCGCTTTGATCGGCGAACACATCAATGCCACCACACCAGATAAGTGTGTGTTCTACACCTCCGGCCGGACGGCCAACGAGACGGCCTTCATGTACCAGTTGTTTGCGCGGAGCTCGGCACCAACAACCTTCCGGATTGCTCCAACATGTGCCACGAGTCCTCCGGCAGCGCCCTCAACCCGACCATCGGAATCGGCAAAGGCACTGTTTCCTTGGAGGACATCCACCATGCGGAGCTGGTTCTGGTTGTGGGCCAAAACCCTGGAACCAATCACCCGCGCATGCTGTCCGCCCTCCGCGACTGCAAGAACAACGGCGGAAAAATCATCGCCGTCAACCCGCTTCCCGAAGCCGGTCTCCTGAACTTTAAGGACCCCCCCAGTCCCTCAACGGTGTTATCGGCGGAGGCACCACCATCGCTGATGAGTTCCTGCAGATCAAAGTGGGCGGCGATCTCGCGTTGTTCCAGGCGCTGGGCCACCTGCTCCTGGAGGAAGAGAAACGCAAACCAGGGACCGTCGTCGACCATTCCTTCATCGGGAAGCAGACCGAAGCTTCGAAGCCTACAAGGAAGCCCGTTCGGTGTTGGACTGGGCTGAGACGGAACGCGCAACAGGCTGAGCCGGGAAGAGATCACCAACGCGGCCGGGATGATGGCGGAGTCGAAGGGAACCATCATCTGCTGGGCGCTCGGATTGACCCAGCAACCGCACTCTGTGGATACGCTCCGCGAGATCATCAACCTCCTCCTGCTCCAGGGCAACTTCGGCAAGCGGGGGGGAGCCGGCGCCTGTCCCGTCCGGGGGGGCCACTCGAACGTGCAGGGCGACCGGACCATGGGCATCTGGGAGAAACCCAAGGAATCCTTCCTGCCGCGCTGGACAAGGAGTTCGGCTTCCACATGCCGCGGGATCACGGCTATGACTCAGTGGAAACCCAGCACGCCCTGGAAAAGGGTGAAGTGGATGTCTTCGTCTCGATGGGTGGAAACTTCGCGGCGGCTGGATCGGACACCGCAGCTTGGAAGATGGCCTGAAGAAGGCGGGACTCACCGTCCACATCTCCACCAAGCCCAACCGGGCACACATCGTCCACGGCAAGACGTCCCTGATCCTGCCCACGCTTGGCCGGACGGACACTGATGACAAGCACCCCCCCAAAGGCAAGCAATTCCTCTCGGTGGAGGACTCCATGTCCGTCATCCACAAAACGCAGGGACGGCTGGAGCCTGTTTCAGAACACCTCCTGAGCGAACCGGTGATTGTGGCACGAATGGCCCAAGCGACGCTGGGGGGACAGCCACAGTGTGGACTGGCGTGCCATGGCCGAGGACTACGACGTGATACGCGACCATATCTCCCGCGTCATTCCCGGCTTTGAGGACTTCACGCCCGGGTCCGCACCAAGAACGGCTTCGTCCTCCCCAACCCTCCCAGGGATACCCGTACCTTTGCCACGGACATCGGCAAGGGGGGGCGTTTCTCCGTTCGGCCGCTTGAGTACCTTGAGGCTCCGGCAGGCCATCTGATCCTCCAGACTGTCCGCAGCCACGACCAATACAACACCACGTTCTACGGCCTGGATGACCGGTACCGCGGTGTCTCGGACGGCCGCCGGGTGATCCTGGTCAGTCCTGGTGACCTGCAGGAATTGGGCTTCGAGGACCGCGACCTGGTGGATGTCATCTCTACTTTCGCGGGGACGGAGCGCCGTGCCAACAAGTTCCGCCTCATCGGGTACCCCCCACGGCCAAAGGATGCGCCGCAGCGTACTTCCCGGAGGCCAACGCCTGGTGCACCGGGAACTGGTGGCCCGGGAATCGAACACCCCCCCCGGCTACAAAGCAATGACCGTGCGCTTCGTGAAGCATGAGGAGAACGGATCCTGATATGGGACGAGTAACCCAGCGCCGCAAGGTTCACAAGTTTGTCCTGGATGGCTCACCGCAGGCTTTGGAGCATCCCATCCGCTTCAAGGAAGACGTCCTGGCCGTGGAGGAACCGCTGGAGATCCGCTTGGGTGACATGTCTTTCTCCGTGACCATGCGGACCCCCCCGGAGACGACTTCGACCTCGTTGCGGGATTCCTGGTCTCGGAAGGGATCGTGTGGGAGCCGGGTCAGCTGGTCTCGGAGCGTTTCTGCGCTGGTGAGGACGAGAACGGGGTGCAGACCTTTAATGTGGTGGATGCACAGCTTCGGCCTGACGTTGAACGACCCGACACCGGCCGCAACGTCTACACCTCCAGCTCGTGCGGAATTTGCGGCACGGACTCCATTGATGCCGTTCGCAAGTCCTCGCACCACAGCCCCCCCAAGGAAGACCGCATCACTGTTCCGGTACGGGCGCTCGCCGCATTGCCGGACCGCCTCCGTGAGGCGCAGGCGGTCTTTGACAAGACCGGTGGCGTGCACGCTGCCGGCCTTTTCAGGATCCACGACGACGGCACTACGGAGCTGCTCTGCCTCCGGGAGGACGTGGGCAGCACAACGCCGTGGATAAAGTGGTGGGCTGGGCCTTGCGGGCGGGCATGTTGCCCCCCCTCAAGGGGACTGTCCTTCAGGTTTCGGGCCGGGCTTCGTTTGAGCTTGTTCAGAAGGCTGCCATGGCAGGAATACCCGTATTGGCGGCTGTGAGCGCACCCTCAGCCTTGCGGCGGAACTAGCGGAGGAAACGGGGGGGATTACCTTGGCCGGTTTCAGCCGCGGGCTCAGCCTCAATGTTTATGCCGGGCGGGAGAGAATCGTTGCAGAAGCTGCTCAAACGGACCCGCAGGCCGTGGGGGATAGCCGGCAATCACTTGGCTATTGAGCTGGAACAACGTAGATTTTATCCATCGATTGGAAGCGCGGCGACCCAAGTTTCGCCGTCCGCGCCCTGCAGTTTTGGGGGGGCGCGGTAACAATCCCTGTCACCCAGCGAACGCCCAAAGGGGGGGAATTAATTGCACGACGACCGCCGGATCACTGAACAGCGTCTCGATCGATTTGTTCGGGAACGCATTCTTCCGGCCATTTACGGCAGGGCGATTCCGCTTCAGCTCAGCAGCTGGGACGCGCCAGGCGAACCCGTGCCTGCCGCGGAAGCGCTGCGCCAGGTCTTCACTCCGCAGGAGCCCGGCGCCGCGTGGGGGCAAGGCCTGGAGCACCAAGTGGCTGCGCCTCCAGGGAGAGGTGCCGCAGGACTGGGGGGGAATGACGGATTCCACCACTGTGGAGATCATCGTCGATCTTGGCTTCAACAGCGATGTCCCGGGGGGGTTTCAGTGTGAAGGCACCGCATGGCGCTCCGATGGAAGCATCATCAAGGCGATCTCGCCCAGGAACTTCCACGTTCCGCTCAAGCTTCTGGGCGGAGGGCACTCCGTTGACTTCTATGTGGAGGCTGCCGCCAACCCGGATGTAGCGCAAGGATGGTCCTTCGCCCCCCACGCCGTTGGGGGGGATAAGGCCACTTCCGGCGAGGAGCCCCGGTACCGCCTGGGCCGCATAGCAATCGCTGAACTGAACGAAACCGTGTGGGAACTCAACCAGGACATCTGGACCCTCAGCGGCTTGATGCACGAACTTCCCATGGACATGCCCCCGGCGCCATGAGATCCTGCGCGCCCTTGAACGCATGCTGGACATTATGGATCCGGACGACATTGCCGGAACCGCTGCCGCAGGCCGTGCAGAGCTGATGCAGGTCCTCAGCCGTCCCGCCTACGCGTCCGCCCATGAACTCCTGGCTACCGGCCACGCACACATCGACTCCGCCTGGCTGTGGCCCGTCCGCGAAACCATCCGCAAATGTGCCCGTACTTTCTCCAACGTGGTGGCCTTGATGGATGAAGACCCGGACTTCGTTTTTTCTTGCTCATCGGCCCAGCAGATGGCGTGGATGAAGGAGTTCTTCCCTGAGCTCTTTGTGCGCATCAGGGAAAAAGTGAAGGCAGGCCAGTTCGTTCCGGTGGGTGGCATGTGGGTGGAATCAGACACCAATATGCCAGGCGGCGAGGCCATGGCCCGCCAGTTCGTGGAAGGCAAGAGTTTCTTCCTGAACGAGTTCGATATCGAGTGCCAGGAAGCTTGGCTGCCGGATTCATTTGGCTATTCAGGTGCCATCCCCCAGATCGTCAAGGAAGCCGGTTCGCGCTGGTTCCTCACGCAGAAAATTTCCTGGAACAAGGTCAACCGGATGCCTCACCACACCTTTGCGTGGGAGGGCATCGACGGCACGCGGCTGTTTACGCACTTCCCGCCCGTGGACACTTACAACGCTGAACTGCACGGACGTGAATTGGCCCATGCACAGCGTAATTACCGCGATCACGGCCGCGGGACCATGTCCTTGGTGCCGTTTGGCTACGGCGACGGCGGTGGCGGACCGACGCGCGAAATGGTTGCCGCTGCGCATCGTACGGCGGATTTGGAAGGCTCCCCCCCGAAGGTCCGCATGGGCACTGCCAGGGATTTCTTCACGAAAGCCGAGGCCGAGTACAGCAATCTGCCGGTCTGGGTGGGTGAGATGTACCTGGAAATGCACCGTGGAACGTACACGAGCCAGGCCAAGACCAAACGTGGCAACCGTCGGAGCGAACACCTCCTGCGTGAGGCCGAGCTGTGGTGTGCCACTGCCGCTGTCCGGCTCGGTCCGGCATACTCCTATCCCGCGGACGAACTCAAACGTCTCTGGCGGCTGGTCCTGCTCCAGCAGTTCCACGACATCCTTCCGGGCAGCTCCATCGCCTGGGTCCACGAGGATGCAGAGCGCAACTACGAGGCCATAGCCAGGAATCTCGAGGACATCATCAACCAGGCCGCTCAGGCTTGGTGGGCGAGGGGGGGATCAGCAGTTCCTCTTGAACGCCGCGCCGCATCAGCGCAACGGCGTGCCTG
The DNA here is from genome assembly GCA_001313365.1 of Paenarthrobacter nitroguajacolicus JCM 14115. The sequence goes on from BBFS01000044.1 coordinate 6,601, forward strand.
CATTGGGTGCGGCCCAGGCAACGACGCCGGATTCCAGTGTTCAGCTGGACGAGCTGGAGGACGGCTACGTCTTGGACAACGGCATCATCCGCGCGGTCCTGAACCAGGACGGCCTGCTGACGTCCTTGATTGACCACGCCAGCGGCCGCGACGCCATCGCTCCAGGACAGGCCGGGAACCTGCTCGAGCTTTTCAGGGACACTCCGAACGAGTGGGACGCCTGGGACATCGAAGAGTTCTATCGCCGAAACGTCACACCACTGACCCAAGCGGATGGCGTCGATGTTGAGCGTTCGCGGGCCGGCGTCGTCGTCGTGGTCAAACGCAAGGTGGGTGCCTCGACCATCACCCAACGCCTGACTCTCGACGCCGGTGCGGCGTCGTTGGGGGGGATCGCCACCACGGTGGACTGGCAGGAACGCGAAAAGATGCTCAAGATCGCCTTCCCGCTGGATGTCAGGCGGATCGTTCAGCGGCGGAAACCCAGTTCGGTCACGTATTCCGGCCGACGCACACCAACACATCCTGGGAAGCGGCCAAGTTTGAGATCTGCGCCCACCGCTGGATCCACGTCGCCGAGCCCGGCTACGGCGTTGCAGTAAGCAACTCCTCAAGCTACGGGCACGACGTCACCAGGGCCGTCCGTGCCGATGGCGGAACCACGACGACGGTCCGCACCTCGCTGCTTCGCTCCGCCCGGTTCCCGGACCCGGAAGCAGACCGCGGAAGCCACACACTTGAGGTGTCCATCAGGCCGGGCGCTGCGATCGCCGATGCCGTGGAAGAGGGCTACCGCACCAACCTGAAGCCGAGGTTCATCTCCGGCGAAAGACCCGTGGAACCGCTGCTTTCCGTGTCCAATCCGGCAATCGTGGTGGAGGCTGTCAAGCTGGCCGAAGACGGTTCGGGCGATGTTATTGTCCGGCTCTACGAATCGTTGGGGGGAGCGCTCAACGGGCTTCCTAAAGGCCAACTTTGAGTGCTCCGATGCATCTGCCACGGACTTGCTGGAGCGCCCCTCGGAAGCCCCCCCGGAGTGGCTGTGGAGGAGGGGGCCCGTGGTCAAGCTGGTGCTCCGGCCTTTCCAGCTGGTAACGCTGCGGCTGATTCGCTGATTCGCTGATTGGCGCGGATTCGCTGGGCCGCCTGCGTTACTCCGCCAGTTCCGCGTCGATAGCGTCTTTCAACACTTGAACCCGAACGGGAATCACAGTGTCATGGTGTTTGATTTGGGCTGAGACGTTCTTCGAGAAGACATCCTCAACCAAGGTGGGCATGTCCTTCACGCCGTTAAGGTAGCGCTTGGCGGCAAAGTCGAATTCTGACCTGTTGTTCTTTATCCGGGTGTTGAGAGCCTTGAGTTCGTCGGCGATCTTGAGGTATTCCGCTTCCGGGGGGGCGTTCCGGGCGGTGGCGTCATCGACCTTCTTGACGTATTCATCCTTAAGCCGAACAAACTCGTTGTAGTTCTCCTCGGACTTCGCGGTTGTTTCTGCGTGCGATTCGAGCTGTGCAATCTCGTTGTCCAGGGTGCGGGCAAACTCAACGTAGGAGACGTTCTTGGACTGCTTGAGTTGATTGACGGCTTCCCGGCAAGGAACAGCTGCTTGAGTCAAGAGCGTTTGGCGTTCCCGGAGGTTGGCTGCTTTGGAGCCCACAAAGAGTCCGCTGCACCCGGCATCTTCCCTGAACAGGCCTTCGAACAGGGGGGTATGACTCCACCAGGCCCTCCATGGAGTCGAGGTAGGCCTGGTAGGAATCATCCAGCTGGGCTACAGCCACACCGATCCCATCCGCTTCTTCACCAGCGCCGTAGCCAGTCTGCACATCGTTTAAGGCAGTCCGAGCGGAAATGACGGCCTGTTGGAACTCATCCCGCTCTTTGACGGAGTTCTTCTCCGCCTCTTCACGGGAAGCGGGGGCATTGCGCGCCTTTTTGTACGCGGCCAGATAGGCGTTGACCGCGGGCTGGATCTTGCCCCCCCTTGCCTCAACGAGTGCCGTCAGGCGCTGGTCCTTGATGAGGGCCAGGCTTTCCCTGCGCTGCTGACCGGCGAAGTTGGTCAAGGCGATCACCACTACCGAGGCAACCACCGCCACCACAACGGCAATACTAATAGCGATAAGGACCGGACGGCGCTTACTGCGAACGGGCTCAATGGTCATCGCTACTTCCCCCCCTCACCTGATGCTGCATCGAACTGTTCCAGGCTCTTCTTGAGAACGCCCTCAAATTCGGAGTTGGAGCTGTTGGCGCTTTCGATGATCTTTGAGTATTTGTCCTTGGTGGCAGTTTCATATGTTGTTTGTGCCTTGGCGAACGCATCATTAATGTCCAACAGTGCCAGGCCGGCAATGGTGCTCTTGCTGAGGCGCTCAAAGGTGTCCTTGCTATCAAGCACTTCCTGTTGCTTGTCCCGCTGCCCGCGGATGACGGCCTCTACGTCCGTGAGCAGGGTGGTGGTCTCTGCGTCGACTCCATCCTTGGCGGTGCCCAGCGCGGCCAGACACTCGTCAGCGCTCTTGACGTAGTCCTGGGCGTAGGACTCACTTGCAACGTTCAGCGATGAATGCAGGGCCGCACACGGCCCGCCCACGGAGCGGTAGATGTTGGTGGTGTTGATTACCAGTTGGTCGTTGTAGGCGATCACCGCACCGTACTGATCCTTGAAGCGGTTGAAGGATTCGGCGACTCCCTGACCCTGCAGTGCCGGCGATTCCGCCATGTGTTCCAAGCGGTCACGATTTGCCTGCGACTCACGCACGATGCGCTCACGGTCCTGGCTGAGGACTTTGTCCACTTCCGCCTGTCCCGCTTTTTCGGAAATGGCGTTCGAGTACCGGCCCGAAAACTGTTGGACCAAAGGATCGTAGAGGTTCATCGAGTTGTCCACAATGACGCGTTGCTTGTCCAAACGGGCAACGTCGGCACGTCCTGGCTCTGTTGGCCGGGAGACCGCAAACCAGATGCCAAGCCCCCCCGCGGCCACCAACGCCACTACTAGGGCGACCACTATGAGTGCCGCCCGTTTGGAACCACCGCGTCCGGGTTCGCTGATTGTTTCTTCCAACTTCTTATCCCCCCATATTTGTGAACCACTTATTTGTGAACCACTTAGACGTCGTGCTGGAGCCGCTTCACGAAGAGCTTGGTCCGCTCCTGGCGCGGTGCCCGCAAAACCTCGGCTGCGGCCCGCGTTCCACTACAACCCCGCCGTCCATGAAAATAACCTCGTCCGCAACATGCTGGGCAAAGGCGAGCTCATGGGTCACGATCACCATGGTCCAGCCCTCTTCGGCGAGTTCTTTGATGACGCCGAGGACGTCCCCCCCACCAGTTCGGGGTCCAGGGCGGACGTGGGCTCGTCAAACAGTAGCAGTTGGGGCTTGAGTGCCAACGCCCGGACGATTCCCACGCGCTGCTGCTGACCGCCTGAGAGCTCAAATGGGTAGCATCGCGCTTGTCTGCAAGACCAACACGTTCCAGCAGGCGTTCGGCTTCGGCAATTGCTCGGAGCGAGGCCGTTTTTGGACTTGGACGGGGGGGCCTTCGATGATGTTCTTCAGCACGGTCATGTGGGGGGGAAAAGGTTGTAGTGCTGGAAGACCATTGCGCTGCGGTCGCGGAGCGCAGCCACTTCCTTCTTCCCTACTTTGGCGCCGAAGTCGATGGCGAGCTCAGCTGAGGAGTCGCCGCTTCCAAAGGTGACCGTGCCGGCGTCGGGAATTTCCAGCCCGTTGAGCGAACGCAGGACCGTAGTCTTGCCGGAGCCCGAAGGCCCGATCAGGGCCACCACCTGGCCGCGCTGGATATCGATGTCGATATCGCGCAGGACCACGTTGCTTCCGAAGGCTTTGGCAAGGCTCCGGGCCTTCAGGACCGACGTGACGCGCGGCTGCCGGGCGGGTTCGTTAGTGAGCGACATAGCGGTCCAATCTCTTTTCCACGGCGGATTGCGCAGTGGAAAGAACCAGGCAAATCACCCAATAAACCAGGGCTGCCTGCAGGTAAAGGGCCATGAACTCCTGGCTGAATGCGGCGATCTGCTGTGCGTTGCGGAACAGTTCAGTAACCAGGATGAGCGAGGCGAGGGACGTGTCTTTCACCAGGGAAATGAAGGTGTTGGACAACGGAGGAACGGACACCCGTGCTGCCTGCGGAAGGATGATGCGCACCAGGGCCTGCGGACGGGACATTCCGATAGTGTGGCCGGCTTCCCATTGGCCTTCGGCACGGAGAGGATGGCAGCACGGATGATCTCGCTGCGTACCCGCCCACGTTCAGGGAGAAGGCAATGATGGCGCTTGGCCAGGGATCAAGCCGGATGCCGATGCTGGGCAAGCCGAAGAAGATGACAAAGAGCTGCACCAGCAGCGGAGTACCGCGGATCACCGAGACGTAGAAGCGGCCGATGCCCGAGAGCAGCCAGTTTGGCTCAGGCGCATCAGGCAACCACCAGCGCGAGCACCAAGCCGAAGGCGAAGGACGCGAGGGTCAGCGGAATGGTCCCCGTGATGGCGCCGGTGATGAGTGGACCGAAGGAACTCCAGATGAGGTCCCAGTTCATCTATTTGGTGACGTCCGCGCCGAAGTACTTTTCCGAAATCTTGGCCAAGGTGCCATCGGCTTGGAGATCAGCGAGGGCCTTGTCCACTGCGGCCGTGAGTTCCGTAGACCCCCTTGCGGAAGACCATGGCGCTCTCGGTCTTCTCCGGTGCTTCGGCGGAGACCTTCAGACCGGAGTCGGGAGTGTTCTTGGCGTAGTCCAAGTACGTGAGTTTGTCGTTGACCGTGGCATCCACGCGTCCTTGTTGCACCAGCGTGGCGGACTGCGCCCAGCCTTCTACTGCCTGGACGTTGGCGCCGGCTTCAACTGCCATCTTGTAGAAGTTGCTGGTCAGTGACTGGGCGGTGGTTTTGCCCTTGAGGTCTGCGAAGCTGTTGATGCTGCTGTTGTCCGCTTTGGTGACCACTACGCCGGTGGAGATGGTGTACGGCGTGGAGAACTCGTATTTGGCCTTGCGCTCGTCATTGATGGAGATCTGGTTGGCGATGGTGTCGAACCGCTTGGATTCGAGCCCGGCAAAGATGCCGTCGAACTGCGTTTCCTGGAAGGTAGCCTTCACGCCAAGTTTCCCTGCCACGGCCTGGGCGATTTCGACGTCGAAGCCAGTGAGCTCCCCCGGCTCCGTCAGCATGGAAGCTGAAGGGACGGTAGGTACCTTCGGTGGCGATGACGAGCTCGCCCTTGGATTTCACATCTGAAAGTGACGTGTCGCCACCGGATTGGGCGGGTGCCGATCCTCCACCACATGCAGAAAGTGCAAGGGCGGCCGAGGCCAGGGTGGCTGCGAGGACAGAGCGGCGGGAGCGAAGGCTGTTCATGGAGCCATCTTAGTCACCGCTCGGGCAAGCCTTGGCGGGCGGCTTGCGAAAAGGGCCGTTAAAAAGGCTGAGTGGGGGGGGCGGTCCCCCAACAGCCCGCCACCACTCATCCCCCCCAATTGTGATCACGTGGGCGCCACATCCACCGGAAACCCGTTCTCTGATTCCGGTGTCAGGCTGCAAGCCGCGTTCACACATTCATGATTGTGCCACGATCTAATGGTTTTGTGAAAGTCTTACGCCGAGAGACGTTGCTTTCGCCGCGCAAAAGACTTGGAGAACCAAATTCCAGCGAGTCCGAGGCATGTGAACAGGGCAGCCGAATAGTTGATGAGTACCCGCAACCAGGCCTCCGAAAATGGAATGAGGGGAAAGAGTTGGGACGACAGGAGCAAGGAAAGTCCCAACAGCAGGAACCCCGAGGCCACCCGCAACAGTATGGGGGGGGCCGTGCTGGCCACGGCGCGCCAGATGGCAGGTACCAGGCAGGCCGCCACGAACCCCGGATACAAGCGGCCCATCGCCGCGTATCCATCCAGGGAGGGCCCCCATTTCAGTCCGCTCATCCCCCCCGCCGAGGATCCTTGCGTGTCCGTGATGACGAAGAAGTAGATAGTCAGTGCACCAACGATTGCCGCGGCGGTGATCCCGACAGGTCCTCGGATAGCGCGCACGGCTGAGGCTGAACCGAAAGCGGTGGCGATCTTGATGCCCATGAAGAAGAACGTGCCGTACAGCAGGAACCGCAGGATCAGGTTGCCGATGTTCATCCGCCGAGCCAGCCGTCAATGACCAGATAGGGTGCCTCGATGCTGATGAGGATGCTCAACGAGATCAGCGAGAAAATGTAGAAAACCTCACGGTTCTCCCCCGCGCAAGGCGCTCGGAACCCGGGCGAGGGTAATCGCCAGGCACACTGCCAGCGTGACCCAAGGTAGGACAGCCGTCATCCGAGGTTCTCCCAAATTCGTTCAGTTCGTTCGTGGTCTTGTTCCTGCCGGCGCAGTGTCTTGCCGAGCGCCAAAAGCCGTTCGCCGGCCAATGTCACCAGTCTGCCCTGCGACAACTTGTCCAGCGCTTCCTGGCGGGCATTGGCCGGCCACCCTGCTTCAGCCTCAGTGATCAGCCCACCGGCGACCAAACCTCCCGCAGGCCCAACCCCCGGCTGCGCGCGATGTTGCGATGGCCAACTCCGGCGGAAGCCTGTTGGCGGTCAGATGGGCCGAGAAGTTCTGTGGCGCAATCCCGGTGGCGTCGCTGACCCGGTGCCGCAACTCGCCGTCGTCGATCGCGTCCACCCAGTTACGCACTGAGGTGGGGGGGTGCGGTGGTTCAGAAAGACGCGGAGCGGGGGGCTGTACCGGGCTCGTTCCGGTCCACCACTGCACGCAGCAGATCGATGGTAGCCACCTGGCTGACGAGTTCGCAGGGCGTGGGCGGGACGGGGGGGTCACCCCGAAGTTCGGCGTAAAGATCGAAAGTGGACAGGGCTTGCACAGGATTGATGTGGAAGCCGCGGCTGATGCTCACCAAAGTGGACTCGGCAACCTTGCCGCGTACCAGCTGCTGGGCCAGTGTTGTTCGCTTGATGCCGGCGATCCTGCAGACGTCAGCAGTGCTGGCATCGGGCGCAATGCCATGAAGCCAGCGCTGGAACGCCTTGGACGGTAAGGGCATGTGGGACTTTCCTGGACGGGCCGCGAGGGCAAGGCTGCGTAAGCCGTAAGTGGGAGTACGAAACGATTTTACGCCGAAGCCACATTGAATTATGCTTGATGATTGAACCCGCTGGTCCGTACACCCCCCCAAGTCCGGACCAGCGGGTTTTTCCATGCCCGCGGGAATCGCGGCCTGAATTTCTGCGTTCCCTTGCTGGAGGATAGACAATGACTGCAACTTTGGTGGCCAAGGATCTTGCCGGTGGTCATGGCCATCGCACACTTTTTTCGGACCTGTCCCTAACCGTCGCGCCAAGCGATGTAGTGGGTGTGGTGGGCGCGAACGGTGCCGGTAAGTCCACGCTGCTGCGCATTCTCGCCGGCGTTGACCAGCCCCCAGGCAGGGAGCGTCAACCTGGCGCCTTCGGACGCTTTCGTAGGCTGGTTGCCGCAGGAACACGAGCGTACCGCTGACGAAACGATCGCGGCATATATTGCGCGACGTACTGGCTGTGCCCAGGCAACAAGCGACATGGAATCCACCGCCGAAGCTCTCGGCTCGGGGGCTCCCGGCGCAGATGACGCCTACTGTTTGGCCTTTGACCGGTGGATGGCCTCCGGCGCCGCGGACCTGGAGGACCGGGTTCCCGCTGTCCTCGCCGATCTCGGGTTGGAGCTTGGCGCCGACGCCCTCATGACGGGCCTTTCCGGTGGTCAGGCTGCGCGCGTGGCTTTGGCCGCCTTGCTGCTCAGCCGCTTTGACGTGGTCCTCCTTGACGAACCCACCAACGACCTCGACCTTGACGGACTCGCCCGGCTTGAGGCCTTCGTCCAAGGCCTCCGGGGTGGTGTGGTCCTGGTGTCGCACGACCGCGAATTCCTGGCCCGCTGCGTCACTACCGTGGTGGAACTGGACCTCGCCCAGAACTCCGTGGCTGTATACGACGGTGGCTACGAAGCGTTCCTCGAAGAGCGCGCCGTGGCCAAACGCCATGCCAGGGAACGTTACGAAGAGTTTGCGAACACCAAGGCCGACCTCGTCTCCCGTGCACGCACCCAGCGTGAGTGGAGCTCCCAGGCGTCCGGAACGCCATGAAGAAAAACCCGGATAATGACAAGATCCGTCGCGCCGCGAGCAGCGAATCGTCGGAGAAACAGGCCCAGAAAGTCCGCCAAATGGAGTCCCGTATCGCGAGGCTCACCGAGGTGGAGGAACCGCGCAAGGAATGGCAACTGCAGTTCAGCATCGGCCAGGCGCCCCCCCGCTCAAGTGCCGTCGTCGCGACCCTGCGCAACGTCGTCGCCCGCCAAGGTGACTTCACGCTGGGTCCGGTGAACCTCCAGCTCAACGGCGGCGAGCGCATAGGCATCACCGGACCGAACGGGGGCCGGGAAGTCAACGCTTTTGCGCCTGTTGTTGGGGACGCAGGAACCGGACGACGGCGACGCCTCCATGGGTGCGTCCGTGGCCATTGGCGAAATTGACCAGGCGCGCGGACTGCTCGACGGCGGGCGGCAGCTTGGCGACGCTGTTGAAGCTGTGCTGGTGGACTGGAACAGTGCGGATGTGCGTACTCTCCTGGCAAAGTTCGGGCTCAAGGCGGATCACACCTCCCGCACAGTGGATTCGTTGTCTCCGGGGGGGAGCGGACCCGCGCTGCGCTTGCGTTGCTGCAGGCCCGTGGCGTGAACCTGCTGGTGCTGGACGAGCCACCAACCATTTGGATCTGCCGGCCATCGAGCAACTGGAGGAGGCACTGGAAAGTTATGAAGGCGCGCTCCTGCTGGTCACGCACGATCGCCGGCTGCTGGAGAACGTCAGGCTCGATTCGCGCTGGCATCTGGAAAACGGACAAGTGCAAGAACTCCACCACACCCCAAGCCAGGAGAAATAACCCATGAGCATGGACCGCGTGGCCTGGAGCTCGCTGTACAACATCACTACCGCCAAGAGCGGCTCGAAGCCGTTCTCCAAGGAAACCCTGAAGCGGGTCATGGCTTTTGCCGCGCCGCATAAGGGCAAGCTGGTTGCCTTTGTGATCGCCTCCATCGCGGGTGCTTTCCTGGCCGTCGCTACTCCGGTGTTGGCCGGTCAGGTGGTGGATGCCATCATCGCCAACGCCGGTGTGGGTACGGTGATCTGGTTGGCTGTCCTGATCGCCATAGTCGCTGTTGGCGAGGCGGGCGTGGGCTTGGTGACCCGCTGGCTGTCTTCGATCATTGGCGAGGGTGTCATTGTGGACCTCCGCACGCGTGTGTTCGATCATGTGCAGCGCATGCCCATTGCGTTCTTCACCCGAACCCGAACCGGTGCCCTTGTCAGCCGCCTGAACAACGATGTCATCGGAGCTCAGTCCGCCTTCGCCGGCACGCTGTCCGGCGTGGTCAGCAATGTGGTGGCTCTGGTCCTGACACTTGTGGTCATGCTCAATACTTCTTGGCTGGTGACCGTGCTGGCCATGGTGTTGCTGCCGATCTTCCTGATTCCGGCGCGGCGGATGGGCTCCAAACTGGCGGACCTCCGCCGCGAAGCTGCCGCGCACAACGCTGCCATGGGCACGCAGATGACGGAGAGGTTCTCCGCGCCGGGCGCCACGCTGGTGAAATTGTTCGGCCGCCCGGACGAGGAATCCCGCGAGTTCGCTGAGCGGGCCGGCCGGGTCCGGGATATTGGGATCCGGACTGCCATGCTGCAGTTCACGTTTGTCACGGCCTTGACCTTGGTGTCGGCACTGGCTTTGGCCTTGGTTTATGGCCTGGGCGGTTGGCTGGCAATTGGCGGGCAGTTGGCACCCGGTGACGTGGTGGTTCTCGCTCTCCTCCTCACCCGGCTCTACGCTCCGCTCACGGCGCTGTCCAATGCCCGCGTGGAAATCATGAGTGCTTTGGTCAGCTTTGAGCGGGTCTTCGAAATTCTGGACCTTAAGCCCCTGATCACCGAGAAGCCGGACGCCGTCACTGTTCCGGCGGGACCTGTAGCTGTGGAATTCGACGACGTACGCTTCTCCTACCCTTCCGCCGAGAAGGTGTCACTGGCTTCCCTTGAGGACGTCGCCACCCTGGATACCCGTGGAGGCGAGGAAGTTCTGCACGGAGTCAGCTTCCGGGTGGAACCGGGGCAGACCGTTGCCTGGTGGGTTCCTCCGGTGCCGGAAAGTCCACGGTGGCCCAGCTGCTCTCGCGCTTGTACGACGTCGACTCCGGCACAGTGCGCCTTGGCGGCCAAAAGCCGGGAACAGGCGTGGACGTCCGCGATCTCAGCTTCGATTCGTTGCGGGACACCATGGGCATGGTGACCCAGGACGGTCATCTCTTCCACGAAACCATCGCGTCCAACCTGCGCCTCGCCCGGCCGGACGCTACGGAAGCCGACATGTGGGATGTGCTCCGGCGCGCACGTTTGGAGCCGATGATCCGGTCCTTGCCTGATGGCCTGGAAACCGTGGTGGGGGGGAGCGCGGCTACCGGCTCTCCGGTGGTGAACGCCAACGGCTCACCATCGCCCGCTTGCTGATCAAGCAGCCTCGCGTCGTGATCCTCGACGAAGCCACGGCTGCGTTGGACTCCACCAACGAGGCCGCGGTCCAGGCGGCCTTGGGCGAGGCACTCGAGGGGCGCACCGCCGTCGTGATTGCCCACCGGCTGTCCACCATCCGTGCTGCTGACGCCATTCTGGTGGTTGAGGACGGCAGGATCGTGGAGCGTGGCACACATACCGAGCTGCTGGCTGCGGATGGACGATACGCCGAGCTGTATCAAACCCAGTTCGCCGAAGCCACGGCGGTGGCCCAGGAAGCGGTCCCGGAGCTGTAACCCATGTAGGTCGCAGTTGAGGCCGTTCTGAGCTGTCAAAACGGCCTTAACTGCGACTACTTGGGCGGGGGGGTGAGCGCTGGAAGTACGTGGTCGGTGAGCAGCGGGGGGGCCAAATCCGTGGGAAGAGGCGCGTCGAGGTCCAGCCAGCGGATCTCGGCGATCTCCGCCGAGGGGGGTGCGCCTCCCACGTTCCGGGCGCAGTAAAAACGGTGGCTTCGATGTTCGTTGCTGCCTCGTTGGCCGCCACGGCCAGCCACACGCCGAGAGGCTCGAGGCGGTTCGGTGCCACGTCGATGCCGACTTCTTCCAGGAGTTCACGGGAAGCGGCCTCCGCGGCGGTTTCACCGGACTCTGGTTTGCCACCGGGGGTGCATGAACTTCTCAGTGCCACGCTTGCGGACGGTCAGGAGCTGGCCTTCGTCGTTGTAGACGCAGACGGCGCTTACGACGATCAGGTCCGTGCCGGATGTACTCATGATTGCCTCCCGGCGTCGATCCGGACCAAGTGCGATTCAAGCAGCAGGTTCTTGGCGGGCCCCCCCTGGACATCCCACGTGAAGCTGAACGAGTCAGGACCTCCCACAGGTAGCTGACCCGGTAGTCGTCGGGGTCGCACCAGTGCTTATCCTGGTTGCCCTGTTCGGAGAAACTCATCACATGGAAGGGCCTGCCGTCGGGGAAAAACACGTCCATCGACTCCGGCCCGGAACCCGGTTTCAGGAGGTATTCGCGGAATGCCGGACCGAATGGGTAGGCCAGTGCATGGTTCCGTCTTCACGGTAGTCCAGGCCGCCGTCGGGGTTCCGGTTGTAGCGCACGACGCCGGTAAAGGTTCCGTTGGTGCCGGACGTCCGGTCCAGGAGAGTGCGCTCCACAACCCAGCTGCCGGCCAAGTAGGCCTGCAAGTCCTGGGTGGGCTGCTGGTGGTTCAAGTGCCCTCGATTGGAATCGAACCAACGACACCGGCTTTAGGAGAGCCGTGCTCTATCCACTGAGCTACGAGGGCCTGTGTGTCCATGGCTCTTAATCCCACTGCTGGAGCTCGAGGGCCCGGACACGACTACAAGCATACAAGCTGCGGGGGGGACGCTGCCCGAACACCGCTAGGCTGGCGTTCATGAAAGGGCACGCGACTGCACCGGCGCCAGCTGGATCGTTCCTTCCGGATACCCGTGGCATCAGGGCGAACATAGGAGGGTGGGCGCAGCTGAGCGTGGTCCAATACTTCGTAGCCGAGGCCGCCGTGATCGAGGCCTGGGCAGGTCCCGGGCCCTACAGCAGGGCCACAGGATTCATCAGTGACCTCGGAGCAATTTCCTGCGGGATCTACGAGGACAGAGCCGTCTGCTCGCCTCTGCACTGGCTGATGAATGCCTCGTTTGTGGTTCAAGGCCTGGCGCTGGTCCTCGGCGCGTTGTTTCTGACGGCAGGGTTGCTGAGTGTGGCCGCGCGGCCCGGAGTAACGGCACGACGATTTCGAGCTGTTGCGGAGGACTCGCCTCAGACGCGGGTCCTGACCGTGCCCTGGATCCTGGCGGTCGCCATCCGGATCCTCACCGGTGTCGCCGGAGTGGGAACGGTCCTGGTGGGACTGGTTCCCGAAGACCTGGGTTCCCCCTTGGCACTTTGCGGGCGCACTGATGTTCTTCATTGGGGGAGGTTTTGCACTGCTCCTGTTGGGCATCCTGTGGTTCCGTCAAACTCCGATCAGTTGGTTCCTCGCTGCCTGCGGGCTCGTCTGTATTGGCGCCTTGGTCATCGGCGCCATCACCGGGATGGAGGTGCCCCAGCCGGGTTTGCTGGAGCGGTTCATGGGCTACCCGGTGACCATCGGCCTGGCAGCGGCCGGCTTGGTGATCGCCCAGCGTGTCCACACGGAACGAAAAGTACTCAGGGCCCGCTGAGGAAGTATTCGCGGAAGCTGTTAAGGGAGGAGCCGCCCGAGTAGCCCAGATCTCCCGCGCTGGCGGACACGGCATCATCCGGCGAGAAGATACCTATCCCGAACGTACCTGACTGAAGCTCTTCAGTTTCTTCGAGCATGGGCGGAAGCGCCTTCCCGAGCACGTCAGCGAGGACTTCCGCGTCGTGGCTGCTTCCGACCAACTTGACGGTTATGAAATTTCCGGACGTGTTCATGTTGACGTTGAGCTTGGCGGACTCAACCCCCGGGTACCGACAAAGCGGCTGCCTCCAGGTCTTTGCCCAGGCGCTCCGCTTTGGACGGGCCTCCGAGTCCGCAGGCGGACGCGCTCAAGATGAGCAGGCCCACGGTTATAGCTGAAACGGCCGGTTTGAAAAATCTTCGGAAGTTCACTGTTTGGGGGCTCTTCCTGCCAAGGAACACGGCCAGCACGCCGCACAGGAGACTGATCAGGAACAGCACCCACGACGCGACGGTGACAGCTGAGGCCAAGGCCACCGAACCGGCGTCGGGCGTTTCCGCGGCCAGCACGGAATCGATGGCGACATTGGACCACAGGTGGGCCACGGCGAACAGCAGGGGGAGCGGCCCACATGGCCCAACGCCACGACTTTCGCGCCACATTGGTGCCGATCAGCAGGAGCCAACTGAAGCCGAAGATCAGCGGAAACAGGGTGCCGGCAGTCTTGTGGACGTAATTGAGCTGGCCGCGCGCCGAGTCATCCATGGCCTCTCTAAGTTGGACGATGTAGTCCTGTGAGAAGCCGCCAATCAGCGAATCCGGCATCGCCAGGCCACCCGAGAGCTGCGTCATCTGGTTCAGGGTGAGCAAGTGCAGGTACCAGAACAGGAACAGGCTGGCCACGACACCCGCGATCACAATGAGTTTGGAGTTGCTCTGCGCCTTTTGTGGGGGGGTGCGCTGCGTGGTGGTGTTGATCACAGGCGGTAGCGAGTGATCGGGAACCACTGCTTTTGCTCCGTGCTTCTTGACGCGCTGGCTGGTGTCTTGGCCATGTCATCCATTATTCCGCCACATAAGCTGGATCCATGACCACCGGCAGGCACACAGCAACTGAACTCGATCCTTCACTGGATGACTACCAACTGGCCAGCGCCCTGGTCCGCGAGGCGGGCCAGCTGGCGCTGCTCATGCGGATGGGGGGACTGCAGGGCGAACGCAAGACGTCAGTGTCCGACGTCGTCACTGCAGCCGATCACGCAGCTGAGGCTTATGTTCTTGAACAGTTGCGGCGCTGCCGTCCGGAAGACGGCATCCTCGGCGAGGAGGGTGCCTCGGTGGCGGGGGGACGAGCGGCCGGACCTGGGTGATCGACCCCGTTGACGGCACCTATAACTTCCTCCACGGGTCCACATACTGGTGCTCGGCCATCGCCTCAAGCGTGACGATTCGGACCGTGGCGGCAACCCGGTTGCCGATCCCGAGGTGTTGCTGGGGGGGCCATCTACCAGCCCGAACTGGATAAGCTCTGGCTGGGAGGGGGGCGGAACGTCCGGCCACCCTGAACGGCGAGGCGATCACCGGTTCGGGCGACCTCCCCGTTGGCCAAATCTCCGCAGCCACGTACATTCACCCCACCTGGCTCGCAGACCCCCCGCGCGGCCATGCCATGGCACGCAGCCGCGGTCTCCGCGGCGTCGCTGCGTATGTTCGGTTCCGGCTCCTGCGACCTCGGCCGGGTGGCTGACGGGGAGCTCGGCTGCTGGTTCCAACACAGCTGCCCGGAATGGGACTGGCTCCCCCGGCAAGGCGATCGTCCGCGCTGCGGGCGGGGGGGACACCGCCGTCGTGCAGGTCAACGGATTGAATTGGTTTGTGGCGGGAGGCCCGACGGCGGTGCGCGAGTTGAGCGCTGCCCTCACCTCTGTTCCCCAATTTGCCTAGCATCAGCCGCTGCTGACCGCGTCGCCTTATAGTGTCAGGGGGGCACCGCCTAGACTGGTAGGCACCATGGATATGTTGTTTGACCCCTACGCAGACGGACCCTTCAAAGCTGGCACCAAAGCCGCAGTCAAGGCTGCCCCGGAACTTTCCCATTCCGGCGGTGGCGCCTCCGGGCCGCGCCTCCAGGAAGGAACGGGCGGGTCAGGGAACGCTCCCCCCCAAGCACCTGCAAGGGGGATGGGGGCAACCAGGCGCCCACGGGTTGCCGACCGCTGAGGCGCTCCTCCAGGGACTGAATCCGCAGCAGGAAGAGGCCGTGAAGCACGCCGGAAGCCCCCCCTTGCTGATCGTCGCGGGTGCAGGCTCGGGGAAGACGCGCGTACTGAGTAACCGGATCGCCTACCTCATAGCCACCAAGCGTGCGCATCACGGCGAAATCCTGGCCATCACCTTCACCAACAAGGCAGCAGCCGAAATGCGGGAACGCATCGAAGCCCTGGTTGGCGCCCGGGCAAAGGCATGTGGATTTCCACGTTCCACTCGTCCTGCGTGCGAATCCTGCGCCGGGAAGCTGCGAACGTCGGGCTGAACTCGAACTTCTCCATCTACGACTCCGCTGATTCCCTGCGTCTGATCACACTCGTGGCAAAGAACCTGGACCTGGATCCGAAGAAGTTCGCGCCGAAGGCCATCCAGCACAAGATTTCGGCGCTCAAGAACGAGCTCATTGACGCCGACTCCTACGTCTCCTCGGCGAACCACAACGACCCCCTTCGAACAGGCTGTAGCCGAAGTTTTCAAGGGCTACACGCAGCGTCTCCGGCAAGCCAATGCGATGGACTTCGATGACCTCATCGCCGAAACCGTGTACATGTTCCGGGCCTTCCCTGCGCTCGCGGAATCCTACCGGCGCCGCTTCCGGCACGTGTTGGTGGACGAGTACCAGGACACCAACCACGCGCAGTACGCGCTGGTCAGGGAAATCGTCGGCTTGGGAACAGACACGGACGTGGCACCGAGCGAACTTACTGTGGTGGGCGATTCCGATCAGTCCATTTATGCTTTCCGTGGCGCGGACATCCGCAACATTGTGGAGTTCGAGCACGACTACCCCCCCAACGCCCGCACCATCAAACTGGAGCAAAACTACCGCTCCACGCAGAACATCCTCAGCGCTGCCAATTCGGTCATCTCCCGCAATCCCAACCGCCAGGAAAAGCGTTTGTGGACCGCGGAAGGTGACGGCGAAAAAATCATTGGCTACGTGGGTGAGAACGAACACGACGAAGCCCAGTTCATCGCCAAGGAAATCGACCGGCTGCAGGATGAGGAAGACTTGCGTCCGGGCGACGTCGCCATTTTCTACCGCACCAACGCACAGTCCCGCTCCATTGAAGACGTCCTGGTCCGGGTGGGACTGCCGTACAAGGTTGTTGGTGGAACGCGCTTCTACGAGCGCAAGGAAATCAAGGATGCCCTGGCCTACCTTCGCGTCCTGGTGAATCCGGACGACGACGTCAACCTTCGCCGGGTACTGAACGAACCCAAACGCGGGATCGGTGATCGTGCTGAGGGCGCCGTGGCTGCCTTGGCCGAACGTGAACGCACCTCGTTCATGGCCGCTGCGCGCCGTGCTGACCAAGCGCCGGGCATGGCCACCCGCTCCGTCAATGCTGTCCTGGGCTTCGTGAAGCTGCTCGATGACCTTGCCGAGGTAGCCTCCGGCTCTGGTGCTGCCGCTGCCTTGGAAGCCGTCCTCGAACAGACCGGCTACTTGGCGGGGCTGCGCGCCAGCAACGATCCCCCCCAAGATGAGTCCCGCGTGGAGAACCTCGCCGAACTGGTGGCTGTGGTCCGGGAATACGAGCGCGACAATCCGGACGGTTCGCTCGGCGAATTCCTGGAGCAGGTCTCACTGGTGCCGATGCCGACCAGATCCCGGATGCGCCGGGTGCGGACATCGATGCCGCCGTCGCAGAGGCCAAGCGAATGGGCGTTGTCACGCTCATGACGCTGCACACCGCCAAGGGCCTGGAGTTCCCGGTGGTGTTCCTCACCGGTATGGAGCACGGCATCTTCCCGCACCAGCGCTCCGCCACGGATCCCAAGGAACTGGCGGAAGAACGGCGCCTGGCCTATGTGGGCCTCACCAGGCGCGCAAGCTCTCTACGTCACTCGCTCGGAGGTCCGCAGCATGTGGGGGGGCCAGAGCCAGTACAACCCCGCCAGCCAGTTCCTGGAAGAGATCCCTTCCGAGCTGGTGGAGTGGAAGCGCGAGGGAATGAGCCGCCAGGCCGCAGGCGGCTGGGGGAGCGCCCCCCCCATCGGGTCCAACCGGTACGGTGGTTCATTCTGGGGGTGCGGGCACATCCCGCGGTGCTGCCGCAAGCCCAACCGCAGGGTTCGACGCCGACGTCCCTGCCGCCGTCGTACGCAACAGGGTCCAGCCGCAAAAGGAAGTCATTTCCGTGGTGGTGGGGGGACAAAGTCAACCACACGAGCTTCGGCAACGGCGTGGTGCTGGGCATCGAAGGCGCGGGCGACAAAACGGTTGCGAAGGTGAAGTTCGACGTCGGCGAGAAGCGGCTGCTATTGCGGTACGCACCCCTGACCAAACTCGATGCATGACACGGCACGGCATAATGAGGGGGGGCATGCGACGGACTGTTTGGGGGGGGATCCTGGCCGCCTTGATCATGGTGCTGGCCACCGGGTGCTCCTTTGCTACCGAAGATCCCAACTATGTGCCGCCGGCTCCGTTGCCGCCGCTGGAACAGCTCCAGCAGGTTCCTGTCACTGAGCAGACCACCCTGTCCGCGGGCGAGGATGTCACAGCGTTCATCACTGCCGACAAGAACATTGTGTGCGCCCTGACATCTTCCCGGGGGGGCGGGCACCTCAATCTTCCCTATGAGGCCAACTCCTACTCCGACGCGGCCAACAACAAGTTCGCAGTTGTTCCTGTGGCGCATTGCGAGCTGGCCAAGTATGCCAAACCGGACCTGGATGACATCGTGGAGGACTGCGCGGGAACAGGCCTTGGCTACCTCGGAGGGACGGCGCTGTTGACTCCGGAGAAGGCCGTCTACGGCTCATGTCGTTCCGGCGTAACACAAATGGAGTCCGAGTTCGGGCCAAAGGGCAGTGGCGGGGGTCCCGTTTCCAAACTCCGGGAGCTTCCGGAAGGCAGAACATCGAGCGCAACGGTCTCCGGTGTTCGGCTATAACGGCGGCGTTGCCTGCGGAAACGTCTCAGGTGGCGTGGCATTCTTCGTGAACCGCGAGGGATACCAGCTGATTTCCGACGGCGGCAAAACGGTCCGCGGGAACCTGAAAGAAGCGTCCTGAACCGTCCCCCCGAACGCCCTCCGACAGCCCAAAAACCGCGTCATTATGCGGTTTTTCTACATCCGATAGAAGTGTAAGGTTACTCACTTAACAGGTAGTGTGTAGCTGGCGGGACTCCTCAAAGGGCTAAAGTTCCGAGAGGACCTTACGCAATGTGACCGGCTTCAATCCCGGTCGTTACCGCGTACTTTCCGCAGCTGGCTATCGCGGTCATCGCGGTTCCCGGCTGAACAGAAAACTACTTCGACGTAGAAGGACACTAAACCGTGGACCTGTTTGAATATCAGGCGCGCGATATGTTCGAGGCGCACGGTGTACCCGTGCTCGCCGGCATCGTGGCGCACACTCCTGAAGAAGCGAAGGCAGCTGCCGAGAAGATCGGCGGCGTAACTGTCGTAAAGGCACAGGTTAAGGTTGGTGGCCGCGGCAAGGCTGGCGGCGTCAAGGTTGCCAAGACCGCCGAAGAGGCGCTTGAGCACTCCACCAACATCCTGGGCATGGACATCAAGGGCCACACCGTCAACAAGGTGATGATTGCCCAGGGTGCTGACATCGCCGAGGAATTCTACTTCTCGGTCCTCCTGGACCGCGCCAACCGCAACTACCTGGCCATGTGCTCGGTAGAAGGCGGCATGGAAATCGAGCAGCTTGCAGTCGAGCGTCCCGAGGCCCTGGCCAAGATCGCCATCGACCCCGCTGTGGGCATCGACCAGGCCAAGGCTGACGAGATCGTCGCAGCTGCAGGTTTCGCCGAGGAACTGCGCGGCAAGGTAGCCGACGTCATTCTGAAGCTCTGGGACGTTTTCAAGAAGGAAGACGCAACCCTGGTTGAGGTCAACCCGCTGGTCCGTACCGGCGCAGGCGAAATCGTTGCCCTCGATGGCAAGGTCTCCCTGGACGAGAACGCTGACTTCCGCCACGTGCACCACGCACACCTGGAAGACAAGGACGCGGCTGACCCGCTCGAGGCCAAGGCCAAGGCGCAGGACCTCAACTACGTCAAGCTGGACGGCGAAGTAGGCATCATCGGCAACGGCGCCGGTCTTGTGATGTCCACCCTCGACGTCGTTGCTTACGCCGGTGAGAACCACGGCAACGTCAAGCCCGCCAACTTCCTGGACATCGGCGGTGGAGCATCCGCCGAGGTCATGGCCAACGGTCTGGACGTTATCCTTGGCGACTCCCAGGTCAAGAGCGTGTTCGTGAACGTCTTCGGTGGCATCACTGCTTGTGACGCCGTTGCCAAGGGCATCGTCGGTGCACTGGCTGAGCTCGGTTCCTCCGCGAACAAGCCGCTGGTCGTTCGCCTCGACGGCAACAACGTTGAGGAAGGCCGCCGCATCCTGACCGAGGCCAACCACCCGCTGGTTACCCTGGCCGCCACCATGGACGAGGGCGCCGACAAGGCCGCCGAGCTCGCCAACGCAGCTAAGTAAAGGGACGCGACAATGTCTATCTACCTCAACAAGGACTCCAAGGTCATCGTTCAGGGCATCACCGGCGGCGAGGGCACCAAGCACACCGCCCTGATGCTCAAGGCCGGCACCAACATTGTTGGTGGCGTCAACGCCCGCAAGGCCGGCACCACGGTCCTGCACGGCGACAAGGAAATCAACGTCTTCGGCACCGTCAAGGAAGCCATCGCTGAAACCGGCGCCGACGTCTCCATCGTCTTCGTTCCCCCCGGCATTCACCAAGGACGCCGTGGTTGAAGCCATCGAAGCCGGCATTGGCCTCGTCGTTGTCATCACCGAAGGTGTGCCGGTTCAGGACTCCGCCGAATTCTGGGCACTCGCCCAGTCCAAGGTGGACGCTGACGGCAAGCAGATCACCCGCATCATCGGACCGAACTGCCCCGGCATCATCACCCCCCCGGTGAAGCCTGGTTGGCATCACCCCCGGCGAACATCACGGGCAAGGGCCCCCATCGGCCTCGTGTCCAAGTCCGGTACCTTGACCTACCAGATGATGTACGAACTCCGCGACCTCGGCTTCTCCACCGCGATCGGTATCGGTGGCGACCCCCGTCATCGGCACCACGCACATCGACGCCCTGGCAGCTTTCGAAGCTGACCCGGAAACCAAGGCAATCGTCATGATCGGTGAGATCGGTGGCGACGCTGAAGAGCGCGCAGCCGACTTCATCAAGGCCAACGTCACCAAGCCGGTTGTTGGCTACGTTGCCGGCTTCACCGCTCCCGAGGGTAAGACCATGGGTCACGCTGGCGCCATCGTGTCCGGTTCCGCCGGTACGGCCCAGGCCAAGAAGGAAGCTCTCGAAGCCGCTGGTGTAAAGGTCGGCAAGACGCCGTCCGAGACCGCCAAGCTGCTGCGCGAAGTTTACGCAACGCTCTAGCCTTTACAGCTAGCTCACGACGACGGCCCGCCGCCTTCCGCACGGAAGGTGACGGGCCGTCGTCGTTCTTTAAGTCAGCTGACGCGGGCCGAAGAGTCTGGGGGGAAAACTCCGACCCGCGCCAGGTCCTAGGGGGCTGGCTAGGCGATGATCTTCAAAGCCTGCCAGCCGGTGCCGAGGCTGATGGGCGGTACGTTGCTGAACGCTCCGCTGCCCGTGCCCGGATACAGCCACAGGGTGTCTCCGATGCGGCCTGCGACGTCATTTTTTCCATCGCCGTCCAGGTCCCGGGGGGGCCCGGCTATCGCTGTTCGGTTGTCCCAACCCGTGGAGATCTGTTTCCATTGCAGCCATCCGCGGGTTCCGTTGCCGGGATAGAGCCAGAGGGCACCCGTGTCCGTGCGTCGCGCCAGCACGTCTCCCTTTCCATCTCCATTAAAGTCCCCCCCGTGCTCAGAATTGCATTCATCACATTCCAACCCGTGCCGATGGTGGTTGGTGTTCGCTGGCCGCCGGTGCCGTTGCCTTCGTAGAGTCGCAACTCTCCCGTGCTGCGCCTGGCGATGATGTCAGGGATACCGTCGCCGCTGAAGTCTCCAGGGGAGAACAGCTGGCTCATGGTGCTCCAGCCGGTACTGACCTGTACCCGGGCGCCGAAACTTCCGGCGCCGTCGCCCGGGTAGAACCACAGGACGTCACCGGCACGGGCAAGCAAGTCAGGTTTGCCGTCCTTGTTGAAGTCACCGGGGGGTGATGGTGTCAGTCACGGTGGACCATGCAGGTGCTGCCAAGCTACTTGCCGGGGCAAAAGTCCGCCTGCGCCGTCTCCCGGGTAGACATACAAATTTCCGGCGGTGTCGGAGGCCAGGACATCGGCTTTACCGTCGCCGTTGTAGTCATGGGCCGACGGCGGTCCGGCTGCGGGCACGGTGTACGTCTGGGTGCCCACGGACGAGGTGTTGCCGGCCGTGTCCACCCCCCCTATGTACTTGAGGACGAGGTTGGAACTTCCCATGACAATCGGAGCCGCGTACTTGATGTTCGTGGCTGATTCCGTTGCCGTGGGCGTGCTGCCATCGGTGGTGTAGTAAATGGCAGCTCCGGGTTCATTCGCCGAGAGGGTGATGGTGGCCCCCCCGCTGGCCAAGCGCGGCCGGTGGGGGGGTTGGCTGTGACCACAGGAGCTGTGGTGTCCGGCGGAACCGTGTACGTCTGGGTGACCACGGCGGAAACGTTCCCCCGCAGGATCCGTGGCGAAGTACTTCAGCGTCATGGGTGCCGTGCCGGGGGGGAACGCTATCGGTGTGGAGTACACCTGCCCGGCAGTCAACGGGTCGGTACCATCGGTGGTGTATTTGATCACCGAGTTCGCTTCATTGACCGTGAGGGTGATGGTGGTGCCGGGAGCGTAGGCGCCGCCCACGGGGCTGGCTGTTACCACCGGTTTCGTCACATCCGGGCCCGTGGAGTAAGTCTGGGTGACCACGGTGGAGGGATTGTTCGCGGTGTCTACGGCGAAGTACTTCAGGGTCCTGGGCCCGTCGAGAGTGATTGTTGCCGTGTTTGGATAGCTGACCTTAGTCGGGGGTCGCCGTGGTAGGCGTGGACCCGTCGATTGTGTAGTAGATGGTGGCAGGTTCATTCACGGCCAGTGTGACCTTTTGCCCGATGTCGTAGGTGCCGCCCGCGGGTGTGGCTGTCACAACGGGGGGCAACCACGTCAGCGGTGATATGTGCTTCGAATTCGGCCAAGCCCACACTGGTGGTGGAACCGCTGACGGAGCTGATGTTGAAGCGCACTGAACTGACGGTCCTGGCAGGAAAATTCACCGTCAGTCCTGACCCGTTATTCGGGAGGGCGGAAACCGGGACGGTGCTGCCATCCGAGAAGGTGAGATTGCCACCCGTGACATGATCGCTGGTGACCGGTCGATCAAAAAGTGTCACAGCGTTGATGGTCTTGGCAGGCGAGAAGTTGTATTGCATCCAGCTGCCGGCTTTGCCGCCATTGGTGACCCACTCGCGGTTGGCGTCCATGGGCGTACCCCCCCAGGCGTAGCCGTCCCGCGCTTTCTCCGGACTTTGTCCCGAGGCTCTCTGAGAGGACGCAGAGACGGTGGTTCCCGCCGATTTCGCCGCGTTGCCGGTCCACTCGATGGCTGTAATGTACTGCCGTTTGAGCCAGTCGCTGTAGGGCGGGGGGGCAGGGCAAGGGGGAGCCACACAGGTATTTATCGAAGTCAGCGAAGCGGGTGAAGGCGTTAACCTTATTTGTCAGATCAGCGCCCGTAACGTTCTGGGCGTACTCATCAATAACGTAGGCATCGTAGGCCGACGAGGTATGTGGGCCGGTGTAGGCCCGTGTAGCCAGTTGCCCGAACTTCGCAGCAGCCCAGTGATCACTGTGGTCATAGGGCGTTGTGAAGTTGCCTGTCCAGTCCTGGGTCCGGAAAGTGGTGGGCTTGTATGCGGACACCAACTGGTTCAGCACAGTTTGGAGTTGGGCTTTGGTATATGTTGCAGAGCCATCTACGGGGGGGCGAATGCTGGAGATCCGGCCGTCCCACAGTTTGAGGATGCTCTGACCGTTGTAGCGGGAGGTTCCCTCGCCGTTTGGGTAGCCATCCGGGAGTCTCAAGAAAATCACCGAGATGTTGGGAGCGGCGTTGAGGGTGTGCACCGTGACGGGACGCTGTGAAATGGCGGCGTCGGAGGCTGTCCAGGCGTTGGTAACCCCGGCCATCGAGGCATAGGTAGCGCGGATACCGTTCTCAAGGCTGCTCCAATAGGCCTGTCCTTCTCCGGCTTCCCCCGGCTGTGATGTAAATCGTCTGGACGCAGCGCTTGGCATGGACATCGCGCATGAAGTCCGGGCTGACGAAGATCAGATCGTCGTCTGTATGAGCGACGATCATCTGGGCACCGCCGGTCCCGGGGGGGCAAGGCGGGACGCTGCCGCGGCGGGCTTGGCAAAGCCGAAGACAATTGAAGAAAGGGCAACAGAAAGGCCCAGCATGAATCCAAGGATTCGCCGGACGAATGAACGGGTGCTGATGAATGATAAGCGGGTATGACGACGAGCGTATTTTGGACGGTCCACAACCATGCTCCTTGAGCAGATGTTGGGCCCCCCAGCCGGCAAACTTACGACGCCCCCAGGACGTCATTTCGAATGGAGTTATACACTGCCCCCGCCTATCACTGGTACGAAAGCGATGCAGTGAGCGCTACTGTACTCCGGCAGATGGGCCATGGGTAGGGTTCCGGCAAACATCCACAAAATTCCTGAAGGGCAGCAACCGCTCAGCTTCGGGCAGCTGGGACGCCTCTGGATGCCATTGGACCGAAACGACCCACCGCGAAGGGTCTTCCAAGGCCTCCACTGTTCCATCGTCCGCCACGGCTGTGACCTGCAGACCTTCGCCTACCCGGGACACGGCCTGATGGTGTCCGGAGGCGATCTTGATGGTACTTCCATCAGGAGATCCATACAGGCCTGCAGTCTTGGAACCGGCTGTCAGGAGCACGTCGTGCCATGCCCATTCGCCAGCCTCGGATGGTGCGGATCCAAGCCGTTGTGATTCACCGCCGACGGCGCCATGTCCTGGATCAAGGTTCCGCCGTAGAGGACGTTCAACAGTTGGTGTCCACGGCAGACCCCCCCTAACAGCGGCAGCCCCCCCGCGTCAATTGTTGCCCGGGCAACATCCATGTCCAGGTGGTCCTGCTCAGGGTTCACGTCGTACAGCGACTCGTCCGGATCCTGCCCATAGAGGCGTGGCTGATGTCGCCGCCTCCCGGCAGCAACACGCCGTCGAGCGTTTGCATCTCGGTGGCCAGCCGCCCGGCGCTGTCAGCGGAAACAGGGGTCAGCAGCACCGGAACTGCGCCTGCCTCGCGCAGCAGGTCCACGATGTACGTAAAGAGCTGGTTCGCTTCACCCACGCGGCGTCGGGGGGGTGTCCGAACTACTGAGACGGACCGGAACGCCGATGCGCGGACGCGCAACTCTTGAACTCTTCATGCTTCATGATGCACCGGACTGCTGCCGCACACCCAAACACCCGGCCGCGGGGGCCCGGCGGACCACTACGCTGAAACCATGAATCGCTCCGGAGCCTTGAACCCGAGTCCGCGAACGCTCGACATCGAAAGCGTGGTTCACTTCCACCAACTGGTAAGCGCTGGGGCCGGGTCCATGAACGGCTGGCATGCACAGTCTTTGGACCTTCGGGGCCATTCACAGGACCTCAAGGCGCTGGATCCCCCAAGGGGCCATCTTCCTGGGATGCACTTTCGACGACGGAGTGGAAGAAAGCCTCCGCCGGCGGGGAGCCTGATCTTCCCCCCAGCTTCACAAGGTGCCCTTCAACCCGTACCGAAGCAGCGTCTACTCGGCCAGTGAACTGTACGAGGACATCACCGCCACGGAGTACGAATCCACCCTCGATGCCCGCGTCTACGAATGGAGCATCCTGCCCGGGCAGCGGGGGGGCAGCCTGGACGCCACCCTCGCCGCAGCCCTGCACGATCACGCCATTGGTGACGCCTTGGACGAGCTGCTGGACCATGGCGCGCTCTCCGGGAGAAAGATGGTTGGCGTCATGGGCGGACACGCCGCGCAACGGGGGGCACCAATGCATTCGCCGACGCCGCGCAGTTGGGACGGCTGCTGGCCCAAGCGGCTTTACGGTGGCCACAGGCGGGGGCCCCCCCGGCGCCATGGAAGCAGCCAACCTTGGTGCCTACTTGAGCGGACTGCCCGACGCCGACTCCACGGCTGCGCTTGAGTCGCTCGCCGCTGTGCCGGGGGTTCAGGCCCTCCGTGACGGCTTGGGCGCGGCAAGCAGCCGCCGTCGTCGAACGTTATCCCGGCGGCACCCCCGACGCTCGGAATTCCAACATGGTTCTACGGTCATGAGCCGCCGAATTTGTTCGCCACCCACATCGCCAAATACTTCGCCAACGCCGTCCGGGAAGCGATCCTGCTGGAGCTCTGCAATGGAGGGATCGTGTTCCTCCCGGGCGCGGCAGGGACGGTGCAGGAGATCTTCCAGGACGCGTGCGAGAACTACTACGGAGCCCCCCCGGAGACCATTACGCCCATGGTGTTGGTGGGCCGCGAACACTGGGAACAGACCTTTCCTGCCTGGCCCATGTTGCGCAGCCTCGCGGCCGGGAAGCCCATGGAGGACAGGATCTTCCTGGTGGATACGGTGGAGGACGCGCTCGCAGTCGTTGCCGGGTAGGTCCTCAGAAGTCTTTGCTGCAGGGGGCCCGTGCCAGCTGGGCCAAACCAGTCCGGTCGCCGCAGCGTACCCGCGCACCCAGGAGGCTTGGTCGAACATGAGCTGCCGGGGATCATCCACGTGTCCAGGCCGAGGAGGTGTCCCAGCTCATGCATGATGACTGCTACGCCGATCTCTTCTCCGCTGGGAGCATCCACGATGTCCGCGAATTGTGGGGGGGCATCCAGGGACACCGTGCCCGTGACGTAGGCTTATAGCCGTTGCTGAGGCCAATGGAAGAGCTTCCGCCAAGGCCCACGGTCTGCCCGCTCAGGCGTGGCACCTGCTCCGGCTTGCTCCACGCAATGAGGACGGGAGCCAGCGGTCGCCGTACCTTTCGGGCTGGTACCCGGACCTGTTGGGGGAAGGAACCTCGGAACTGGGGCCGTCGTAGATGAACTTCAATCCTGTGGCTTCGCCGGCCTGTCGCACGGCTTCTTCCACCAGCGGCTGCCAGGAGGGCGGTGCGAGGTCCGAGTTGATCACATAGTGGATGGGCCGGCACGGCGAGTACGCCAGCGGAGTTCCGTCTTCCTTGACGGCCAGGAACTTGTACGAGGAACTGGGGGGGCGGTTCAGAGGTGCCGGCGTTCCAAGCGGTGCCTCGGCTTCCTCAAGTCCCGGAACCGGCTCCTGGCGCTGGCCGAAAGGTGCCAGCCCGGGGGGGCGCGGCGCCTGGCTCTGCGTGGCGGACGATCCGTACAGGAGCTGGTGGAGTTCGCCGCTGAAGTAGGCTCCCGCGCACACCAGGCCGAGCACGCTGAAAAGGAACAGGATGGCCGCGATGCTGCTGTGCTTGATCGGCGGCCTGACCGATGGAGGCTCCGGCGGGCGCGGGGGCGTGCGGAAGGTAATTCGGACGAGGGGGATCGGGGGTCCGGCCACTTGGGCGACCCATAAGGTTCCATGGAACCCCCCCTGACGTGGCGGCTGCGACGGGAAGTGGGGCGCCGCCGTCGGCCGTATTCGTCAGCATAAGTCCCACTCCACCGGGAGTCCATGCCGGGAATGCTTGAAGCGTGAAAGAGTCAGATGTCCTTGCGGCAGGGTGCCGAGGCGAGAAGATGGAGGCCATTCAGGTCGCCCGCCGCGAGGCCGTCGGGGGGGGCGCCGATTTCCGGGTACATGAGTTGGATCGGGTCATCCACATGGTCAAGGCCCATGACATGGCCCAGCTCGTGTTGCATGACTGCCAGGACGTAGTCGGCCCCGCCGGGACTCGCGAGCAGTTCCGTTACCTGTGGGGTGTCCAGCTCCAGGCTCCCGGTGATGTAGCTTTTGGGTCCCTTGTTGAGGGAGTACATGGTGCTGCCTCCCGTGCCGATGACGTTGTCTGCCAGCGCAGGGGCTTCCACCGGTGTGGTCCAGGAAATCAGCAGGGGGAGCCCACCGGTCGCCGTATTTGGACGGCTGGTAGGGCTCACGTCGGTCCACCGGCAACTCGTCAGTGGTGCCGTCGTCGATGAACTGGATGCCGGACGCCGCAGAAATATTTGCCAAGGCGGCGGTCAGGAGGGCGTCTGAGCCAATGGGTGCGGACGCATCGTTGACAACGTAATGGAGCGGACGGCAAGGCGAGTAACCTACCGGGGGGGTGCCGTCGTCGTTCGTGGCCAGGAACTTATACGAATCGTTGGTGGTGCCGGGCGCTGAAGGCGAGGCCAGTGGGGCGTCCGCCTCCTCAAGTCCGGGCGGCGGCGCGTCGAGGGGGGGCGCGCCGGTTCGGCTCCACCCGGCTGGTCCTCTGTGGTTCCCGCACGCTCACGCCCGGGAACAGCGCGGTGATGCGAGGGTCGCCCTGCAGGAATCCACTGACCAGAACGGCGACGACGGCGGCAATGACGGCCATGAGGACGCCGCGGAGAACACGAAAGGCTGTTCCAGTGCGTCGGTGCTTCGGCACGCGCATTGCTTCCCGCTCCGGGTCCACGGTTCTCCATTCCTGATGCCCTGGTCACGCGGGGGGGCAGCGCGGAGGACGAACCAACATTACGGTCTCCGGACCGAGCCGTCCAAACTTAGACGATCGCTGCTCCGAACGCCAAGCCCAGACCATACGTGGCCGCCGCCGCACCCAGGCCGATGGCAAGCTGCCGGAGTCCGCGGCTCAGCGGCGAGGTTCCGGACAACAAGCCGACGACGGCGCCGGTAGCCAGAAGCGCGATACCCACCAGAACGCCGGCCACCAACAAGGCGGCGATGCCCGTCATGCCGAAAATGAACGGCAGGATGGGCACAATGCGCCCGAGGCGAAGAAGCAGAAGCTGGACATCGCTGCACCCCCACGCCGAACCGACGGATTCATGATCGTCAGCGGGTGGCTTCTCCGGCTGCAAGGAAAGGCTGGGATCGCAGTCGCAGCTGAACAATCCCATGCGCTCGGCAGCGCGGTGCTCCGCCGCTTCACGCGTCATGCCACGGGCCAAGTACACCAGGACCAACTCGTTGTGCTCGATGTCCAATGACGGTGCCGCGGTCAGAGTGGCCTGCGTCGGCAGGGTCGCGTTAAGGAGCTCCCGCTGCGAGCGGACCGAGACGTATTCGCCCGCACCCATGGATAGGGCCCCCCCGGCAAGGAGACCCGCGACGCCACTCATGAGCACCACGGGGGGGCTGGGCACGCCGGTTGCGGCCATGCCCATGACCAGGGAAAGGTTGCTGACCAAACCGTCGTTGGCGCCGAAAACGGCCGCGCGGAAGGTTCCGGAGAGCCGGTTGCGTCCGCGTGTGGCCAAGCCCCCCCGGACTACTTCTTCGTGGATTTGTTCATCGGCCACCATGGCAGGCGTCGCGGCAGGTTCGGTGCCGTACGGGGAACGGCCTTCGGCGCGCTGTGCCAGAGCGAGGACGAACACTGAACCGAAGTTGCGGGCCAGGAAGCCCAGGAACTGGCTGCGGGTGGAAGCTGCCTTGGGCATACCGGCATGCTCGCCAAGGAGCTTGAGCCAGTGGGCTTCGTGCCTGCCTTCGGCTTCGGCCAGGGCGAGCAGGATTTGGCGTTCTTCGCCGTCACGTCGCTGGGCCAGTTCGCGGTAGACGGCGGCCTCGGCACGCTCATCGGCCAGGTACTGCCGCCACCGGCGAATGTCCGCGTGCGAGGGCGGCGCGGATTGCGTGCCGGCGTTTTCGGCGGTTGCCGGTTCGGGGGTGGGGTCCGGAGCGGAGCTCGACGAACTGTGGGATTCCTGGTGCATCTGCACTTTGTCTCCTGTGCTTGGTGGGGTAGTTGCGGCCCCCCCATTGCACGCCCCCCCACACTACCGCTTATCCGCGCGGATTTTTGGCTGGTATTCCTTAACTGGAATGTTCGGTGCACCGTAATTTCCTTGACCCTCGACTGTGCCGGTGCTCAGATGGAAGGACAGGGGGGCGGGGGGGCCCTTCCGCCACTGGATTCCTGCATTCGGGTCAACGGGCTGAACCGCCCACCAGAACAGGCCCACGAGACGGAGGTTGCACCATGAACACCACCGAATCACACGCCAACTACCCGGAACGGACAACCATTGAGTCCGACCCGGCCTACGACTACGCCGAAGACCAGGAAGTGGACGAACCCTGGGTAGAGGAAGTGGACGCCCCCGAGGACGACGAACGCGTTGTCCCCCCCATAGATGAAACTGAAGAGTTCCGCGAGGAAGATGAGGAAGTTTAGGCCTGTTTCCCGTGCCCTAGAGCCTAGTGCCCTAGTGTGAAGTGACGTTGGACGCCCGCCCGTTTTCCGACGGCCGCAACAGTCACCGTTAGTGTCGTGGACGACTCACACCAGTGCGTCGGCCGGACGGCCTGGGCCAACGCCTGCGCGATGAGCTGCGGTTGGGCATGTCTGAACTGCTCGGTTCCAGCCTCGGCAGTGATGGTCACCGTGCCCAGGAAGAGGTCGACGGCGGGAATCACCGCGACCGTGGGGGGGGTGGCCGTTCCGGCCGGGGGTACTGGGTGCTGTGGTGTTTACCGGGGGGGTGGTATCGCTTGGTACGGCAAGGGACTGCTCCTTGGGAGTGCTCTTGCCCGCTCGGTTGTCTCTGGTCCGGGACGGGCCGCTTCCTCATCCGAACCACCCGTGAACATGGGGTTGGTGTGTGGCCAGTCGGAGCTTGGCACCACATCTCTTGAAGCTGGGACCACCCTACCGCATTGGTGTTCGGCCACCCGTTGTGGGGGGGT
>BBFS01000045.1 GCA_001313365.1 Paenarthrobacter nitroguajacolicus JCM 14115
CCGGCACAGAGCGGCTCCACGCCGGGCAACTCCGCGCCGGGCAGTGCCGCGCCGAACCTGCAGACAAAGCCCGCCCCCCCGATCAAGGCGGAGAAGCAGCCATCCGCTAAGCCTGATGCGTCACTGCAAGGTGCCGGGAAGCCGACGCCTGCTTTGCCGGGACCGGACGCCACCAAGCCCGGACACGTGCCTCCCGTTTTGGGCAAGCAACTGACGGACAAGCAACTGACCGACAAACAGTTAAGGACAGCTGCGGACAAGTGGAAGCAGTGGCTTAAGCACGGCGACCGACGCTAGGAAGGGACCGGCCGACAGAAGGAAACCATGCCTAACGTGCAGGAAATTCGGCAAAACTGCTCGTGGAAGGCCGGGAGTAGGCTTGGGTCATGATGCATGTCAACGATCCGGCCGTCGTCGAGCGGTTGATGCGAACAAAAGGCACCTGGGCCATCGTTGGCCTCAGCACCAACCCGTGGCGCTCCGCGCATGACGTCTCACTATACGTCCGGGACACCATGGGGATGGAGATCATCCCCATCAACCTTAAGGGCGAGGACGTGCACGGCGAAAAAGGGTATGAAACCCTCGCGGACATCCCCGAGGCCAGGCACCCCATCGATGTTGTTGACTGCTTCGTGAACTCCCAACGCGTGGCGCAGTGATTGACCAGGCGATTGCGATCGGTGCCAAGGCTGTATGGCTCCAGCTCGGCGTCTTTGACGACGACGCCGTGCAGCGTGCACGTGAGGCCGGACTCGACGTGGTGGTCAACTCCTGCCCGGCACGTGAAGGCTGGCACTACGGCCTGTGATTCGGGGGGGACACATTCCTCTGCTAGATTGCAGCTGAATCATTTCTTGAGTCTTGGGGGGGGACAACCATGTTCGGTGGCCATTCTGCGGTGCCTGTTTCCACGCCCAGCAGACGGGCCGTCTTCAGTGTTTTAGGCGCTTCCGTGGTGGCCGGATTGACGGCGTGCACTGCCGCTGAAAGTTCGACGCCGGCGCTGACGCCCAGTGGCGCTGCTGTATCGCCCGAGGTGCCGGGGGGGCGAACGGTGCGCTGGCAGTCGGAGGCGAGGTTCCGACGTCGTCCGCTTCTCCAACTCCCACGCCGACGGCCACCAAACGCATCCGCCGCACGTTTATCCCGGATTACCAGCTGCCGCCGATCGTTGGCGGGCTGGCTCCGGTGATCACCAAAATCGAGACCAAGCATCCGGTGGTCTTCCTGACCATTGATGACGGCAACATCAAAACGCCGGAGTCGATCAAGCTCCTGGCGGAGTACGACTATCCGTCGTCGCTGTTCCTCACCAAGGACACCATCGCGGACAACCCGGCTTTCTTCAACGCGTTCAAAGCCCAGGGCAGCCTGATCGAGAACCACACGGTCACTCACAACATCAACATGGTGAGGCAGTGGGGGCTATCAGCAGCAATTGAACGACATGGTGGGAATGCAGGAGTACGCGCTCCAGCACTACGGCCGCCGTCCTACGCTTTTTCGGCCGCCGGGAGGCGCTACTCCAACGTGATGCGCCAGGCCGTTGCTGATGCAGGAATGAAGCAATCGTTACGTGGGAGGCGAAGGCGAACGCCGGGAAGATGGACTACCAGGTGGGCAACTCACTGCGTCCCGGTGACATTGTGCTCATGCATTTCCGGGCTGAGTTCGCCGCTGACCTCGCTGCTTTCCGCGCTGCCCAGTTGGCGGCGGGACTTGAAGTGGTGCTGCTGGAGGACTTCCTGGGCGTGGCGTAGGCGGGGCATCAACATAGCCCGCCGCCCGGAGCGCCAGTAGGCTCTCCCCATGGATGTTTCCACCCTCCGCTCGATTTGCCTGGGCTTTCCCGGCGCCTTCGAAGACTTCCCGTTCGGTCCCGAGACCTCCGTGTTCAAGGTGCGTTCCGCCGTCGCGGGTGGTTCGCGTCAGGAGGCCAAAATGTTCGCGTTGTCCACCATGGATCCGGACAACTGGTCCGTGAGCCTTAAATGCGAGCCCGCGTTGGCTGAACAACTCCGGGCAGCGAACCCCGAAATCACCGGTGCCTGGCATATGAACAAGACGCACTGGAACGGTGTCCGCCTGGACGGCGCCCTACCGGATGACATGATCCGGGACATGGTGGAGGACTCGTATGACCTCGTGGTGGCGACGCTGAGCCGCAAGCAACAGGAACAACTTGGCTGGGCCAGGCTCGCAAAACCACAGGGCAACTGACACGCCCGCAAACCCCCCCTCCCCCCCACGGCGCTGACATGGGACTAGATTGATACTGCATACCTAAAGACCTCAGCCACTGGCTGGTCAGGAGCGGTTTGATGCTGGATCAGAAGACACTGGACCACCTATGGAACTTTCGCGATCCTGCATCTTCCGAGGCAGCGTTCCGCGCCGCGATGGTCGAGGAAATGTACGACGCCGACGAACGCGCAGAGTTGGCAACCCAGCTTGGGCGGGCCATTGGTTTGCAGGGCCGTTTCGAAGAAGCCGATGCCCTCCTGGACGAAATTGACGACGACGAGCCAACTGTTGGTGTGCGTATCCTCCTTGAGCGCGGTCGGGTTCTTAACTCCGACGGGCGGGCCGCCATGGCTGTGCCTCTCTTGGAGCAGGCGGCGGAGTTGGCGGACCATCTTGGTGAGGAATTCCTGCTGTCGATGCCCTGCACATGCTCTCCATCGCAGATGCCGCCAACGCCGAAGTGTGGATGCGTAGCGCCCTTGAATATGCGTCCACGGCCCATGATGAGCGAACCAAGCGTTGGATGATTGCTTTGCACGCAAGCCTTGGTGCGTTTCTGCAGGGTAAAAACCGGCTCACCGAAGCCTTGGTGGAATTCCAATTGGCCGAACAATGGGCGGCACGACTGGGAACTGAGCGGCAGAGGGCCATGGCACGGCAGGCAATCACGGAGTGCGGAAAAGCCCTCGCAGAAGGCCCGTAGAAAGATCACGCTTTGACAAATGTTGATCGAAACTGCCAAGAAAGATTGATTTTCGATCATTCGTGGTGAATTATGTCACAGAAGGTTGGTGCTGCCAGAGCGCCTACCCAGACTGTCAGACTGAACGGCTTTCCCGCCGCAACAGTCGACACTACGAGTCACTGGAGGGTTTAGAAATGAACGTTCAGCACCAGTCCGTCGGACGCCGTGGATTCCTGCGCGGAGCACTCGCAGCAGCCGTGCTCGTGCCCATGGGTGGAACCATTGCTTCCTGTGCCGCAGGTGGCGGCGGCACTACCACCGGCCCCACCGGCACTGTTTCCGACACTAACCCGTTCGGCATGGCGGAAAAGGCAACCCTCGACGCCGTGATCTTCAAGGGTGGCTACGGCATCGACTACGTCGAGTTCGCCGGCAAGATCTTCGAAAAGACGCACGAGCTCCACCGCCAAGATCGCCCCCCCGTCCACCGATATCGCCCAGGAGCTCCAGCCGCGGTTCGTCGGTGGCAACCCACCGGACCTGATCGACAACTCCGGTGCAAAAGCCATCGGCTTCAGCACCATCCTGGCCCAGCTGGAAGACCTTACCCCCCCTTGTGGAGGCAAAGAACCTCGAAGGCAAGGTCATCAAGGACACCCTGTACACCGGCGTACTGGCTCCAGGTACTTTCGACGGCAAGCTTGCTGCCCTGAACTACGTGCTCACCGTGTTCGCCATGTGGTACTCGGATTCCCTCCTCAAGGAAAACGGCTGGACCCTGCCAAAGACCTGGATGAGATGTACACCCTGGGCGAGCAGGCCAAGGCCAAGGGCAAGTACCTGTTCGTATGGGGGGGCAAGGAAGCTGCCACGTACTACCAGGAAATGGCGATCGCGTCCGCCGTCAAGGAAGGCGGCGACGAAGTCCGCATTGGCTTGGAGAACCTCACTGCTGACTCGTGGTCCCACCCGGCTATCCAGTCCGTTTTCACTGCGCTGGACAAGATCGTGAAGGCCGGCTTCTTCAAGCCCGGTGGCTCCGGCACCCAGTTCACGGCAGCTCAGGCTCAGTGGACCAACGCCCAGGAGGCCGTGTTCTACCCGTCAGGTTCCTGGATTGAAAACGAAATGAAGGACCAGACCAAGGCCGGCTTCAACATGATGGGAGCGCCCGTGCCCACGGTCAGCGCCAGCCCCAAGCTGCCTTACACGTCCCTCCACAGCGCTGCGGGCGAGCCGTTCATTGTTCCTTCGCAGGGCAAGAACGCAGCCGGTGGCAAGGAATTGCTCCGCATCATGCTGTCCAAGGAAGCTGCAACCAACTTTGCCAAGACCAAGCTGGCTCCCACCATCGTTAAGGACACGGTTCCTGCCGATGGTTTCGGTTCCACCGCACTGGTCTCGCAGACCAAGTTGCTCGCTGACGCCGGCGAGGACATCTTCACCTGGAACTTCATTGACCTCTACGGAACCAACAAGGACCAGCTGGTGGTCTGGAACAGCTTCCTGGACGGCAAGTCGGACGTCGCAACCCTCACTTCCGCACTGCAGAACATCTCCGACAAGGTCCGTAACGACAGCTCGGTCAAGAAGATCGAAGTGAAGTGACTTCAGTGAAAACTCAGCAGAGCCGGAGCGACGACGGCCTGGCCGCCGTCGTTCCGCGCCGGCTCCGCAGCAACTGGTCAAGCGGCGGCGGAAACCGTTGACATGGGACAAGGTCAGCTTCTTCGCGGTCTTCCTGGGATTGCCGCTGGCGATCTATCTGTTGTTCGTGATTTGGCCCTTCATCCAGGCTTTTGGCTACTCGTTGACGGACTGGTCCGGATTCTCTCCCAACCAGAACTTCATCGGCCTGGAAAACTACACCAAAATCTTCACGGACGACATCTTCATGAAGGCCATGGGAAACAACATCCTCCTGGTCATCTTCCTCCCCATCATCACCATCATCCTGAGCCTGGTGCTCGCATCATTGGTGACGGTTGGCGGCAGCAGCAAAGGCCAGATCAAGGGCCTGCGGAACTCCAGCTTCTACCGGGTTGTGTCGTTCTTCCCGTACACGATTCCGGCGATCGCGATCGGCATCATGTGGGGGGGACAGATCTACGATCCCTCGGGTGGCCTGCTTAACGGCATCCTCACAGGGCTGGGCATGGACCAGTTCAAGGACTTTGCCTGGCTGGGTGACAAGAACACCGCAATGATCGCCACCATGTTCGTGATTGTCTGGGGGGGCTTTGTTGGCTTCTACATGGTCCTGTTCGTGGCTGGTATCAAGGGCATTCCTGCCGAGCTTTTCGAGGCCGCCAGGATCGATGGTGCCGGTCGCTTCCGCACCGCGGTGTCCATCACCATTCCTCTGATTCGCGACAACATCCAGACTGCCTACATTTACATGGGCATCCTGGCTCTGGACGCGTTCGTTTACATGGCGGCACTGAACTCGGGCGGCGGGCCGGACAACTCCACGCTGGTCATGGCGCAGCAGCTGTTCTTTACCGCATTCAGCAAGGGACAGTTCGGCCTCGCCAGCGCCATGGGCGTTGTGCTGGCCGTTGCCACGCTGATCTTCTCCGGATTGGTCTTCCTGGTCAACCGGCTCACCGGCGGCGATAAGGATGTGAGCCTGTAATGAGTACCAAAGTCTCAACTCCGGAAATGAAGTCACTGCACTTCCAGCCGCGGACACCGGCAACCACTACGGGCGACAAAGTGGTGGGAGCGGTCTCGCACACAGCGCTGACCATCTGGACCCTCATCGTCATTCTTCCTTTGCTGTGGACGTTCATGTCCTCCTTCAAGACGTCCAGCGAGATCTTCGCCTCGCCGTTCGCCTTGCCGGGCGAATGGAAGCTGGATAACTACGTCAAGGCCTGGAGCGAGGCAGGCATCGGATCTGCCTTCCTCAACTCGGTGCTGGTGGTGGCCGTGGCACTGGTGATCGTCATGGTCCTCGGGGCCATGTGCGCCTACGTTCTGGCGCGCTACACCTTCCGGGGGGGCAGCCGGGCCATTTACTACCTGATGCTCGCGGGCCTGACCTTCCCGATCTTCCTCGCCATGGTGCCGTTGTTCTTCGTCCTGAGGAACATGGGCCTCCTGAACACCCTGCCGGGACTGATCCTTGTGTACGTGGGCTTCGCACTTCCGTTTACCGTTTTCTTCCTGTTCTCCTTCTTCAAGTCGCTGCCGCACGAAATCACTGAAGCAGCGGCCCTCGACGGAGCAGGGGGGGAGTGGCGGACGTTCTTCCAGGTCATGCTGCCGATGGCCAAGCCGGGCCTCGCCTCGGTTGCCATTTTCAACTTCCTGGGCCTCTGGAACCAGTTCCTCATTCCGGTGTCCATCAACGCAGCCGGTCCCCGCGTCCTCTCCCAGGAACTCGCGGCCTTCGCCGGCCAGATGGGCTACGCCGTGGACTACGGCGCGCTGTTCGCGGCCGTCAGCGTCACCGTCATTCCGGTGCTCATCGTCTACGTGATCTTCCAGCGCCAGCTGCAGGGTTCCGTTTCGCAGGGCACGTCCAAGTAACACAACCAAGCTAAAACAGCCTTCGACGCGGTCCTCACCTTAAGGTGCGGGCCGCCGTCGGGCGTTGACTCTGAAAAGATGGGAGGGATTCTGTAGTGCAACGAAAGGCAGCAGCCCGTGATCTTTATTGTGGTCAAGTTCAACGTCAAGCCAGACTGGTCCGAGCGCTGGTTGGACCTGGTGGCCGACTTCACCAAGGCAACCCGCAAAGAGCCCGGCAACTTGTGGTTCGACTGGTCCCGCAGTGTGGACAACCCCCAACGAGTTCGTCCTGGTGGAAGCCTTCCAGGATGATGCCGCTGAGGCCCATGTGAACAGCGAGCACTTCAAGAAGGCCATGGCGGACATGCCGCAGGCCTTGGTGGAGACTCCCCCACATCATCAGCCGCCAGTTCGAGGGCAGCAGCTGGGACCGCATGGGCGAGCTGACTATCGACTAGCGGCTGTACCGCATCCACCCACTTTGGAACCAAAACCGCCCCCGACACACCTTCAAAGAGGCGTGTCGGGGGCGGTTGTGATTCAAAGAAGGTCGTGGCGGCACAGGCCCTCGACCGTACTACTCAGAACATCCAGGGAATCTCGGCATGGCCGAAGTCGCTGAACGAACCGAAACGGCCGGCTTTGAACGCCAGCACCTCGCCGTCCCGGTCCCGGCACGTGGTGACCTGGCCAAAGAAGACCTGGTGATCTCCGACGTCGTACTGCTGCACCACGGTGCAATCCGCCTGGGCGAGGGCGCCCTTGATCACCGGAAGCCCGCTGTCTGTGACGTCGAAGTCGCCGTCGCCGAAGCGGTCCCCCGCCACGGACGGCGAAACGCCGGGCAACCGACTCCTGCTTGGCGCCGAGGATCGATACCGCGAACTTACCGCTCTCCATCAGGCCTCGCCCGTCCGGGTACCGAAGTTCAGTGAGATCATCAGAATGGGCGGTTCCAGGCTGATGGAGGTCAGCGAGCTGATGGTCATCCCGTATTGCTCGTCCTCGTGCTGGGTGGTGACCACGCGACGCCGGTGAGGAATCGGCCCATGGCGCGACGCATCCCCCCCATGGCATCGGGGATGGTGAAAGCTGGTGCCAGGCTCATGTCAGTTGCTCCGCTCCGCGTAGTACCGGACCTCGAACATCTTGGCGCCGTTTTCGGAAACCCATGGTCCGTGCTCCATTCCGGGAGGCCGCGTTGCCCAGTCGCCGGCCTTGAAGGTCTTGCCGAGGCGCTGGTCAACGAACGAGCCTTCAAAAATGAAGACCTCTTCCCAGAAATCGTGAGTCAGAACTCCGTTGGGGGGAGGTGTCCGTTCCGGGCTCGAACTTCAGGATGCGCGTGACGCTGTCGTTGTCCGAGTCGCGGGCGAGAATGGCCTCGGAGAGGCCCTCGATGTGTGGGTTGCAGGGTGCGAAGTCCACCGAAGATACAGGTGTGAACTCCACTTCAGGCTTTGCCATGGCTAGGCTCCTTCCATGCCGTCGCCGGCCCCATTGACTGTGCTTTCGATGCTGTACGAACCCAGGAAGGTGTCCAGCTCCGCAACCAGAGCGTCATAGCCGTAGTTCCTGTAGGTGTAAGCACCGCGGACCACGAACGGAGCGCCGGCATAGAACATTTCGTACTGCTGGTGGCGGCCGGCGAACTCGGAACCGATGATGTCCCAGGCAAGCTTGAACAACTTGACGCGTTCTTCGCTGGCGACGCCCGGGGGGACTGGACGTAGCGCTCCATGTCCGGCCGGGTCACGCTGCTGGTCATGTCGGCGATGCTGGACGGCAGCTGCAGGACGCCGCCGCCTACCAGGTCGCGGAGGATGGAAATCACGCGGGGGTAGGTCTCTGACTGCAAGCCCATGGCCCCGTAAAGTGCGCTCTTGCCCGGAACCCTCATGCCGGCGTCGTCCGTTGTTGCTGTGTATTCGGCGGCGAGGACGGCTGACTCAACGGACTGCACAATGGCGGCGAGCTCGCCGAGTTTCTCCTGCACGCCAGGGATCTTGTCCGTGCCGTTGACCTGCGTGACCTTGCGGGCAACGGAGGCGATGAACTTCAGCTTGGTGGAGAAGCGGATCTGGGCTTGCCAGTTGCCCAGGGCATGGGCGCCGGTGTCGAAGAACTGGCGGCGGAGGGTTTCGATGTTCCGGTTGATGAACACCCGGTCCCACGGAATGAGCACGTCGTCGAAAACAACCAAGGCGTCAGGCTCGTCGTAGTGGCTGGTCAGCGGGTAGTCGAACTCGCTGGTGGCAGCCGGCGCGAACGGACGGCGGCAGTACAGCTTCAGTCCGTCGGTTGCCACCGGGATGGCGAAGCTGACCGCGAAGTCAACATCGTCCGGGCCAGGGGCTTGATGCAGGTGACAAAGACTTCGTCGGCAATGGCGGCGCCTGTGGCGAGCATCTGCGAACCGCGGACAATGATGCCCTCCTCGGTTTCACGCACGACGCCGACCTGCAGGTATTCGCCTTCCCAACCGGACGCCGTGGTTGCGCGGGAAACCTGCGGGGGGGAATGATCGCATAGGAGAGGTACAGGTTCTCGGAGAGGATCTTCTTGTAGTACCGCTCCACGTTGCCGGCAAAGTCACGTTCGTCGTTCTTGAAGACGTCCGGATGGGAACCGAACGCGGCGAAGAACGTTCCGACGTGGTCGGGGCTGCGGCCCACCCAGCCATGGGTGTGTTTGGCCCACTTTTCGATTGCCTGGCGGCGAAGGACCAGCTCTTCCTGCGTGCGGGGGGCGGCGAAGGTGCGGTTGGCCGGACCGTTGATCTCATCCGAGTGGAACTGCATGCCGTTGGCGGGATCGGCTGCGATATCGAACAGCTCGGCCATGGTCCGGGCAACGTTCGCGAAGGCCGGGTGCTCCAGGACGTTGCCGACTACCTCGCCGTCGAGGATCACTGTCCGGCCGTCGTTCAGGGACTTCAAATACTGCTTTCCGGTTCTCATCGGAGTGAGCCTTTCTTGATTTTGTAGTTATGTTCAATGGTGGTCCCATTCGGGAAGGAGAGCTCCAACTTCCAGGAAGTTCCGTCGACGAACTTCCCGTTCAGCAGCGGAAGCGTGCCTCCCAAGCACATGAAATCAGCGTCGCCGATGTCGGTTCGTGCGAGAAGGCGCTCGACGACGTCGGCCGGCTTGAGGAGCCGCTCAGCGAACCTTCCTGGTACAGGGCGCCGTCAACCCATGAACGGGCTGTGCATTCGTCGAGATCCAGATCTTTCAGTGATTCGACGGCAATCACCTCGTTTGAGACGGGCTTGGGGCATGCCCGCTTGGAATCGCCGATGTCGCGGGCTTCGATGTCCCGGTCTGTGTGGTCGGAGCCGATACCGAGGTAGTACTTACCGTCGTGGCGGATGTAGAGGGGGGGCTCGATCTCGCCGGACGTCAGGTTCTCGGTGGTGTCATGTTCACCCGAGGTCTCGAACAGGTCCGAGTCCATCCGGTAAAACATGGGAACCTCCGGTGGGGGGGAGCCACGCCGATTGCGGCGAGCTCATCGATGTGATGCTGGACTGCCTTGGGATCGCGGCCCGTGTAGCCGGCCACTACTGCATGGAAGTCGGTGACGACGATTGTCTGGTCGGTGCCCACCACCCTGAAGGTGAGCGGGACTTGCCTTGTGGTTTGCTGTGTTTGCATTGGGTTTCCTCTAAACAGTCAACGTGTTGTAAGCGGGTAGCGATCGCCAATGACGGGAAACTCTTCGCGGACTGACTGGACCTGACGGGGATCGATGTCCACCATCAGCACCGTTTCGTCTGAGCCTGCCTCGGCGATGACATTGCCGGCCGGGTCCACCACCCGGCTGTGCCCACCAAGGTCCACACCTTCCTGGTTACCTGCAGCGTTGCAGGCGATCACGAAGATCTGGTGTTCCAGTGCCCTGGCTGTGGTGAGCAACCGCCAGTGTTCCCGCCTGGCAGCGGGCCAGGCTGCGGGTACGATCACAATGTCCGCGCCGCGGGTGCTCAACTCCATCCACAACCCGGGGAAGCGGAGGTCGTAACAGGTGATGCCGGCAACGGCGCCGAACGGCAGCGGGACTACGGGAAGTGAGGAGCCGGCAGTGAGCAGGCTGGCCTCCTTGGACTTGTAGCCGAAGACGTGGATCTTCCGGTACGTGTGGATCACTTTGCCGTCCGGCCCCCCCAGCAGGATGGAGGTGTTGCTGAGCTGGCCGTCCTCACCGGCCTCGATGACGCTGCCGAGGTGAAGGTAGACACCCAGCTCCGCCGCTACCCGCGAGCACATGGAGACTGTTGGTCCGTCCAATGTTTCCGCGAGGGCCTCATAGTCATCGAAGTGAAAGTAGCCGGCGCTCCAGAGTTCAGGAAGCACGATCAGTTCTGCGCCGTTGATGCCCCCCCGAAGGATCGCCTCGACGCGATCAATCCGTTCCTCACGGGTTTCGGAGTCAGGGCTGGACACCTGAACGAGTGCGATTTTCATGCTTTTCCCTTCTCCAGCCTGGGGTCAAGTCTTTGTCCAGATCGCTGAGCTTCAGGCCCTTGGTTTCCTTGGCGAACATCACCGAGACCATGGAGATCAGCCCATGGCGGCGAGGTAGATGCCGATCGCGTAGCCGGTGCCGAAAGCGCTGTAGAGCGCCAGGGCGATGATCGGGGGACAACGAACCTGCGATCAGTGATGCCATGTTGTAGGACACTGAGGTTCCGCTGTACCGGACGTCCGTGGGGAAGAGCTCGGAGAAGAACGCGCCGATCACTGAGCTGTACGCCGCGAAGATCAGGAGCCCTCCCACGGCGGCGGCAATGATGCCCCCACACCTGGCCGGTGTTCAGCAGGAAGAAGAACGCGAAGGCCCACACCATGGTGGCGATCGAGGCACCAATCAGGATTGGCTTGCGGCCCACCTTGTCTGCGTAGACGGCGAGGATGGGAATGGCGACGACGGCGACGCCTTGGCCGATCATGACGGCGGTAAGACCTGTCTGCCTTTGCAGCCCCCCCATGATCTGGGTGACGTACGTGATGATGAACAGCGAGTAGATGTAGAAGCCTGCGTTTTCGCCCATCCGGCTGCCGGTGGCGATGAGGATTTCACGCCAGTTGCGGCGGAACAGGATGGTCAGTGGCAGCTTCCGTTCCTTGTTGCCTTCGGCTTCGCGCTTCCGCTGTGCTTCCTTGAACAGCGGGGTTTCCTGCACGTAGAGCCTCAGGATGAGGCCAATGACAACCAGCAGTGCGGACAATCCGAACGCAATGCGCCAGCCCCATGCCAGGAATTCGCTCTCCGGCATGGTGGCGGCCAGGATGGCCAGGACGCCGGCGGCCATCAGGTTGCCCAGGGGCGGACCCATGTTTGGCCAGGAGGACCAGAAAGCGCGCCGGGTGCTCTCATTGCTGTGTTCGGAAACCAGCAGGACGGCACCGCCCCCCCACTCACCGCCGAGGGCAAAGCCTTGGATCAGGCGGAGCAGCAGGAGGAGCAGAGGTGCTGCCAGACCAATAGCAGCGTAGGAGGGGATGAAGGCGATCAGGGTTGTAGCCACGCCCATGAGCATCAGGCTGGCAACCAAGGTGGCTCGACGACCATGCTTGTCGCCGAGGTGTCCCAGAACTATTGCGCCGATGGGACGGGCAAGGAAACCGGCTGCGAACGTTCCCAAGGCAAGCATGGTGCCAACCATGGGATCGTCGGTGGGGGAAATAGAGCTTGTTGAATACCAGCGCGGCCGCGGTGCCGTAGAGAAAGAAGTCATACCATTCGACGGCGGTGCCGGCGAGGCTCGAAGCAGCAACGACGGGCAGGCTGGAGTGCTTCTGTCGCCTCAGTTCTGCTTTCTTCAATTCGGTCATTGTGGGGGGGTCCTTTTGCGGGGGGGAGATTCCGATGCGTGAGCGGTGTCACTAAGAAGACTGTAGACGAGTTGTATACAACCTGTCTATATTTGAACCAGAAGTTTTTTCAGCACTCCGCTCCGTTCTGAATGCAACTCGTATACTGGGCTAGCGAGAAAGGCTCTGCATGATCCAGATGACCCCCCACTGCGCAGTCGCAGCCAGAAGTGGCCTACCAGTGGATGAAAAGTTACATCGCAGCGCTCCCTCGCGAGGAGGAAACCTTCCTCAATGAAGGGGGGGTCCTGGCAAAGACCACTGGCACATCACGGACACCTGTGCGTGAGGCCTTGCTGCGCCTCGAAGCCGAGGGATTCGTCAAGCGCGTCCCGCATAAAGGCGCCTACGTCCCGCCGATCTCGGACCCCCCCGATGTCCGCGCCATCCTGCAGGCCAGGGCGGTAGTGGAAAAGTGGGCGGTCTCAGCCGTGGAGACCATGCCTGACGCCAGATCGACGCCTTCCAGCGCATCATTGACCAGCAGCAGGAAGCGCGGGAAGACCCAGCCAGGTTCATTGAGCTGGATACCGAATTCCACACCCTGATGGTCCGGGCGGGGGGGCAACCCCGTGCTTGCCGATTTCTATGCTTCCCTCCGGCAAAAGCAGCTCAGGATCGGCGTCAAGGCAGTCAGCCAAGCGCCGATCGCGCCGGGGGGATGTCCTCCGTGAACACCAGTTGATTGTTGACGCCCTCCGCAGTCGAAGCCTCGACGCCGCGCATCAGGCCATTGAGGCCCATCTGGACTCCACCCGCTTGGCGGTCATCGGCTACTAGGCCCTGCTAGTCCTCGCTGTGCAGCTCCCGCTGCCGTGCGCTCAGCAGCTCAAACTCAGGCCGGGCAGCCACGAACCGTTCAACGGCGTCGAGCACTTGCTGAAGGTGCGCGTGGTCGGCGGCCACCACAGCTGCACCCACCAGCGCTCGCCTATGTTGGTCCTGCATGCCCGTTTCAGCGGCAGAAACCTCGAAACGCCGCTTGAGCTCAGCCACGAGGGGGCCGTACCAGCGACCGCTTCTCCTTGAGGCTATGGACATCGCCCAAGAGGACGTCGAACTCAATCCAACCGATCCACATGGTTCATTATCACTGCAGAAAACCGGGGGGCAAGGCTGCGGCTTCGGGCCGCATCGCATCTTGAGCCAATCTTGAGCAAAATTCGCATCCAGGTTGAGTAAGCCCCCCCGGGACACTGAACTCAAAGGCCGGAGGGTGACCAGCTGAGGGGGTTGGACATGGAGCTCGATGCATTCTCGGTGAGGGTCGCGCTGGGCGTGGTTACGGTGACCCTCCTGGTGCTGTTCTGTACTTCATTCCACCGCACGCGCTCGCCGTATGCGGGCTGGTGGAGCCTGGCCTTGCTCGAGTTCATGGCCGGGAATGCCGCCTTCCTCCTCAACGGAACCCCCCCACCAGCAATGGGCCAACCCCCCCTTGGGCAACGTCCTGGTGGTGGCAGGCGCTTTCAGCGTGTGGGCCGGGGGCGAAGACGCTCCGGGACCGGAAAGCCGCGTCATGGCAGCTGGCTTTTGCTCCGGCCGTCACGGCTATCGCATCCTTTCTGGAAAGCCCCCGGGAGTAACGTTTGGTCCGGAGGCCTCGTTTATCTGGCCATGATGACGTTGGGCATAGCGTTGGCCGCGTACGATCTCTGGTTCATCAAGTCTTCGCATTCGCAAGTCCACAAAGCCCTGTCCATCGCCGCCGGCCTGCTGGCCGCCTATTATCTGGGCCGCTGGATGGTTTATGCCCTCGAAGGGCCGGCCAGTTACACGTTCCGCACGTATTTTGGGCCCGGACCGTCAGCGCTGATATCAATGGTTCTCCTGGTCACGGTGTCCTTCAGCATGACGGCCCTGACCAGCGACCAACTCATCAAAGGCCTCCGGGAACGTGCCACCCGCGACCATCTCACGGGACTCCTCAACCGCGGAGCATTCCTGGACCTCGCCACCACGGAACTTGAGCGCCTTCACTCCACAGGGTCTGGCGCCGCCGTAGTCCTGGCCGACCTGGACCACTTCAAAGCCGTCAACGACGAACACGGTCACGGGGGCAGGGGATGTGGCCTTGCAGGCATTCGCTGATGTTTGCACAGCCTCGGTCAGGTCCACAGATCTCATCGGACGCTATGGAGGCGAAGAGTTCGTCCTCTTCCTGCCGGGAGCTACGCAGGACCGGGCCGAGAACATCGCTACGGAAATCAGCCGCCGGATGGCAGCCTTGCCGACTCCAGAGGGCGTTGTCTTCCCCCCCACCATCAGCTACGGAGTCACATCAAGCATTCCCGCTGCAGCCGACCTCAATTTCATGATCGAGGTAGCGGACGCAGCCCTTTACAGCGCGAAAGCGCAAGGAAGAAACAGGATTGTAGGAGCCGACCGCCCCCCCAAGGCGGCCACTATCGCGGATGAGGCAAGATCATGACCTTCAACGAACTCACCACCCGGATCCAGATCCAGCACACCCAGGAACTATCCGCGTTCCGGCAAGGCATCACAAGCCCTCCTTACAAAGCTGGAACACCCACAATGCTGAACGCGGACCGGCGTTCGGTAAGGATGAGTCCCGTTCAATCGGTGGAGGACAGCAACGCGAACCTCACCATCGTGGCCGACGTCGAAGGCCTCGCCTGGTTCACGGCGGACAAGGGCCTCCTGGGCAGCTGCATCACAGTGTCCATTGCCGGTCACCGCAGGAACACCGGTACCCGCGTGCACCTCCCGCTCGCAGAATGCGACGCTTGGATTGAGGCGATCCTAGGCGGGG
Organism: Paenarthrobacter nitroguajacolicus JCM 14115; assembly: GCA_001313365.1. Next base: position 15,098 of record BBFS01000045.1, read on the forward strand.
GCATGGATCACGCACGTGTACCGCGCCGGAAACAAGGTGGAACCGGACGGCAGGCTGGACATTGCGTCATACCGGCTGTTCCTGGACGAACGCCGGAACCCAGTGGCCAAACCGCAGGCTGTCGCCGACTCCAGCCTGCGACGCTTGGAAGAGTCGTGAGAGGCTCCAAGCCCCCACAGGTTGATCCCCCCCTTGATTCACGGATCGAAAAATTGGAGCGGCACGTACAGGAGCTGATGGAGGAGCTCCACAGAGCACGCTATGAACAACGCCGCGAGGCCCTTACGGACGCCCTTACCGGGCTCGGCAACCGCCAAGCACTGGTGAATTCCTTCATCGAAGCCCAAGCAGCCACGGCCAACGGCGCCGTCCCGCCGGCACTTCTCCTCCTGAACCTGGATGGGTTCAAGGCACTGAAAAACTCCGCAGGCCACGCCGCAGCGGACCAGATCCTGGTCACCGTTGCCATGCGCATCCGCTCGGCCGTCCGGGAGAACGACGTCGTCACCCGGCTGGGTGGCGACGAATTCGCGGTGCTGTTGCCCGCTACCCCCCCGCAAAGCCGGGCCACCGCCGTCGGGAACCGCGTCCTGGCCGCGCTGGAACCGAACATCGACCTCGGCAACAACAGCATCCGCTGCGGCGCAAGCCTTGGGCTGCGCACCGCTGAACCACATCACAGTATCGAGGACCTTTTGCAAGAGGCCGATCTGGCCATGGAAGAATCCAAAAGCGAGGGCAGGAACAAGCTCAAAGTCTTCGATCCTTCCACCCTTCACGCGCGGCAACTCCAGCGGCAAATAGTGGGAGAGCTCCGCGAAGCCATCCGTTCTGATCAGTTGGTCCTCTTCTACCAACCGATCGTGGAGCTTTCCACTGGCAGGATCGAAGGCTGCGAGGCTTTGGTTCGCTGGAACCACCCCCCCGTTCATGGACTGATCATGCCGGACCAGTTCATTCCCGTTGCGGAGCCACTGGCCTGATCGCGGAATTGGGCAGGTGGGTCCTGCGGACGGCCGTCGGCCAGTTGCGACGGTGGCGGGATAATCCGGCCACCAAACAGCACGACTTCTCCATGCGCATCAATGTTTCTGCCGCCGACCTTCAAAGCCTCGAGTTCGTGGACGACGTCGGCGAAGCCCTGGCGGAGGAGAGCCTGGCCCCGGAATCACTGGTGCTGGAGCTCACCGAGAGCGCCATCATCCACAACAACGAGCTGGACCGCTACACCTTGGCAAGCCTGCACAGGCTGGGAGTCGGACTCGAGATCGATGACTTCGGCGCCGGGTACTCCTCCATGGGCTACCTGCGGAAACTTCCTGTGGACCGGGTAAAAGTGGACCGTCAGTTCGTAAAGGACCTGGGCAAGGACCTTCGCAGCTCGGCTTCGTGGCCGCCATACAGGAAGTCATCCGCTCCTGTGGCCTGGAAGGTGTTTGGGAGGGGGATCGAGACCGCCGAACAGGCGGAGGCGCTCCGGAGTATCGGCTGCGCGAGCGGGCAAGGGTATTACTTCGGGCGGCCCTTGCCGGAGATGGAGTTCACTGAGCAGTTGGCCCGGCAAGTGGTGTGGCCGGCATAAACAGGAACGCGGGGGGGCCACATAGGTGGCCCCGCGTTGTTTTTGCCTGCTCTTAGCCGAAGTACTTCGGCAGGGTGGCTTCGTGTGCTTCACGGAGAGCGTCCAGGGAGAGCTCGTCCACACCGTTGATCTCCAGCTTTCCGCCGGCAGCGTCAACAACGCCGATCCGGAGGTGGGCGAAGCCGCGGGCGGTGCACATGTCCTTGAAACGGACTTCTTCGGATCGCGGGACGGACACGATGGCCCGGGCCTGCGACTCGGAGAAGAGGGCGGTGAACAGGTCCACGCCGTCGCGTTCCATGAGTTCTTCAAGGGCGATGCGGGCACCGACGCCGTAGCGCAGCGAGGACTCCACCAAAGCAGCCGCGAGGCCACCTTCTGAGAGGTCGTGTGCTGCGTCAACCATGCCGTCGCGGGAAGCGTTGATCAGGATTTCGCCCAAGGCGCGCTCTGCTGCGAGGTCAACCTTCGGCGGCAAGCCACCAAGGTGTCCGCGGAGGTTGGACCATTCCGAACCGTCCAGCTCTGCTGCGGTGGTGCCCAGCAGGTAGATGGCCTGGCCGTCCTCGCGCCAGCCCGACGGCGTACGGCGGGCGACGTCGTCGAGCTTGCCCAGAACTGCCACCACGGGGGGAGGGGGTGGATCGGCGTGGTGCCGGTCTGGTTGTAGAGCGAGACGTTGCCGCCGGTGACCGGGATGCCGAGTTCCATGCAGGCGTCGGACAAACCACGGATGGCTTCGGCGAGCTGCCACATGACATCCGGGTCCTCAGGGGAACCGAAGTTCAGGCAGTCGCTGACGGCCATCGGAACAGCGCCCGAGGTGGCAACGTTGCGGTAGGCCTCAGCCAACGCGAGCTGTGCACCCTGGTAGGGCTCCAGGTAGGTGTAGCGGCCGTTGGCGTCGGTTGCCAGGCAACGCCCAGGCCGGTTTCTTCGTCAACACGGACCACGCCGGCATCGTCCGGGTACGCCATGGCAGTGTTGCCGCCAACGTAGCGGTCGTACTGCTTGGTGATCCAGTCCTTGCTGCACATGTTCGGTGAAGCCACGAGCTCGGTGACGGCTGCAGCCAGCTCCGAGGGAGCGGACGGACGGCCGGCATCCTCAACAGATCCGGTGAAGGAGTTGGCCTGGACCGAGTCCTGCCACTCCGGGCGGGCGAACGGACGGTCGTAGACCGGGCCGTCGTGCGCAACGGTGCGGGGGGGATCGACGTCGACGATTACTTCGCCTTCCCAGGTGATGATGAGGCGACCTGTATCGGTGACCTCACCCAACCAGGAGTACTCCACGGCCCACTTGTCCATAACAGCTTCGAAGGCTGCGATGTTCTCCGGGGGGGTGACCACGGCCATCATGCGTTCCTGCGACTCGGACATGAGGATCTCGCCCGGGGTCAGCGTGGGGTCGCGGAGCAGGACCGAGGTCAATTCCACCTCCATGCCGCCGTCGCCGTTGGAGGCGAGCTCGGACGTGGCGCAGGAAATGCCGGCAGCGCCGAGGTCCTGGATGCCTTCAACCAGGGAGCCCTTGAAGAGCTCCAGGCAGCATTCGATGAGGACCTTCTCAGCGAAGGGGTCACCCACCTGGACGGCCGGACGCTTGGACGGCTTGGTGTCATCGAAGGACTCCGAGGCCAGCACCGAAGCGCCGCCGATGCCGTCGCCACCGGTGCGCGCACCGAACAGGACAACCTTGTTGCCCTTGCCGGAGGCGTTGGCCAGTCGGATGTCCTCGTGGCGCATGACGCCCACGGCCAGTGCGTTCACCAGCGGGTTGCCTGGTAGACGGAGTCGAAGACCATTTCGCCGCCGATGTTCGGCAGGCCAAGGCAGTTGCCGTAGCCGCCGATGCCGGCAACGGCACCGTGCATGACGCGGGCGGTATCCGGGTGGTCGATCGCGCCGAAACGCAACGGGTCCATCACGCAACCGGGCGGGCGCCCATGGAAATGATGTCGCGGACGATGCCGCCGATGCCGGTAGCGGCACCCTGGTAAGGCTCAACGAACGACGGCGAGTTGTGGGACTCGATCTTGAACGTCACGGCCCAGCCGTCGCCGAGGTTTGTGACGCCGGCGTTTTCGCCGATGCCAACCAGCATGTCCTTCTTCATTTCCTCGGTGACCTTCTCACCGAACTGGCGAAGGTGGTTCTTGGAGGACTTGTAGGAGCAGTGCTCACTCCACATGACGGAGTACATGGCCAGCTCGGCGCCGGTGGGGGGGCGGCGGCCCAGGACCTTGACGATCTCGTCGAATTCGTTCTGCTTCAGGCCCAGCTCAGCCCACGGGAGTTCCGTGTCCGGGGGGGTCTTGGCAGCGTGCTCAACGGTGTCGATGTTGAACTTCTTGGTGGTTTCCGTGGTCACTTGTCGCCTCCCACAATCTTGGTCAAAACGGAGGTGAAGAAACCGAGGCCGTCGGTGTCGCGGGGGGGTGCACCGGCGGAGCCGGACAAGCCAGCCTCCGGGCCGAAGCCGGTCTCCACAGCGTGCTCGGGGTGCGGCATGAGGCCCACCACGTTGCCGGCTGCGTTGGAGATACCCGCGATGTCACGGCGGGAGCCGTTCGGGTTGAAGCCCACGTAGCGGAACACCACGCGGCCCTCAGCCTCAAGGGCATCCAGGGTCTTCTCGTCAGCGATGTACTGGCCGTCCTGGTTCTTCAACGGCACAATGATTTCCTGGCCGTCCGCGTAGTCCACGGTCCAGGCAGTGTTGGCGTTCTCCACGCGAAGTGTCTGGTCGCGGCAGATGAACTTCAGGTGGTCGTTCTTGATCATGGAACCGGGCAGCAAGTGCGACTCGGTCAGGATCTGGAAGCCGTTGCAAATACCCAGGACCGGGAGCTTCGCCTCGGAGTTGGCAGCGTCGATGATCTTGGACATCAGCGGCGCGAAACGCGAAATGGCACCGGCGCGGAGGTAGTCACCGTAGGAGAAACCGCCGGGGATGATGACAGCGTCAACGTCGCCGAGTTCGGTATCTGCATGCCACAGGGAAACCGCTGTGCCACCTGCAAGCCGCACCGCACGGGCGGCGTCGCGGTCGTCAAGGGTGCCGGGGGAAGGTCACGACGCCGATCTTGGCGCCGGCCAAGCGGGGTTCTGCGGCGACGGCCACTGCCTCGCCAATCAGGGGAATCGACGTCATATCAGGCCTCGACGACCTCGACGTTGACAACATCCTCGATCACCGGGTTGGACAGGAGAGTCTCGGCAGCTTCGCGGGCCTGGGCCAGGATAGCGTCGGTCACCTCGCCGTCGACGGTCAGTTCGAAGCGCTTGCCCTGGCGGACTGCGCTGAAGCTGTTGAAGCCGAGGCGGGGCAGAGCACCCACGATGGCCTTCCCCCCTGGGGGTCCAGAATCTCGGGCTTGGGCATGACGTCAACGACGATCCGGGGGGGCATCCGGTAACTCCTGTGCGTGAGTTGGGTGAACCTTAAATAAGGCTGCCGCGGAGGTGCCGTCTCACGCCGTTCAGCCGCATCCAAACAGCGTTTTAGCACAGGGCTAAACACGTTGTGAACTGCAATGTTTGAACGGCATGGGGGGGGCGCTCCGCGAGCTTGCACACCTATTCTACCGGGATCAAGGCACATACCCTATTCAGCCGGATTGCGCGAGGGCACCCCCGCCGTGATGGCAGAAATCGCTGGCCGCCGTGGTCCGCCGTCACTAAGATTGCGGCATGGCTGAGAAACCGAAATCCATGGTGCTGGGCGTAGTAGCCGCAGCCGTTTTTGCAGGGCTGGGCCGAATGGTCATCCAGAAAATCATGGCGGACAGAGCCGCCCGGGAGCATCGCGTTACCGCGCCTTTGGACAAGGAAACGCGGGCCCGGATCAGCGACGCCTGCGCACTCCAAGTAAGTAGGTCCTAACCTCCGGAGGTCCGATTTTCGGCGGAATGGCGCGGATTAGGGCACATACAAATGCGCTATTCAAAGCGGTTAAATGGTGTGATTCCGGCGTAGTTTGGAAGGACACCAGGGGTTCAACCCCCCCAGTACCTTTCAAGGGCCAGTACCTTTCAGGATCCACACCAGGAGGAACAATGACCGAACACATTGCCGAAGTATCCGCCTGTAGCGTTGGCACGTGCGGATTCAACCACAACGGTTGCACCGCTTTCGGAATCACCATCGGCGGCAGCCAGGACCACGCTTCCTGCGCAACGTTCATTGACACCAATGCCATGGGCGGCCTTCCCAAGGTCCTCGCCCACGTAGGTGCCTGCCAGCGCTCCGAGTGCGTCCACAACAACAACCTCATGTGCGAGGCACACGACGTCAAGGTCGGGCCCGGCCGCGAAGCCGCCGACTGCCTGACGTACGAGCACTCCTGATATTTCCTGACGACCAAAAGGGTCCCCGCCTCGGTTGAGGCGGGGACCCTTTTTTGGCGCTACTTTTTCTTCTTGGTTGTCTGGGGCTTTGCTTCCTTGGGGCTGTCGGCTTCCTTCATTTCCTGTTCCGCCGTGGCTTGGATCAGAGCCAGCAGTTCAGGATCCAGTCCTGGTGCGAACTCTTCCTTGCGCTCCGGGGGGGAGATGGTGATGGGGGGGAAACCTTCAGGCATGACGTCCGTGCTCAGCTCGGTGCCGTCGTTGGAGGGAGAGGCTCCGCGGTAGAGCTTGCCGGCCTCGCTCAGGTTGTCGGCGCTGAAGGTGTACTGGATGCTCTGCAAGCCCTTATCCAACAGCTTCTTCACCTCGGGGGGGAACTGCTCGGCGTTGGTCTTCGGAATGGGGGGGAGGACCTTGCCCCCAATTCACTCCCAGGCTTTCCAGGGCCTTGGCGTACGCGTTCTCGTGGGCTTGGTCGCGAACGATGAGGTACGCGATCGTTGAGCGTGCCGTCTTGTTTTCCGTCATTTCGTAGATACGGCACTTCTGGAGCCGTCCCGTTGACTCAAGCATCAGGTTGTAGAGCAGGTCCAGCACCAGGTTGCCACTGTTGTAGACATAGGAGCCGCTCCATGGGTTGCCTGCAGCATCCACCGGAAGGGCACCCTGGCCCCCCACCAGGTAGTGATGGATGTTGCTGGTGTCCAGCGCGATCTTCAGGGGGGGAGTGGCTCCACCGGCGCCCGGTTGGTCCACAGGATCCGTTTTCTTGCCCTGGTAGCGCGGCGAGCCGTCCAGGAGCTGGGAAATGGTGGTTCCGATGAGTTCCACGTGGCTGATCTCTTCAGTGCCGATGCCCTGAAGGAGATCTTTATAGGGTTTCGAGGCGGCGTCGCCCCGGAAGTTCATGCTTTGGAAGAGGTACTGCATCATGGTGCGCATCTCACCGAATTGTCCGCCGAGACCTTCCTGGAGGGCGTTTGCTGCGGCGGGGGGGTCGGGCTCGTCTGCGGCGATTTCGTTGATGAGAAGTTGGGTGTGCAGGTACATTGCGATTCCTCACGTTGTTCATGCTGCGTGTTTGGGATGGAAACCCTCTGCTGGCCACCCCCGGACGCACCCACCATAAGCATGCTTACTATTTGGAGGCAATGAAAATATCGATTTGATTCCCAGGCGCTAGCGGCAACTTGGTTGGTCAATGCGTTGCCTTCCTTGAGTGCCTCGATGTTGGCCAGCACGAGCTTGGCGGCGCCCTTGGGGGGGCGGTTGCCGGCCACGTGGGGGCGTGATGATCAGGTTCGGTGCACTCCACAGTTTGGAGTCGGCGGGAAGCGGTTCGTCCTTGGTGACGTCGACGGCGGCTACGCGCAGCCTGCTTCGTGCAACGCTGCAAGCAGGGCGTCTTCGTCCACCGTGGCGCCGCGGCCGACGTTCACAAAGATGGCGGTGTTCGGGAGGGCACGCAGGATGTCTTCGTTCAGGGCGTCCGCGGTTTCCGGGGGTCGCCGGCAGGATGGAGACCAGGACGTCGGTGGTGCGCAGGACTTCGGGGGGGAAGTCGTCGTCAGCCACTACGGGGAAGCCGTAACGCTCACCCTTGGAGCTGGCGACGCCGGTAACGTTCGCTCCCAAAGCGGCCAGTAGGGGGAGCCAGTCGTCCCGCGATGGAGCCGAAGCCCCCCCAAATGGTGACGTTGGCGCCGTCGAGCGTGTAGAGCTGCTCCGTGTCAGGCGCGGACTGGGCCGCGTTGTACGGCTGGTTCCAGGTGGAGCCGTTCTGGGACTCCATCAACTGGTCCATGCGGCGTACCGCCGCCAAAATCAGGGTCAGGGCGTGTTCGGCCACGGGGGCCATCGTGAAGGGAGCGGCCGGACGTGATGGCCACATTGTCCCCCCCGAAGCCTGCTGCCAGCACTGAATCCGGGCCGGCTGCGAGCGTCTGGACAAGCCTGAGTTGGCGCATTTCCCTGGCTGCATCAGCCAGGTTGTCCGAGGTGTTCCGCCATACCACCAGCACCTCCGCGTCGCGGTGCTCGCCGGGGGGGATGGGCTTGTCCACCTCATACACAACCACCTCGTCGTCCGGCGTAGGAAGGTCCAGGTTGATGGTGTCGGGGACAAGGATTTTCACAGCGGCTCCGTTGCTAAAGTGGCTCGGCGGTACGCACTTGAGCTACCGCCCGCACCCTTGGTTCTGTAACAAATCACCACTCCTATGACAAGACAAAAAACTTGAAATGTGCTGTATGTCATATTTGGCTCTCACTAGGTACTCTGTGACTCGGCTGGTTGCGCGGCTTTGACAGGAACTGTCAAAGGTTCAACCAACTAAAAGTTGACAGGCCTGGGCGATGGAGCCCGGTCCTCCCTCAGTGAAAGGTGCAACCACTCGTGAAATCACAAGGAAAGAGCTTCGTCAGAAGCGGGGGACTTCGAAAGGCTGCGGCGCTTGCCCTTGGCCTGCCGTTGCTGCTCTCGTCGATGGCGATGCCCGCCCAGGCCGCTCCCGCCCCCCCGGAGACGCCCGGGAATGTTGCAGGCGTGGCCAAGAAGAACCTTGACCCCCCCAGCGCCTACAAGGACGGCCGATACATGGTGGTCCTGGCCGAAAAGCCTGCAGCTACCTACGACGGCGGCACGGCCGGCTTGCGCCCACCAAGCCCGAAGAAGGCAAGAAACTCGACGCCGACAGCGCTGAGGTGAAGGAATATCAGCAGCACCTGCAGCAGAAGCAACAGGAAGTTGCACAGCAGGAAAACGTCACCATCGAGCGCGACTTCACCACCGCCGTCAATGGCTTCAGTGCCAACCTGACGGCAGACCAGGCGATCAACCTTGCCAAGGACCCCAAGGTCCTCATGGTGGCACCGGACACGCAGTATGCTCCGGACTACTCCACCACCGACTTCCTCAAGCTCAGCGGCCCCCAACGGAACCTGGGCTACCCAGTATGGCGGACAGGACAACGCCGGCAAGGCACCGTTGTCGGCGTGATCGATACCGGTTACACCCCGTCCAACCCCTTCTTCGCCGGTGAGCCTGTTGGCCCGCTGGTGGGCAATGCCAGGTGGGCGTTCCGTACCGCACCGCTGACGGCAAGATCGCCATGCTGAAGGCCGACGGCGATACTTTCGTCGGCGAATGCCAGCCCGGTACCGACACGGGTGCTGACTACGATGGCAGCGCCTGCAACTCCAAGGTTCTCAGCACCCACTACTTCGCTGCCGCCTTCCTGGAAACCGTTCCGCCGGAAAACCGCGCCCCTGAAGAAGTAATCTCTCCCGTCGACGTGGACAGCCACGGTACCCATACAGCCAGCACGGCAGCGGGCAATGCCAACGTTGACGCCGTAGTGGATGGCCGCAGCTTCGGAACCACCAGCGGCATCGCACCCGCCGCCAAGCTCGCCGTCTACAAAGTCTGCTGGGAGGACACGGATCCTGCCACGGGCGGCTGCTACGGCTCCGCATCTGTGGATGCGATCGAGCAGGCCATCCTGGACGGTGTGGATGTATTGAACTACTCCATCTCGGGTTCAACCACCTCCACCACCGATCCCGTCTCGCTGGCCTTCCTGTCGGCAGCTTCCGCAGGCATTTTCGTTGCAACCTCGGCGGGCAACTCCGGACCGACCGCCAGCACCGTAAACCACGGAGCACCATGGCTGACCACGGTTGCCGCGACGTCCTTCTCGCAGGAGCTCCAGGCACTGTTGAGTTCTCCGATGGCAGCAAGTTCCGCGGAGCGAGCATCATGAACCGCGAGGTGAGCGGGGCCGGCGTCGTGCTTTCCACCAACGCTGCAAGCGGTGAAGGTAACGCGGCGCTCTGTGCTCCGGGCTCGCTGGACCCGGCCAAGGTAGCCGGCAAGGTTGTTGTTTGTGACCGTGGTGTTGTTGACCGTACCGCCAAGAGCGCTGAGGTCCTTCGCGGTGGTGGCGTCGGCATGATCCTGGTGAACCTGACCGATTCCTCCTGGACACCGACAAGCACGTCATTCCCACCGTTCACGTGAACCCGCCCGCCACTCAGACCATCAAGGACAAGGTCACGGCCCACCCGGCCACCACCGTCTCCTTGCTGAACCGCGACACCACGGGCCTGCCCGCTGAGGCACAGCCGCAGATCGCAGGATTCTCCTCGCGTGGTCCGCTTCTTGCTACCGACTCGGACTTGTTGAAGCCTGACGTGTCCGCTCCCGGCGTCGCTATCCTCGCTGGCGTTTCGCCCATCGGAACCGGTGGAGATAACTTCGGCTTCCTCTCGGGAACGTCCATGGCTTCCCCCCCGCACGTTGCCGGTTTCGGCGCCTGATCCTCGCCAAGAACCCGCAGTGGTCCCCCCCGGCCACCGTGAAGTCAGCCATGATGACCACCGCTGGTCCGGTCAAACTGGCCAACGGCGCCATCAACAAGGATGTCTTCGCCACAGGCGCCGGACAGGTGGATCCGGCCAAGGTCCTCTCGCCGGGCCTGGTGTACGACGCCACCACCGAGGACTACCTGAAGTTCATCCAGGGCACAGGCATGGATCTGGGCATGGAAGGGCTGGGCACCACGCAGGCGCGGGACATGAACGTTCCCTCCTTCGCGCTGGGCAACCTCGCAGGCAAAGTGGAGGTCACCCGTACCCTCACTGCCCTGACTCCGGGAACATACCGTGCATCGGCCAACGTTCCGGGTGTCAACGTCAAGGTCACACCGTCCGTGCTGACCTTTGGCGCTCCCGGTGAGAAGAAGACGTTCAAGGTGCAGTTCGAAAACAAAAATGGCGAATTGGGCAAGTTCGCCATGGGTTCGCTGAACTGGCAGGGTGCCAACAAGACCGTCACCTCCCCCCCGATCGCCGTCCGGCCGCAGTCCGTCATCGCGGACAAGGCCCTGACATTCACGGGAACGGGCCCCCAATGGCTCCGGAACCATCAACATCACCTCGGGCACCAACCTGCCGGTAGGCGTCACCGTTGATGGCCTTTCCAAGGCAGACTCCTCGGCAGTCGAACTGGTCCCCCGGCCCGTTCGCGGGCGAAACCAATGCGTCCAACTACGTGAAAAAGGTGACCGTTGGCGAGAACAGTGCGCTCGCCAAGTTCTCGGTGATCTCTTCCAACGAGGCCGCGGACTTCGACATGCTGGTGGTCACCCCGTCCGGGCAGCAGCTGCCTGCCGCAACGGCGTCGGCCAGCGAAACCCTGTCCGTCCCCCAACCCGGCGCCCGGCGACTACTACGTCTACGCCAACCTGTACGCGAGCCCCCCCAACAACCAGGCCACCAAGGCCACCGTTGACGCCGCCGTCCTGGGTGCCAACCAAGGTAACGCCACCGTGACGCCGAACCCGATCCGCCTTGCCAACGGCAAGACCGGTCAGATCTCGCTGAACTGGAAGAACCTGGAGCCTGGCTCCTACATTGGCCGCCTGACCTTTGCAGGAACCAGTGAGCCTAGCTTCGTCACCGTCCTGGTCAACCCGGGCGGAACCGTAGTGGTTCCGGACGAGGAAGACCCGAAGAAGGACAAGAAAGACAAGAAGCACGGTGGCAAGATCCGCGCTGATGAGCCGACACAGGCAACAACGCCGGCTAAGGATTTCTTGATTCAGTAACAGCTGTGGCCGGTGGGGGGGATTCCCACCGGCCACTGCTGTTTCCGGTGATAGGTTCGATGCAGTTCCCACCCGGTGATTTCGCACCAGACAATTCGCAACGAAAGGCCGGCATGTCACAGCCAGGATCCGAACCACAACCCGAACAACAGTTGAACGGGCAGCACGCATTTGCCGGCCAGCCGTACCCTCAGCCTTCATACCCGCAGCAGCCGTACGGTCAACAGCCGTACCCTCAGGCGACCTATCCTCAGCCGTATGGCCAGCAGGATGGCCCACCCTTCTATTTCCCGGACCTCGAAGGCGCCAATTTCAAGTCCAAGGCCACCACCTATGCCATCATCGGCATCTTTTTCCTTGGAATTGTGTTTGGGCCACTGGCCATTCGCAATGCAGGCCGTGCAGAAGCGAACGGCGTACCGGCCACCTTTGGGAAGGTTGCCGGGTGGATTGTTTTGGTGTTGTCCTGCGTCAACATCCTGTTCTGGGTCGCCGTGATGATCTTTGGCCTGATCTACGGGGGGGTTCCGGACGCTGAGAGGGGGGGAACCGTCCCTACACAGCGCCGGTTGAGCCCCCGGTGTTGCCCAGCAGCGAAGCCAACGCCTTCCACCGTGCGATCTCGCAACCATCCGTCCTACTGAACTGGCTATGGACTTCGCGTCCCCCGGAACCACCCCTTGACCACGGCTACCTGTGGGCCGCCGTACTGCTGCGTGCAGATCCGGTCCGGCCGAGGCTCGGGAAAGAAGACTTCCTCACCGAACTGCTCGACGGCGGCCAGCGCCGCAGTTGCATCAGGCAAGTTCGAGTCCAGCGAGTCAGGATCAGGCGACAGGATGCCTGCCGCGGACCGAAGGTGGAAGACCCGGCTTTCAGCGCCAGGTGCCTCCGTCAGCGTGACCGTCAGGTCGACGTCGTACTCGCTCTTATCTGCACCGCTGTTGTTAGTGCCTGACTTGTCTGCGTGGCTGTTATCTGCGGAAACCATGGTTACCTTTCGCTGGTGGCGGCGGGTGCTCAGGCAGCCAAACCGCTCAGCTCATCCAAGAGCGGTCCTACTGCCTGGAGCACGCGGGCCCGCAACTCCTGGGATTCGGCCGCGAAAGCCCGCTGGTATTCAACGTACTCGGCCTTGCCCTGCGGTGTCTCAATCCTGATGGGCGGGTAGCCCCATTCTTGAAGATCGTAAGGGGGGGACGCTTGCATGTCCATCGCGCGGATCCGCCATGACAACTCGAAGCAGTCCATCACCAGCTCGCTCGGCAGGGCAGGCGTTAGCTTGTAAGCCCACTTGTAGAGGTCCATGTTGGCGTGAAGACAACCCGGCTGCTCCATGGTGCGCTGGTTCTCACGGGTGGGCGTGAGTTCATTCAGCGAGGTGGCATCAGGTGTGTAGAAGCGGAAGGCGTCAAAGTGTGAGCAGCGGATGCGGTTCTCTTCAACAACAGCATCCGTGCCGTCGCCGCCAAGCCTCAGCTTCAGGTACTCATGCCGCAGCTCAAACTTTTCCTGCCGGTACACCATCGCCCATTCGTGCAGGCCAAAGCATCCAAACTGTGCCGGTCGCTTGGCCGTGCCCGCGAGGATGATTCCCGCGAAGCGGACAGCTTCGGCGCGGTCGGCAAGGAAGCCGGCCCGCTCAAAGGTGACCGCAGGCGTGCCTGGAGCCAGCCCCCACAGAGGCGAGTTCGGCGTCGTCGAGCGCTCTGTAGAACTTCCAGGTGACGCGCTCCAAGGCGCGCTGGCCGCTGAGGACCACGCCGTCGCCGGGATGCCAACGTTGCAACTGGCCCGGCTTCTGCGTGTAGTAGGTGAAGAGGAAGTCCTCCACGGGGGTGTTTCCTACCCGCTGAACGACGCGCCAGATAGGGATCGGCGTAACGCGCGACGCGTGCATGGTGGGCTGCCTCCAGCCGAGCCATTGCTCTTGGGGGGAGGTGCCGAAGCCTATAGGCCGCCATCTGATCCGAGGACGCTCTTCGCGGCGTCCCATAGGGCGATCTGGCAGCCATCCGTCCTGTTGAAGGAAGCGCTGACTTCTTTGCCGTCCACTGAACCGGTCACCTTGGCCGTTGCCGGGCCGCCGTACTGCATGGTGCAGGCCTGGTCCGTTCGCATCGGGGCGGGGGCTCAGGAGGGAGGGGGGGCCGTTCTTGAGTGACGTGCAGGCCTCGGCTGCCGACGGGTGGCTGCTTTCGGCGGCGGGCACGCCATTTGTGCAGACGAGCGTGAACGCCTGAGGGGCGGACTCGGGAGTTTCAACGAGCGTGATAGAGAGTTCGGCATTGCCCGCGCCGGGGGGGGCTGCTGACACGCTGGGTTTCCCGCTTGGGGTGCTGTTTGGGCTGCTGCTTGAAGTGGCCGACGACGACGGCGCTTCAGTTGGGCTGTTGGTTGAACCGGGGTGGGGTTGCCTGAGCACGCGGCGAGGCCGGCGACGGCCAATACTGCCAGTAAGGGCCGAACAAATCGCATGCGCATGGAGTCTCCTAGGTTGCATCCATTTTACGTGGCACTTTTGGTGCTCGCTTCAAGGACACCACCGAGGCTGTGGGCTTGGCTAGGGAGTTGCGCTGACGGGTTTCTGCTGCGTGGCGGCGATCAGTCCGGTCATGGCCTGGTGGAGTTCAGCAACTTCTTCGCGGGTGAGTTGCAGGCGCTCGCGGATCTGGCCCGGAACGGCGGTGGCCTGCTCGCGAAGGGCGGCACCTTTGTCTGTCAGCTTGACCGCCAGTGCCCGTTCATTCCCGGGCACCCGCTCGCGGGTAATCAACTCGGCTTCCTCCAGGCGCCTGAGTAGCGGGGGGAGAGGGTGGCGGTTCATGGAGGAGGCTGTCGCTGATGTCCTTCAGCGTCCGGGGGGGGCTTCGTTCCCAGAGGGCAAGCATCACCAGGTACTGGGGATGGGTGAGCCTGAGCCGCTCCAGCACTGGCTTGTAGACGCCCACAACACTGCGCGAGGCCACTGTCAGGGCGAAGCACAGCTGGCGCTCCAGAAGGAGGTCGTCGGTCTCCCGGGTGGACTCGTCAAGGGCTGTCATGGCTGCTCCTGTGCTTGCTGCCTGATCTATTAGCGCACACTTGGCGATTAGTTAGTGCGCTAATGATTAGCGTACTATGGACTTACTGAACCGCCTAAAAGAGGAGTCGATCCGCGTGGCCAAGGAATCCTACACACGGAAATTCATGCGCGCGACAGGGAAGTTCCGTGTGATTTTCGGGCCCGCTCACAGCAGCTCCCTCGACCATGAGATGACCGAGGCCAACCGGAAGTTGCTCGCGCAACGCCAGGCTGAGACCCAACAGTGGGAGACGCTCCGCCGGCCCGACGGCAGCACCTACGTAGTGCCCCGCAACCCGGAGGACAAATCGCTGAGGTAGCGATCCCTACCTCCCGCCGAAGTGGCAGTTCATGCCCATGTTTTTGGGAAACATTGGCGTTAAATGCCATCTCGCGCGGGATTTCGGGCGTAAAATTGGCCTCACTGAACGGCACGCACCAGCTGCCGCTTTTCTCTCTCCGGTAAGGAAGGAGGTGGAAAACATGGGACGCAGAATGGAAGGCTTCGTCCATGTGACCGAGCGGCTGCAGTCCGTTTTTGGACCCGCAACCCACGGCGACACGGACAGCCCCCCCGTGGTGCACAAGCACGATGATTTCGAGACCGCTTCCGAAGCGGATCTGAAGAATTTCGACGTCGAAACCGACTCTGAGGGCCATCACTACGCAGTCCGGAACAATGATCCGGGGGGGCCAACCAGCACTGACTACAGCCTCTAATGAGGCGTGAGATGCCGAAGGGCCGGACCGCGAACTCCGGCCCTTCCTTATGCGCTGACCGGCCTAACGCGCTGATTGGCCAGCCACCTTGACCCTGGTTCCTTTTCCGTGCCACTGTTGAGCAACTAATCAGCATGCTTATTATATGAGTAGTACGGTAAATGCTGGTCTACAGAGGGGGGGCCGTCAATGAGTTTCCAAGACGATGCAGCAAGGATTCCGGGTGGTTCCGCGCGCCCGGACCGGGGGGGTAGCCCGGATCGAGGTAGTTCGGAGCAGCGGGATCGAGCGGTCCCGCCTGCTTCGGGGGGGCACGACAGGCCAACCCGCACGGCCGCTTTGTGGGTGGCGGTGGCTGTGGGCTTGGCGGTTCTGGTGATGCTGATCGTCTTCTTCGTCCAGAACCAGGACATGATCACCGTCCGGTTCTTCGGGCTGGAGGGGGGGACACTCGCCCTCGGCACCACGCTGTTCATAGCGGCTGTGGGCGGCGGGGTCCTGGTGGCCCTTGCGGGCGGGGGCGCGCATCCTTCAGCTCAGGATGAACAACCACCGCCGGAAGAAGGCAGCAGGTGGCCCGGGAGTGGCACCCTAAACGCAGTTAACTGCGGAAGGACCGGAGCGCTTGCTCCGGTCCTTCCGCAATTTAATCCCGACGGCGGCACTCCCTGACGATGTTAAGTCCGCCGGGGTGGTGGGCGGTTTTAGCTTCGCAGTCAGTGCAGTAGGCGACGCCATCTTTTTCGCGTGCGATCTGCGAGCGGTGGCGAACCAGGAAGCAGGAGTGACAAGTGAACTCGTCGTTTGCCTGCGGAATGACCTGGATGACCAGTTCTTCAGCGACGATTTCGCCGCCGGGGCCGTTGGCATCGAGCCATCGGTTTCGTCCAGTTCAAGCACGACACTCTTGGCCGTGGGAGCGCTGGCGGACTGGAGAGCCTGGAGGGACTGCTCCTGGTTCTCTTTTACATCGGTACGGAGTTCGTCGTAATCGGCTGCCACTTTTTAATGCCTCTTCGTGTTAGGGGGGGGTTACCGGGTATGCAACGTACAGCATGCCACGAAAATTCCATACCATACCCCCCCAGTTCTGCAGCTTGTGGCGAAAACCACGTGGGTGACGGGCAAAAAAACCCGCCACCCAGCGTACTTTCGCCTCTGTATTACCGAAGTTCCATGTAGTTACCGAAGTTCGATGTCGAGGGCTTGGAAGTCGTCGGACGCGTGGCGACCAACCAGCAGGCGGAACGTGCCCTGCTCAAACTGCCAGCCGCCGTCGTAATATGCAAACGCCTTGGCAGGGATGCGTATTTCCACGCTCTCCGTGCCGGCTGGAGCGAGGTGTGTCCCGGCGTAGCAGCGAGCCAGCGAACGGGCCGCTCCACGGCGGAATCGGCGCGGTCCAAGTAAACCTGGACGACTTCCCGCCCGGTGCGTGTGCCCGTGTTCCGGACAGGTACGTGCACCACAACATCATTTCCGGCGGTGACTACCTGCGGCGCGTGGGCCTTGCCCAGTTCAAAGGTTGTGTACCCAAGGCCATAACCGAAGGGGGGGAGGGCGGGAGCTGCGCCGCCTTCGGCTTGCTGCTTGAGCCACGCGCGGTAGCCGATGTGGATTCCCTCGGAGTAGATCACCTTGCCGTCCACGGGGGGGGTGGTGTTCAGGACTGGAACGTCCTCCAGTGCGGCGGGCCACGAGGTGGGGGAGCGTCCGCCGGGTTCCTCGGCACCCAGCAGGATGTCGGCGATGGCGCTGCCGAACTCCTGACCGCCAAACCAGCCCAGCAGGACCGCGTCCACCTTGTCGAGCCACGGCATCAGGACAGGCGAGCCGGAGTTCACCACAACCACTGTGCGCGGGTTGGCCCCCCCGGCTACTGCTTCCACGAGCTGGTTTTGGTAGCCGGGCAGGTCCAGGTCCTTGCGGTCAAAGCCCTCGGATTCGATGGCGGCGTTGGTCCCCCCCACAACCACCACTGCAACTTCGGAGTTCCGGGCAGCGTCCACTGCCGCGTCAATCTCGGCTTGCGGGTCGGCAACCACTGTCTCCTCGCCCAGCAGGATGGCCGTGAACGGGATGACCTGTTCCTTGGGCAGTTGGTACTCGGCCTCGATCCGGACGGTCTGGTCCGCGGTGGTTTCCACGGCGTGGACGGTCTTGGGCGGATCGAAAAGGGCGGCGCCAGAACTTCGGTCTCGTCCTTGATGTCGTCGTTGAAGACTTCCGTTCCGTCCAGGACAAAGCGGATGCGGCCTACGGTGCCGACTCCGAGGTGATGGACGCCTGCTGTCTCGGCTGTCCAGACTGTTTCCATGCGGATGGAGGCGGCGCCGTCCGGAATTCCAATACCGAACCAGATCAGGTGCGAGGCCAGGCGATCTTCGCCGGAGATCTCTGTACCGTCTTCGGCAAGGAAGGTCACGCGGATTCCGGGGACGTCGGAGACCGGGTTGTGGAGGGATGCGCGGGGGAACGGCTGGATGCCCTCGGCTACCTTGGCGCCACGCGCGTAGGTGACGGTGACGTCGTCGGGCAGTGCCTTCCGCAGGCCGTCCAGCGGCGAGACGGTGTATTTGGGCATCACGGTGGCGCTGCCGCCGCCTGGGTGCGGGCTTCGTCGGCATTGTGGCCGATGACGCGACGCGGCTGAGCGCTTGGCATCCAGCGGCAGGATGCCGTTGTTGCGGACCAGTACGGCGCCGCGGACGGCGACTTCACGCGCGACGGCGGCCCCCCCGTCCAGTTGCGTCGGGAGCTCGGTCACCGCGGGCTGGAAGCCTTCGAGGGAGCCGACACGGGCCGCGAGGCGGAGGATGCGGGTGACCTTTTCAAGGATGGCCTCGCGGGTGACCCGGCCATCGTTGACGGCGGCAAGGAGCTTGGGTCCCCAGTGGCCTACCGGGCCGGGCATTTCCAGGTCCTGGCGGGCGTTGGCAGCCTCTACTGAGCGGACACCCGTCCAATCGGACACTACGACGCGTCGAAGCCCCATTCGGTGGACAGTGGAGTCTCCAGGAGCTTGTTCTCGCTGGCGGTGGTGCCGTTGATGGAGTTGTACGAGCTCATCACCAGCCATGCTCGGGCCTCCGTGATGGCGTCCTCGAAGGCTGCCAGGTAGAGCTCACGCAGGGGGGGGCGTTCGTCCACTACGGAGTCCGCGGTGAAACGCTCGGTTTCGGCTTCGTTGGCCAGGTAGTGCTTTGGCGTGGCGCCAACACCCATGGACTGCACGCCGGCAACGTACCCGGCGGCCATGGTTGCCGTGAGTCGCGGGTCTTCGCTCATGCACTCGAAGTGGCGGCCGCCCAGCGGGGGAGCGGTGCAGGTTGATGGTGGGACCCAGGACGGCGTGGACGCCTTTACGGCGGGCCTCCTGGCCCAGGACCTGCCCGTATCGGCGCGCCGTCTCGACGCTCCACGTCGCGGACAAAGCGGACGACGACGGCAAGGAGACCGAGTCGTGGCGCTCATCGAAGTCTTCGCCGCGGACCCCGGCCGGACCGTCGGACATGACGACGCGGGACAGGCCGATCTCCGGGATGGCGTGCGTGGACCAAACGTCCGCACCTGTCAACAGTTGGACCTGCTGCTCAAGCGTCAGGCTCCGGGCCAGTTCGCGGATCCTGGCTTCCGCATCGTCAGTTCCTGCCTGTGGCGACGTGACTGCCGGGGGAGAGTGAGGGATTCATTTACTTGACTCCTTTGATACGTGTGACGAGGAGGGCTCCGATGATGCCGACGACCGCACCTCCGAGGAACAATGCGGGGTAGCCACCCAGGGCGATGACAGGGAAGGCGATAGCAGGCACGAGGGATTGGGGGAGGGCCTGGGCGATGTTGAAGACACCAAAGGTCTTGGCATTCTCTGACTGGTCGCTGGGCAGCAGGTCCGTAATGAGGCTACGTCCACGGCGCTGAAGACGCCGAGGCCCAAGCCAGGATCCCTTGGCCCACCAGCACCTGACTGGTGTTGGTGCTGGTAGCGATGACCACCAGACCGCCCATCATGATCAGGCGGAGATGATGACCATGCTCTTGCGCTTGCCAAGGCGGTCGCTGATCCAGCCGCCTGCAAGGCTGGTGACCACAGTGCCGGCCGAGCTGACCAAGGTTGCTTGGAACACCAGGCTGGTGACCTGCGTTTCGGCGACGTGGAGGTGGTCCGTGAAGAAGTAGGGCAGGTAGAGAAGGCCGGCGCAGTAGCCCACGTAGACCAGGAATTTGGTGACCCAGGCCCACCCCCCCAGCCCCCCCGGGTAATCCTTGGGGGTTGAAGTAGAAGGAACCGAGGATTTCCTTGAGGTTCAGCGGCGCCGGTTTCTCGGTGAGGACGCGGTCCCTGAAGGTAAAGGCGAAGGCGATGGCTATGGCCGTGCCTACGATCCCCCCCGGGACTACGGCCATCTGCAGGGCGGTCTCGAACATCTGCGCGAAGAAGGCCGCTGCCACAAGTCCAATGGGCAACGTCATGCCGATAAGGCCGGACAGGCGTCCGCGCTCCCTTGGGCCGGCTTGGTCTGGAAGGGTTGCAACCAGAGCGGCCAGGGCGGCGTTGAAGCCCAGCTGTGCTACAACCCAAGCAATGAGGACCACTCCGACTTCCGTGGCCGACCCCCAGCAGGAAGAGCGCTGCAAGGCCGAGGAGTGATCCGCCGACGATCCACGGTTTGCGCATGCCGAAACGGGAAGTGGTGCGGTCGCTGAGTCGGCCAAAGAACGGATTGGCGAGCAAAGCGACGGCTGCTCCGACGCCTGCCACAAGGCTGAGTGCTCCGGCGCGTGTATCCGGGGTGGTGATTTCCGAAACCTTGATGGCAAGGACTACCAACGCGGGGGGGCGAGGACGGCCATCCAGAGGCCGGCGCTCGCGATGGGCATGCCGATGACGTAGGCGCGGGAAGCGGCTTCTGTGCTTCCACGTTCCGGGCCGGCGGTTTCCGCGCCTGCCACCTGCTGATTGAGATTGAGGGCCACATTGCCTCCTGATGAACGGGTGACCCACCGTTGGGTCTTGAAGGAAGACTCTAGCCACAAAAATCTAGTGTAACTAGGTTTTGAGCGAAAAAGTCGAGTGATACTCGATTTTTGAAGCTTCAAATAGACTGAACGGATGTCAACATCCAGGCTCGGGGCCAGTACGCCAAGGGCGCCGAACGCCGCGAACAAATCATCCAGACAGCTACAGATGTCTTTGCCACGGAGGGCTTCGAAGGCACGGCCCTCAAGCACGTCGCCGAACTGGTGGGCGTCAAGGAAGCCACTCTGTTCCACTATTTCAAGGGCAAACAGGAACTGCTGACCGCAGTCCTGGCCGAACGGGATCGACGGTCACTCGCAGTTGGTGGCGAATCCGAGGTGGGGGTTGAGCCTCATGCCGGGCATCGCCGAGCGCAACGAGCGTGAGCCCGGCCTGACCACGCTTTACGCGGTGGCCTCCGCCACGGCCAACGATCCCGGGCATGCCTCCCACATGTACTTCAAAGAGCGCTACGAAACAGTAGTGCGGGACTCGCCGTGGACATTGAGCGGCGACAGAAGGCAGGCGAGGTACGGACCGACGTCGGGGCTGAAGCGCTCGCGAGGCTGGTGGTGGCCGCTTTCGATGGCTTGCAGTTGCAGTGGCTCTACGACAAATCCGTGGATATGCAGAGGGACTGACTCAACTGGTGGAAGTCCTGCTGGCACCGACTCACCCAACTAAGTAGCAGTTAAGGCCGTTCTGAGAGCTCAGAACGGCC
>BBFS01000046.1 GCA_001313365.1 Paenarthrobacter nitroguajacolicus JCM 14115
GAGATGTCGTGATTTGTCAGCTCTGCTGGTCTGCCAATTCTGCGATTTTCCGCTCCAGCGCGCTCCGTTCGGCGGCGTTCGAACACAGGCTGAGTGCTTCGACAAGGGCTGCCTTGGCCTCCACGAGACGGCCCAGCCGGGCAAGGAGTTCGCCTCGCACTGTCTGCACGAGGTGTGAGCCATGCAGCACACCCCCCCTCTCTGCAAGGGCTTCCACGAGGTGAAGCCCTACGGCCGGACCCGCAACCATGGCAACCGCGACTGCATGATTCAGTTCAATGACGGGCGATGGAACCAAACGCCCCAGTGCCTCGTACAGGACGACAATTCGTTGCCAATCCGTGTCCTCTGCTGCCCGCGCCACCGCGTGGCATTCCGCAATGGAAGCCTGCAATCCGTAGGCGCCAAGACCGCGGCCGGCCGCCACCGCCGTCGAAAGTGCCGCCCGGCCCCGGCGTATCGCAGACTGGTCCCACCGGCGCCGATCCTGGTCTTCGAGAAGGACAGGCTGACCGGCTGCGTCGAGCCTGGCCGGAAAACGTGCGGACGTCAGTTCCATCAGGGCCACGAGGCCAAAAACTTCGGGCTCAGGGGGGGCCAGCCGAACCAAAACCCGTCCCAGACGACGTGCTTCGCTGGCCAGTTCCGTGCGCATCCACGAGTCGCCGCCGGACGCAAAGGCACCTTCCGAGAAAATCAGGTAGAGCACCTGCAGCACTGATCCCAGCCGCTCCGGTATATCAGTTTTCTCGGGCACCACAAACGGCACGTGCGCCGCCGTCAGGGTCTTCTTGGCTCGTGTAATGCGGGCTTGGACGGTGGGAACGGGGGGGACCAGGAACGACTTGGCAATCTCCTCCGTGCCCATACCGCCCACAACTCGAAGAGTCAGCGCAATTCGCGACTCCTTGGACAACACGGGATGGCAGGAGACAAACATCAATGCGAGGACGTCGACATCGATGGCATCCGGATTGAACAAAACGTCCATGCCCGGTTCCTCCTCTGACAGGTCACGGGCCAACAATGCGTACTTTTCGTCGCGAACAGCACGACGCCGGAACGAATCGATCGCCCGGCGCCGGCCGGCCGTAAGGAGCCAACCCGCCGGCTCTGCGGGGATGCCGTTGACGGACCAGGACACGAGAGCTTCTGCCAGCGCTTCCTGTGCCAGGTCCTCTGCCAAAGTAAAGTCGCCGGTGTAGCGGGCAAGGGCGCCGACGATGCGGGCGGATTCGCTCCGCCACGCCGCTTCGACGGCGGCCCTTGCCTCATTGCTGCTCACGACGGTCGTTGATGACCGGGGGGGTTCCGGCGGCGAATCTCAGAGCTGGCCGGTCTGCTCGCGCCATGCGCGTTCCTTTTGATCCATTCGTTGTCCTGAGGGAACTCGTCAATGCTGGTGACGCGACGGATTTCGGTCTTGGTACCTGCAGTCATTGGCGCACGCTTCGCCCATTCGATCGCTTCTTGCTTGGAAGCTACGTCCAGGATGTAATAGCCGCCGAAGAGTTCTTTCGTTTCACCGTAGGGGGGGCCGTCACTGACCACCGGGGGGGTTTCACCGGTGAAGTCCACCACCACTCCGTCCTTGGCGTCGTCCAGGCCTTCGGCGGCCAAGAGGACTCCGGCGCGGATCAGCTCGTCATTGAATTTGCCCATTGCCTCGAGGATCTCGTTGAAATCGATGTTCTCGAACTTGGCGTAGGAAGCGTCATCTGCCCGCATGATCAACATGTATTTCGCCATTTGACTCAATCTCCTGTGTTGTGGAAAGCCGCCCTTCGACCTTCTCATCCATAGGTCGAACCGCGCGAGCAGAAATCGACAACTGGTTGAAAACAAATTCCTGGTTCTTTGTTGGCGTCACCGGCGTACCCTGTAGGGACGGTGGGAAACGATTCTGTTGAGTCCACCGGTAAGTGGTTCGAGGCATCATGGCACCGGAACATTCGTCCGATGGAATTCAGCCGGACCGGGGGGGTGCCGCCCGGACGGTCCTTTCGTACTCCGCACTCCTGAAGTCTGTTCGTAGTGCCGGATTGCTGAAGCGCCGCAGAGGGTTTTACATCACGGTCTTTGTGATCCTGATGGTGGCTTGGGCGGGAACCTGGAGTGGGTTGATTTTGCTCCGGGACACATGGTTCCAGCTTCTTATTGCGGCGGGAATGGGCGTGGTCCTCACCCAGTTCGCGTTCCTGGCCCATGAAGCCGCGCATCGGCAGGTGTTCAAGTCCAAGGGAATGAATGAGTGGTCCGCGCGGCTTGTTGGTACAGGCCTGGTGGGTATCAGCTATTCAATGTGGGCGCAGAAACACACCCGGCACCACAACTTTCCCAATGTGATCGACAAGGACCCGGATATCCATACCGGCGCAATCGCGTTTCATCCGAAGCGGCAAGCTCGCGCCGGGGGGGTGATGGTTCATGTCACGCGCAAGCAAGGCTGGTTGTTGTTTCCCTTGCTGTTCTTCCTGGGCGTCAGCCTGCACATTGATTCCCTGAAGTATCTGCTGCACCAGAGACAAGTCGATCACCGCTGGGTGGAGATCCCTGTCATCATGCTTCGACTCCTCGTGGTTCCGTTCCTGGTTTTCTCGTTGCTGCCGTTAGGTATGGCGTTCGCTTTCCTCGGAGTTCAGTTGGGTGTCTTCGGTTTTTATATGGGTGCGTCTTTCGCCCCCCCAAACCACAAAGGCATGCCAATACTGCCCGGTTCAACCAGGGCAGACTTCCTCAACCGTCAGGTGCTCACTGCCCGGAACATCTCCGGTGGCCGGTTCATGGACACGCTGATGGGCGGACTGAACCGGCAGATTGAACACCACCTGTTCCCGGACATGCCTCGCCCCTACCTGCACCGCGCCTCCGGCATCGTGAAGGAGTGCTGCGGCGAACTGGGCATTCCTTACACCGAAACCAGTTTGGTGGCGTCTTACACGGCGGTAGTGAAGTACTTGGATGACGTCGGACTCTTCGCGGGTGAACCTTTCGAGTGCCCGGTCATGGACCAGTTCCGGCCGCGATAAGGGCTTCCCGGGGGGGCGCCGCAACAAGGATCCCCCCGGATACGTCCGGGGGGGATCCTTATGCGGACGGCTTTCGCGCAGTGGTCTTAGCGCCCGCCTCCTCCGATGACACCGGCTTCAACGGCTTTGGTCACGGCATCAGCTTCGGCTTGTGTGAGCTTGCCGTCCGTGACCGCCTTGTCCAGCTTGGTCTTCAGGGCGGCGGAACGTTCAACTTGGCTCGCGGCTCGGATTTCTTCCAGTGCAGCGGTGACCTTGGCTTCGTCTACGCCCAATGCTTCAGCGAGCGATTTCGCCAGGGCGGCATCCTGTGCCGTACGGTCCGGCTTGGTTCCTTCCGCTCCTTCGGCGGGCGGCGTGGTGGGTTTGTTTGCCTCACGGAACGCTTCAAGGCTTCGGTGACCTTGGCCTCGTCCACACCGAGCTTGGTGGCCAATTCAGCTGCTATTTGTCCCCCGATCGCGTCCGTGCCCGCCAGGCTTTCCCCCACGATCTGAGGGGGGGTGGTTGCATCCCCCCCGGACGACGTGGTGCCAGGGGGTCGACGTAGCGCTCGGCGACGGTGTGGTGGCCGCCGTCGCGATGCTGGTTGCACCAAGTCCTGCGCCTAGTGCCAGAGCTCCGGCTGCCATGCCCAGACTGATTCTCTTGATTTTCAACATATGCCTCTCCTCAATGAGCCGCTAGTACGGCTGGTGTCTGAGGGACGGTCAATGGTTCCGTCCTCTTAACACGATGAGAGACCCACCACAGCCCCCCCGGCTGTTTCGAACCTGTCATTGGGCTGTGAAAATGAACCGGTTTCTGTGAGGGCTGTCCTCAGCGGACGGCGGGCTCAGCGGCCGCGGTCCAGCGCGTCCAGCAACCTCTTAACCGATCCACCAGATTCCAGTCATGGGCCAGTTGCTCAAGTTCAGTGCGAGCCTCTCCTTGGACGGGGCGCAGTTCAGCACCTGCTTCTTCCAGCGTCGGCACCTTCAAGTCGCGCACGACATTCACGACGGCGGGCGCCACCTTGAGATAGTCAGCCGCCGCGGACAGCTTGGCCCGGACGGAAGCCGACAACCCGCCGTCGGGGGGGGCTTCCGCCGCCTCAAGAAGTCCTTGCAATGAACCGTGCGTGCCAAGCAACGACGCCGCCGTCTTTTCGCCGATGCCGGCGACTCCGGGCAGCCCGTCGGAGGCATCGCCCCGGAGTGTTGCGTAGTCGGCGTATTGTTGGGGGCAGGACACGGTACTTGCCCACCACGACGACGTCCGTGAGGACTTCCAGGTTCTTCATGCCGCGCGCCGTGTAAATGATGCGGATCCCACGGTCGTCATCCACGAGCTGGAAAAGGTCGCGGTCACCGGTAACCACGTCCGTCGGGAAGGTCGCCAGGCTCGCATAGGTCCCTATGACGTCATCAGCCTCATGCTCGTCAACTCCCACCACAGCGATCCCGGCAAGGTCCAGTACTCGGCGGATCATAGGAATCTGCGCCTCAAGCGGGTCAGGGACAACCTCTACATCCGGACCATCCGCAACGATCTCCGCGACCCTGTGCGATTTATAGCTGGGAATCAGGTCAACGCGCCATTGCGGGCGCCAATCGTTGTCCCAGCAGGCGACCAAGTGCGTGGCTTCGTAGTCGGTGGTGAGGCGGGCGATCATGTCCATCAGTCCCCCGCACTGCGTTCACGGGCGTTCCGTCGGAACGGCGGATTGAGTCTGGCACACCGTAGAAGGCGCGGAAATACAAGGAGGCAGTGTCCAAGAGCATCAGTCGCGACATACCTGATCCTGACATGCCCATGGTTCAATCCGCCGGAAGCTACACAAGGTTCCGTCATAAGACTCTTCAAGGACTTGAACACGGGTGTGAGCGGCATTACGATTATCTGAGCGATAATAGAACACGTTGTTCTATTATCGAACACCGCAACGAGATAGCCCACAAAGAAGTGAGGAAAGCCTGTGCAGTTCCACCACCACGGTTACGTATCCGGTGACCCTCGAGTCGAGCCGGCCGACGGCGTCGGAATCAACCGCCCAGCCGAGCTTCCCGACGAAGTTGACGTCCTAATCGTGGGCACTGGCCCGGCGGGCATGCTGACCGCGGCACAGCTTTCCCAGTTCCCTGACGTCACCACACGTATCATTGAGCGCCGCCCCCGGACGGTTGGCTATCGGCCAAGCCGACGGCATCCAAGCCCGCAGCGTCGAGACTTTCCAAGCCTTCGGTTTTGCAGAGCGGATCACGGCCGAGGCGTACCGCATCACAGAAATGGCGTTCTGGAAGCCGGACCCGGCCGACCACTCCCGGATCGTCCGGGCCGCTCGGGCAGTGGATGATCCCGCCGGGATCAGCGAGTTCCCTCACCTGATCGTCAACCAGGCCCGGGTCCTGGACTACTTCGCAGAATTCATGGCCAACTCCCCCCCACACGCATGACACCGGACTACGGCTACGAATTCCACAGCCTCAACGTCACCGGCGAGGGCGACTACCCGGTGGAGGTGACCCTTGGCCACACATCCGGGTCCAACGAAGGCCAGGAACGGGTCATTCGCGCCAAGTATGTGGTGGGCGCAGACGGAGCGCGCAGCAAGGTCCGCGAGTCCATCGGATGTCACCTGGCCGGCGACCAAGCCAACCACGCATGGGGGCGTCATGGACGTCCTTGCCGTCACCGACTTCCCTGACATCCGCACCAAGTGCGCCATCCAGTCCGGCGCCGGCGGCAGCATCCTGCTGATCCCCCCGCGAAGGCGGCCACCTGTTCCGTATGTACGTCGACTTGGGCGAAGTCAACCCCCCCAATGACAAAGGCGCCGTGCGCAAAACCACTATCGAACAGATCATCCAGAAAGCCAACGACATCCTTCACCCGTACACCCTGGACGTGCGCAACGTGGCCTGGCACAGCGTTTACGAGGTAGGGCACCGGCTAACGGACAGGTTCGACGACGTTCTGCCGGAGGAGCGCGGTACGCGCACCCCCCCGCGGGTGTTCATCACCGGCGATGCGTGCCACACCCACAGTGCCAAAGCGGGACAGGGCATGAACGTGTCCATGCAGGACGGCTTCAACATCGGCTGGAAACTCGGCCACGTCCTCGAGGGCCGTAGCCCCCCCGAAAGCCTGCTGGACACCTACTCGCTGAACGCCAGGTAGTGGCGAAGAACCTCATCGACTTCGACAAGCAGTGGTCCACACTGATGGCCAAGAAGCCCGAAGAATTCGAAGACCCCCCCGCAGAACTGGAGACTTTCTACACCAGTACCGCCGAGTTCCCGGCAGGTTTTATGACCCAGTACGCGCCCTCAATGCTGGTAGCGGAGGCACGGCATCAGGAGCTCGCCACGGGCTTCCCTGTGGGTAAACGCTTCAAATCGGCTCCCGTCCTGCGGGTCTGCGATACCAACCCCATGCACCTTGGGCACCACGCCAAAGCGGACGGCCGCTGGCGCATCTATGTCTTCGCTG
The DNA here is from genome assembly GCA_001313365.1 of Paenarthrobacter nitroguajacolicus JCM 14115. The sequence goes on from BBFS01000046.1 coordinate 6,501, forward strand.
ACGCGGCGCAGGCTGGATCCCAAGGACCTGTGGCGGACTTCGCCGAGTGGATCGCGAACTCGCCGGACTCGCCGCTGGCCGCGACGCCGTCGGACGCTGACCGTGACGCTTGGTTCGACGTGAAGGTTATCTACCAGCAGGACCACACCAACATTGATATCAACGCTGTACCTGCAGCGTTCAAACCCACCGTAGGGCCGTTCAAGCTCACCTACCTTGAGAAGGTCTTCGGCACAGACCCCCAACAACGACATCTTTGAGCTCCGCGGCCTCAGCCGCGATGGCGTGGTTGTAGTCGTTCGGCCGGACCAGTACGTCGCCCACGTGCTTCCGTTGACAGCGACAGCTGAACTCGGCAACTTCTTTGCCCCCCCGCTGCTGTCAGCAGGGCGTACTGAGGTCACGGCGAAGAAGCCGGGCCTGGTGAGCAATCAGGCATAGCAACCAAGGCTACGGGCGGGAAGTCGAGGCCATCCTCCCCCCCGCCCGTGCCAACGCCACACCGTGACTGCTGTTCTATAGTGTCGGAGCCGTCAGGCAGAATGTGATTCATGGGCGTTGGAGCGAAGAGACAGTAATGAAGGCCGCCCCCCCGGACTCGTCCTCGCTTGCAGCAGCACGGAAACTCGCGCATCCCGGCCCGTGGTCCGACTCAGGCAGCAACGATGTCCTTGTATGGGGGAAGGTGCCAAGGCAGCGGGAAAACGCCATATCAAGTGAGCGTGGACATCATCGCACCCGCCTACCGGTGCTCGTGTCCCAGCCGGAAGTTTCCCTGCAAGCACGCATTGGCACTGCTGCTTCTTTGGTCCCGGGGCGAGGCAGCCGAGGCCGGAGCCGACACCGCTGATTTCGCAAAGGAATGGGCCGATCAACGGGCCGATCGTGCCACGGCAAAAGAACGGCGACAGGCCGAGCAACCCGTTGATCCGGAAGCACAGGCAAAACGGCTCGCCGCCAGGCTCGCCCTCATGGATGCCGGGATCGATGATTTCTCGCGCTGGCTAACGGACCTCGTACGGACCGGACTTGCCGCTGCCCGCAATCAGCCATATTCCTGGTGGGATGGCGTGGCAGCCCGCTTGGTGGACTCCCAGGTTCCCGGTTTGGCCGAACAAGTGCGGGAAATGGCATCCCAAATCCACGGCAGGACGGACTGGGCAGACCATCTTCTCCTTCACGCGGGCCGGTGGTGGGCCCTGACAAAGGCATGGGCAGCAAGAGACGCACTCACACCGGACGAATTCGCTGACGTCAAGGCTGCCTTCGGCTGGGCCACGGCGTCTGCTGACGTACAGGACACCGAGTCGCTGGTGGGCCCGTGGCTGGTGCTCGGAGCCCACCGCAGTGACGACGGACGCCTCCAGCAACAACGGACCTGGCTTCGCGCACCCGACGGCACGACGGTTGTCATTCTGGACTTCGCCGGACAGGGCCAGGGGCTGGCTGCGCCGCAACTCGCGGGAGCGCAGCTTGATGTCACAGTTGCCCGTTACCCCCCCGGTTCAGCGCCACGGCGTGCATTGTTCACAGGACCATCACCCCACAGGCGTGGCCAGAAGCTCGGCACCGGCTACAGCATCAGGCAAGCGCTCGAACAGGAGTCAGCAGCAGTCGCGCGCTCGCCGTGGCGGACCAGGCATCCGGTGATGCTGGAAGGTGTCACCGTCAACCCGCAGGGCATGGGGTGGGTGCACGATCCGAGTGGCGACGCACTTCCCTTGGTGGATGCTCCCCTCGACTCCCTGCTGGCACTGACAGGTGGCTATGCTGCGGATGTTTTCGGAGAACTGGAAGATGGCCGCCTGCGTCCGCTGACCGTCGTCGTCGATGGAACGGTGGTGACCCCATGATCTGGTTGGCAGAACTCCGAACAGCGGCCTTGGTGGGAACCGCTCGGCACGACGCCCCCCCGAGCCGCCCGTCGCGCTGGGTTTTCGTGCGCCGGATAACCTGACCCGCGAGGAATCCCTGCTGGATCAAGCAGCACTGGCCGACGCCGTTACCCGTGCGTCCCGGACAGCATCCTCAGCCCCCCCAGCCCCCCCGGCCTGGCTTCGCCTGCCCCCCCCGCTGACACGGAGCCCCCCCAAGCCAGCGGTGAGGCCGCCCGGCTCTTGGAGCTATTGCTGACCCAGCCGCCCGTGGGGCTTGAGCTGAGAATCCAGCTGGTAGTGGACTGGCTGAGGTTTGCCGAAGAATCACGACGGCGGGTCCCTCACCGGCTGCTGCCGGCGTTGCTCAATTTGGCGGAGACCAGGTCCGCTGTTTTCAGGAGTCTTGAACCGGCAATCGGAACCCGCGGCCGCTGGTTGCAAGAACTCAAGAGCCCGTCCTCACGCGAACCGGCAGAAGAATGGTCTGAACTCGGGAGCGCCGCCGCTGCAGTCGAGCTGGACCGGCTAAGAGGCCGTGACCCGGCAGCTGCGCGCGAGCAGCTCCGTGGACACTGGCCGTCGCTCAGCGCCAGGGAACGCGCGGGCAACCTGGCTCTGTTTGCCGGCAACCTCAATGACGACGACGAAGGTTTGCTGGAACAAGCCTTGGACGACAAAGCGAAGAGCGTACGGGACGTTGCGCTCCGGCTCCTCGACCAACTCCCCGGGAGTGCGCGTGCAGCCCGCATGGCCACCCGGCTCCTACCCCTGCTGCACGTCAAAGGGCTCCTGAACAAGCGCCTGGACATCGATCTCCCTCCGGCCCCTGACCAAGAGGCACTGCGCGACGGAATTCCCGCCGATCCCCCCCGCAGAGGTGAACCTGATCGGCTTGCAAGGTTGGATGTGATCATCCGTGGCGCACCGCTTGAGGTTTGGACATCGGTATCCGGCCGGAACCGGGCGGGCACCGCGGCACTGCTGCAGGGCGAACCGCGCATCATGGAAGCGTTGATCGCCAGCACTGCCGCCCGCGAAGATGCTGAGTGGCACGCGCGCTGCTGACTGTCAGGACGGACAGAAGGCTGCTGGGTTGCCTCCCTCCGACGAGCGGGAACATTGGCTGGTGAGGCACGTCCGGGAAAGCGGCGACGAACCGCTGACGCTGGCTCCCCCCCTACTGCAGGACGTACCGCAGCCTTGGTCCGCGCCGTTGGCGGAAGCGGTACTGACACTGATTTCCGGCAAGGACGGCGGCCGCTTGGCAGCGACGCTGGCCGCGGTCCTTCCAACCGCCCTTCCGCCGGCTGCCACCGAACAATGCCGGCAACTTTTGGCACGAACAGACGACGACGCCGTCCGGCGCCGGGGTGCTGCGCGATGCCGTCCAATACCAATCATTCAGACAATCCCTGACGGAGGCTTTCCGATGACCGATGCCCAGAATGCAACGGAGGTTCTTCGCGCCCACGCCGAGAATGCGTATGCCGATGAGCTCAGCGCCCTGGCCGCTGTTGATGACCGCCCCCCGTCCGCCCAGTTGGCGTCTCTCCCCTTGGGCTGTCACCACCTACATCCTCGGTGGGACGTTGGCCAATGGGGGGGCCGTGATCACTCCAAAGTATCTGGGCTCCGAACGCTTGGTGGAAATCGCCGTGGCGTCACTGGCCACGGACCGCGCCCTGCTGCTGCTGGGCGTTCCGGGAACCGCGAAAACATGGCTTGGAGAGCATCTGGCCGCAGCGATCTCAGGCTCGTCCACTCTGGTGGTTCAGGGCACTGCGGGTACACCGGAAGAAGCCTTGCGTTATGGGTGGAACTATGCGCGTCTGCTCGCGGATGGCCCCTCCCGTGCCGCCATGGTCCCCGGTCCCGTCATGCGGGCCATGGAGACGGGAAGCCTGGTGCGCGTGGAGGAACTTACCCGTATCCCCTCCGATGTGCAGGATTCCCTCATCACCATCCTTAGCGAAAAGACCCTGCCCATTCCCGAGCTCAACGGGGGAAGTCCAAGCACGGAAGGCTTCAACGTGATCGCCACCGCGAACAACCGCGACAAAGGCGTCAACGACCTCTCGTCCGCCCTTCGCCGCCGTTTCAACACTGTGGTCCTGCCGCTCCCGGACAGCATCGACCAAGAGGTGGAGATTGTGACTACCGTGTTCGCAGTCTCGGTGAGTCCTTGGAGCTGCCGGCGGACTTGGCTGCACTTTCCGAGATCCGGAGGGTGGTCACTGTCATGCGCGAACTGCGGTCCGGAGTAACCCAGGACCAGCGCACCAGCATCAAATCGCCATCGGCTACGTTATCCACGGCGGAAGCTATTTCCGTGATGACCAACGGCCTCTCCCTGGCGGCGCACTTTGGAGATGGCACCGTCCGGGCGGACGATGTAGCCGCGAGCCTGGTAGGCGCAGTAATCAAGGATCCTGTCCAGGACCGCGTGATCTGGCAGGAGTACTTGGAGACCGTCGTCCGGAATCGGCCTGAATGGAAAGACCTCTACCGGGCCTGCCGCGACCTCGAATCGCCCAACTAAGACATGACAGACGTCCACATTCTGGGGATCCGCCACCACGGTCCTGGTTCGGCCCATTCCGTTGCTGAAGCCTTGGCAGCCCTTCGACCTGATCTGGTGTTGGTCGAAGGGCCGCCCGAACTTGACCAGGTCATCCCGTTGGTCACGGATCCGGACATGGTTCCGCCGGTCGCCGGCCTGATTTACGCTGTGGACGAGCCCCGTTTGGCCTCCTTCTACCCGATGGCCGGTTTCTCGCCTGAATGGGTAGCAATCCGCTGGGCCCTGACCGCCGGTAAGTCCGTGCGTGCCATCGACCTGCCTGCTGCACACACCTTTGCGCTCCGGGTAGCGGAGGAACGTGCATTATCGGCTTCGGTGGAGGATGACCCCACCGCCACCACTGAGGACGACGGCGGCACCCCCGACCCTGTCGAGGAACCTCCAGCTGTCCCGCAGCAGGCTTTCCGGCCCGACGCTATCGGGATGCTGGCCGAGGCTGCGGGGGTACAGCGATGCTGAGCGCTGGTGGGAGGACGCGGTGGAACACAGGAACTCGGACCCTGTTGAGCGGTTTGATGCCCTCCTCGATGCGATCTCGGAAATCCGCGGCATGGATCAGCGTCCCGCTGACCATCCTGACGTGGTGGAGAACAATCGCCGGGAAGCTGCCATGCGGCGCATCCTGCGGGCTGCCATGCGGGAAGGGCATGAACGCATCGTTGTAGTGTGCGGTGCCTATCACGCACCGGCATTGGTACCCGCCGGTTTTCCTTCAGCTTCGGCCGACAACAAGGTACTCGCCGGTTTGCCGAAAGCGAAGGTGGCCGTCACCTGGGTTCCCTGGACCTCGAACCGGCTCAGCTTGGGCAGCGGATACGGCGCAGGGGTCACTGCGCCGGGCTGGTATCAACACCTGTTCGCACATTGGATGGGGGAACGATCCCACGAGGGATGTGGCAACCACTTGGCTGGTTCGGGTAGCCCATGCGCTTCGTAAAGAGAACCTGGATGCGTCCACTGCGTCGGTGGTAGAGGCCAGCAGGATGGCTACCGCGTTGGCCGCCGTTCGCGGAAGGCCCAGCCCTGGCTTACCTGAATTGGACGACGCCGCGCAGACTGTTCTTTGCGACGGTTCTCCCCCTGCCGCTGGCCCTCGTTCACCGCGAACTTACTGTTGGCCGCGAGCTGGGGGGGAACGTTCCGGACTCTGTGCCAACCCTCCCGTTGGCCGCCGACCTCGCCGCTACCCAGCGCAAGCTGCGCATGAAAGCCAGCGCCATGGAAGAAGTCATGGTCCTGGACCTGCGTAAGCCGAACCAGTTGGCACGTTCGGTGTTACTTCACCGCCTTGCGCTGCTGGGGGGGGTGGACTGGGGGGGTCAGCCAACGGACACCGGCCGGACCACCGGCACTTTCAAAGAAGCGTGGACCCTCTTGTGGAAGCCTGAATTGGCTGTTTCGGTGGTGGAAGCCAGCCGCTACGGCACCACCGTTGCCTCAGCCGCAAGCACTTTCGTCTCGGAGCAGGCGCAGGCAGCCGAAGGCCTGCCGGTCCTTGGCAAACTGTTGGAAGGCTGTCTCCTGGCCGAACTGCCCGACGGTGTTGCCGGCGTCGTGTCCGTCCTGGCGGAACGCACCGCACTTCAGCAGGACACTGCTCCCCCTTTTGGAAACCATCGCCCCCCCTTGGCCCGCACTTGCAGGTACGGCAACGTTCGAGCGGTGGACGTGAGTGATGTTCGGAAGATCCTCGAAGCTACGGTGGTGCGCGCCTGTGTGGGACTGCCCACGGCCTGCGCCGGCTTGGATGACAATGCTGCTGGCGCGATGCGTCGGGCCATTGATTCGGCGCAGGATGGTTTGGCCCTGCTGGCTGAGCTGCCGTTGGATGACTGGCATGCAGCGCTTGCCGCAGTGGCCCGGTCAGACACCATTCATGGTGCGGTGGCTGGACGGGCCACCCGGCTTCTGATGGACGCGGGGTTGGTGGAAGGAGATGACGTGGCGGCACGTCTTAGTCGACGCCTCTCCATCGCCACGCCCGCGCCGGAAGCCGCTGCGTGGCTGGACGGTCTGCTGTCCGGCGACGCCACATTGCTCATCCACGATCCGCGCCTCCTGCAGATCGTCGATGACTGGGTGGAGGGTGTGGACGACGAAGTGTTCGAGGACGTCTTGCCATTGGTCAGGAGGACGTTCTCGGCTTTCAGCAGGCCTGAGCGGCGGGAAATCGGCGAGCAGTTAAGCCGGGTCGGGTCTGGCGGCACCAGCGCGGAAGCCATCAGCATGGACCTGGCTGGAGCTGGCCCGGCAATACAAACGATGGCAGGAATTTTGGATGGGAGGCGATCGCATGACGGGTAATTCCGACCAGACGGATGGCTCAGGCACGGCCGATGGTTCCGGCAATGCTTCCGCCGGTGCGGGCCGGGACCGGTTGAGCCGGTGGCGTCTGGTACTGGGCGGGCAGGACGCGGACGGCATTTCAACAGAGGACGGTGTCCCCGTCCAACTATCCGATGATGATGTTAGACGGGACCAGGCGCTGGAAGAGCTCTACGGTGGCGGGTCCGGGCAGCGTGGAGGGCTGGGGGTCGTCGAGTCCACGCGTGGCCCGCTGGCTCGGGGATATCCGCGGGTACTTTCCCTCCTCAGTGGTCCAAGTGATGCAGTCTGATGCTATGGACCGGCTCGGCCTGAGGCAGTTTCTGTTGGAGCCGGAGATGCTGCGCACTGTACAGCCGGACATTGGCTTGGTGAGCACCTTGGTGGGACTGGGTCGGGTGATCCCCGAAGAGTCCCGGGAAACCGCCAGGTTAGTCGTTCGTCAGGTCACCACGGAACTTGAGGAACGGCTGCGCGCCAAGACGGTCCAAGCAGTCTCAGGTGCCCTCAATCGTTCCGCCAGGACCCGCCGCCCAAGGCACAGGGACATCGACTGGAACAGGACCATCGCCGCCAACCTCAAGCATTACCAGCCCGAGTACCGCACGGTGGTGCCTGAGCGGCTGCATGGCCATGCAAGGCGCAGCACTGAGATTCAGCGCGAGATTATCCTGTGCATTGACCAATCAGGATCAATGGCTGAATCCGTGGTGTACTCCAGTGTCTTCGGAGCAGTTCTCAGCTCTCTGCGGTCCGTGAGCACCAGGTTGGTGGTTTTTGACACCGAAGTTGTAGATCTGACGGACGACCTGGATGACCCCGTGGATGTGCTGTTCGGCGTACAGCTGGGCGGCGGGACCGACATCAACCGAGCGCTTGCTTACTGCCAGGATCAGATAACCAAGCCCACCGAGACCATCCTTGTGCTGATCAGCGACCTTTATGAAGGCGGCATAGCTGAAGAGATGCTGCGTCGAGCCGCGTCAATTGTGGATGGCGGGACCACCATGATTGCTTTGCTGGCCTTGAGCGACAGCGGCCATCCGTCCTTCGACTCACGTCATGCAGCGGCTCTGGCCGGCATCGGCGTGCCGGCTTTCGCGTGCACACCGGATCTCTTTCCGGACATGATGGCTGCGGCCGTTGAGCGCCGGGATGTCAGCGAATGGGCGGCCTCCCAAGACATCCCCCACAAGTCACGAAACGTAGTTCTCCATCCACGGAGCTCTGGCGGAGGACGGGCAACGGCGCGAGAATTAGCTGGTGGTCCCTCCTCGCACCGGCGAGGGCGGCGACACCCTGAATGACGCCGCCCGAAAGATCCAGCGCGTCTATCTGACATTGACGCTGGGCAATACCGTTGCGGCCTCCTTCATCTGGGGGGGAATCAACACCCTGTTCCTGCTGGATGCCGGTTTAAGTAACCTGGAGGCGTTTGCCGCCAACGCCTTCTTTACCGTAGGCATGGTTCTGTTTGAGGTCCCTACCGGAGTGATCGCCGACGGGTGGGGCCGGCGGGCGTCATTCCTGCTGGGAACGGTGACGCTGGCCGTGTCCACTTATCTGTACTTCGTGATGTGGCAGATCTCCGCGCCGTTCTGGATGTGGGCTGTGGTCTCGGTTCTCCTGGGTCTCGGCTTTACGTTCTTCTCCGGTGCTGTTGAAGCATGGCTCGTGGATGCCCTGCGTTTCTCGGGCTACGAAGGCGGGCTGGAGTCTGTGCTTGGCCGAGGCCAGATGGTGCAGGGTGGCGCGATGCTCGTGGGCTCAGTAGCAGGAGGGGGGTGATTGCCCAGGCCACCAATCTTGGCGTGCCCTTCCTCCTTCGAGTGCTGGTTCTGCTCGCCATGTTTGCGGTGGCCTTTGGACTCATGCACGACGTCGGCTTCACGCCTGAGCGTTCGACGCATCCCCCTCCGCGCGACACGGGCGGTACTGTCTGCGTCGATCGAGAACGGCTTGAAAAACCCGCCCGTGCGTTACGTGATGCTGGCCGCCCCCTTTAGTGCCGGCGTCGGAATTTACGTCTTCTACGCACTGCAGCCGTACCTCCTTGACCTGTTCGGCGATCCCAGGCTTATTCCATCGCGGGCTTGGCCGCCGCGATTGTTGCGGGATCGCAGATCCTGGGAGGCTGGCTCGCCCCGCACGCCCGGCAGCTATTCCACAGGCGCACCTCCGTGCTCATCCTTGGAGCGACGGTGGGTGGCGTCATCCTGCTGGTCCTCGGTTTCACGCGTATCTTCTGGGTGGCTCTGATATTGCTCGCGCTCTGGGCCGTCGTCGGTTCTGCCGCCACGCCAGTCCGGCAGGCCTATGTCAACGACATGATCCCTTCGAAGCAGCGGGCCACAGTCCTGAGCTTCGATTCGCTGATGGGCTCCAGCGGCGGCGTAGTTATCCAGCCGGTCCTGGGCCGGGGAGCTGACCTTTACGGCTATCCGGCATCATTGGCCATGGCAGGATTCATTGAGCTCATCGCGTTGCCGTTCCTGCTGGCCAGCCGGAGGCAGGGCGCAGCAGCCGACCGGGCCAGCACAACTGAAACCTCCCCCCCGGACACGGAATCCTTGCCGTGAGTAGGGTGTTCGGGGGCATGGCTGCCAGCTTGGACGGATACATCGCGTCAGAGAACGGCGACCTTTCATGGCTGAACGACGAGGACTACGGTTTTGAAGCCACCGAGCGCAGAACCGGGGCTTACATCATAGGGGCCAACACCTACCGCGAGGTAGCAACCATGGGCGGCGGCGTTCCGTTCTTCGGCAGGGTCAGCCAGTGGACGAAGTTGGAACTTATGGGGTGCCGTCATTACCCGTCCGGAATCGTCCTGCTGAATTACCGGTTGAAGGGCCCGGGGACTGAGGGAAATCGGTCAGCGCAGGGCATCTGAGATTGACTTCGCTCCTCCGTGGCTGCTCTGCCCACCGTCAACCGGCAGGTCCACTCCCGTGACGAAAGCGGCCATGGGGCTCAGGAGGAAAAGCACGACGGCGGCCACCTCCTCCGGCGTCCCGGTCCGGCCCAGCGGGGTTTCGGCAATGGTGGCTTCCTTGAACACGGGGTTTGCATCGGCGGTCATGGGGGTCTCAATGAATCCTGGATGTACCGAATTGACCCGGATTCGCTGTGGCCCGAGCTCCGTGGCGGCAGCGATGGTTAGCCCACGCAGAGCCATTTGCTGGCAGTGTAGGCGACCGGATAGTGCCCGGTGAGCGCTGCCACTGATCCAACGTTGACGATGGAACCCCCGGATTTCATCAGCGGGACGCAGGCCTGCATTCCCAACAGTGCTCCCGCAACGTTCACATCCGATACCGCAGCGAGATCGGCCGGGGGGGTTACCTCAAGCAGGCGGCTGCGTCGGGTGATGCCGGCGTTGTTGACCAAGCCGTCCAGCCGGACGCTCGCACTTTGCAGGAACCCAGCCAATGCCGTCCAATCATCCGCCTGGGTGACATCGAGCTGGTGGTAAGTAATGCGGTCCGGGTATTCAGCGGCTGCGGCCTTCATGGCAGTCGAGGGCTCCGCGGCCAGGTCTGCCGCGACTACGGCGGCTCCTGCCGCGGCCAACATCAGGGTTTCGGCAAGACCCTGCCCGCCATTGGCCCCCCCGGTAATCACAACATTTCGATCAGTCATGTCAATCACGGCAAAGACATCCTTTGTTTCTGAAACGGGTCATCCGGCAGAACAGCTGACCAGCCGCCGTCGACCATGAGGTTGGCGCCGGTGACATAGGAGGCCTCGTCGGAGGCAAGGAACAGCGCGCAGTTGGCTACCTCCATGGCATCACCCACCCGCCCCCAGCGGTATGTGTGCCGCAATATCGCGCATGGGATGCTCTTCCGCGAGGAGATCGGACTCGGTGGCGGGAGTGCGGATCATGCCGGGACTCACACAGTTCACGCGAATCCCGCGGGGGGGAGCGCCTTCTGCCGCCAGTTGTTTTGTCATTGCCACCACCGAGCCTTTGGTTGCGGTGTGTGCCAGTCGCCCGTTGGTCACCGAGCCGGACACTCCTGCCGTGGAACCAACAAGAACGACGGCGGACTGCCTGGCTTTACCGAGCAACGGCCAGAAGTGCCGGACGGGAAGAAACACGACGTCCACCTCGTGCCGGAAATTCCAGGTCCAGTCTTCGTAACTGATCGCCTCCAACGCCGCAAAGCGGGTGGCCGCCGCGTTGGCGTAGAGTACGTCAACCCGGCCATGGAGCCTGTCCACGACGCCTGCCCATGTTCGCACGGAAGCCTCATTGCTCAGGTCCACCTCTTGGGCGGGCTCTGCAGCCCCTCCCTCTGCACGGATGGCTTCCACCGTGGCCCCCCGCCCCCGTTGAGATCGAGATCGCACCCCCACTACCTTTGCTCCTTGCCGGGCGAAAAGCAGGCTGCGGCACGGCCTTGCCCGGATGCAATGCCGGTAATCACGGCTACCTTCCCGGCGAGGCGAAGCGGCGGTGCGGCGGAGTCTACTGTCATCCCACCATCCTGTGGCCACGTAAGCTATCGGGGAATACCGCATTCAGGATAGGAGCTATCCATGCCGTGGATGGGCGCTGGCTAGCTGCTTTGACCTACCGACACGACGACAGGATGCGCCGTCACGGGAAAAATCTCATGGAGCTGTGAACAGGCGCGCTGGACTACGGAACGGAGCCAGACGTTTGCGGGATCCTCGGTCTGGGAGGGATGCCAGTACATGGCCTCCACCAACGCAGCTTCGAGCTCTTCGGTGAACTCAAGGACTTCGATGTTCGCCCCTCGCTGCGCCCTTGAGGCCAGCATGCGCGGAACCAGCGCCACAAGATCCGTGCCCTCTACCAGGAGCGGCAATGACAGGAAGCCGGCCACCACGGCCGCTACGCGTCGTCGAACGCCGCGGGATTCAAAAAGCTTGTCGGCCGGTGTGCTGATGCCCTCGCCGAAGTATCCAACAGCGTGCGGCACCGCAACGAGGTCCTCCAACGTCAATCGGGGGGGCAACTGGAGAAGCGGGTTTCCTGCATCGGCCACAGCCACGAAGCTGTCCCGGAAAAGCTGTTTGCTCTCACCCTGCATCCTGTAGCCGGTGGGCCCCCACCAACAGGTCCATCCTGGAATATTCGGCCATGGTTCCCTGGAGCCCGGACGTGGGGGGGACGAAATCCACCACCACCTGTGGCGCCTCCCGCTGAAGGATCCCGCGCAAAGGACCCACGATGAGTGCCGCCGCGTAATCAGATGCGGCGATCACAAACTCCCGCTCGCTTGTAGTGGCATCGAACCCGGACCGGACGCGCGTGGCCCGCTGGATGTGGAGCATGGCTTCATCAACCAACGGGACCAAAGATTGCGCGAAGGGAGTGAGCTCATAGGTGCGCCCGTTGCGGACCAGAAGTTCGTCGTCGAAATGCCTCCTGAGCCTTGCCATCGCAGCACTTGTGGCCGGCTGGCTAAGCTGCAGCCGCTCGGCCGCCCGGGAAACATTCCGCAGCTCCAACAGAACCTGGAGTTGAGGCAGCAGGTTCAGGTCCAGGTTCTTCATGCCCCCCCTAGGTTATCCAGCGGTGGAGGACATTAGTGCGTTGCGCTCACAAGCCGCGGTCCTCGAACCAGGACGGCCAGAAGCGCGAGCACAAGCTCCGCCCAATGCCCCGAGTGCGAGGGCGAGGTTCCCCAGGGCGGCAGCCGTTGCGCCGAGGACGATGGGCGTCAGGAATTGCCCGATGAACAAGGTTGCTGTCCAGATACCCGTGCCGCGGCCGCGCTGGGAAAACTCCAGTCCGTTGACGGCCCACGTCAGGAGTGTCGGCAACAGCACACCGGTTCCGGCGCTGGCCACAACGGCACCCAGTATTGCCAAAGGAACGCTGCCCGCTGCCGACACCACGCAGAGCCCGACGGCGGCAAGGCCGAAGGCGCCCACCAGCAGTTTGCGGGTACCAGCTTGGCAAGGTAGCGGAAGGAGATGGCACCCGCTGCAGTGGCCAACGAAGCGACCGCAGCCGCTCCACCGATGAGCCCGGTGTCCGTAACGCCCAGCCCGGTGATGACGTAGCAGATGGACGATCAAAGCGTAAAACACAATGCCACCGAACAGTGTCACAGCGGCCGGCGCACCGATCTGCGCCATGGCACCGGCTGTTTCGCCGTCGTAGCGACGTGGGCTTGGCTCTTTGCCGGTTCCCACAGTTTGAAAATCATGGGGGACCACCAACACCGCGCTGACAGCGTACAGCCAGAAGGGAGTCCTCCAGCTGATGCTGCCCAGGACGCCACCCAGTGCGAAGAAGGCAGTGGCTGCCAGCGCGCTGACCATGGTCTGGAGACCTAAGTATTTGTTCCGCTGCTGGCCCGCGTAGTAGTCGGTGATCAGGGTGGTGCAGCACGTCATGATCGCAGCCTCGGCGATACCTACGCCGACTCGCGACAACGCTATGGCCCCGAGGGAGTCCAGCCATAGAGGCGCCGTTCCGAAGAGGGCGTACGCCAGCATCGCAACTATAAGAAGTTGCTTGCGTCCCACACGATCCGCCACGTACCCGGCCAGCGGCGAGAACAACGCCACAAACAGGCCGGCACGGTAAGGACCAAGGGAACCAGGATGGCGACTCCGGCGGTATCGGCGAAGACTGGTTCAGGGTGGGGGGGAGTACGGGTGCCAGCAGAACTGCACCCAGTACGGGCATGCAGCTGCCGGCGACCAGTAGCGCAGCCTGTGTCTTTCCGGCCGCTCGGCCGGCAAGTGGCGGGCGGGTTTCAGTTGCCGTTGGGTCCATGGTGCTCATTAGGTGTTCCTTCGCCTTTGAAGATGGTCCCCCCCGGGGTGGCAGAAACGCCGGGAGGGACTGCATTCACTGTGGCAAGGGGTCTGTAGGCGGAGAATAGCGGGTTTGGTATAGCAGGTATTCGTACGATCGATACCCAGCTGCCCGCCATAACTATTTGTTCAACGGATAGTTGCTATCAGATAGTTGCCCTTCTCCGAATACGTGATGTGGCTCATGGTTGATACAGGACCTGCAGATAACTGTCCGAGCAACCAGAGCACTTAGAAGGAATTCATCGTGGAAACTCCCCTCTCCCATCTTGCCCACCTCGAGATCACCGCGCCGGACATCGAAGCCTCGGCACGGTTCTACGAGGAAAAATTCGGCATGCGCATCATCGACCGCGTAGATGGCAACGTTTATCTGCGATGCTGGGGGGGCGATTACTACCGTTACAGCCTGGTGATTACCGAAGGCCCGGAGGCCTCCTTGGGTCGGATGGCATGGCGCACCAACTCGCAGGCCGCGCTCGAAGCTGCAGCTGCCCGCGTTGAAGCAACCGGGGGGGTGCAGGGCACCTGGACTGCGGGCGGCCACGGCTTCGGCAAGGCCTACGAGTTCACGTCCTTACGGCCACCACATGCGCCTCTTCTACGACGTAGAGAAATTCGTTGCAGAACCCGGTTTCGAATCCACCTATCCGGACCGTCCCGAGCGCCGCAGCAGCCACGCAGCTGCTCCCCCCCGCTTCCTGGACCACGTCACGGTCGCTTCCTCTGACGTCCGGGGGGGCTTCGCCAAGTGGTACAACGAGGCTCTCGGCTTCCGCGTCATGGCCTTCGTCGACTTGGATGAAGCACCCATCACGGTCTTCTCCGTACTGACCACCAACGAAAAGTCCCACGACCTCGGCGTCGTGCTCGATACCTCCAAGCGCGCCGGCCGAGTCAACCACATCGCCTTCTGGGTGGACGCTACCGAGGACCTGCTCCGCACCGCCGACGTGATGATGGAAAACGGCACTCCTATGGAATATGGTCCGTCCATTCACGGCGTGGGCGAGCAGAACTTCCTGTACTTCCGCGACCCGTCAGGCCTGCGGGTGGAGCTGAACTCCGGCGGCTACCGCAACTACGTTCCAGACTGGGACGCCAACACGTGGAAGCCCTCGGAAGGATCCAACAACTTCTACAAGAATGGTGCGATGCCACACTCCATGACAGAATCCTTCCCGCCGGCCGAAGGGTTCACCGCGACGGAGGAAGGCGCTTCCGCAGAAATGAAAGAAGCCCTCCTAAACCCCCTACGCAAAGCAGGGTCGGGGGGGCTAAATCCATGGCGAACGCAACATACTCCCTGATCCGGTTCCAGGAACCCGGCGACAGTAAAGCCAAAACGGGCCTGCTGGTAGCTGAACGTGTCCTGCCACTGGATACGGACATCAACTCACTGATCCAGCACTGGGAAACCACTGAAAGCGAACTTGACCAGCTTGCCGCATCAGCCGATGGGCAGTCGGGCCTGGCACTCGCCGGCGTCGAGGTCCTGGCTCCCGTTGAACCCGCCCAGGTGCTGCAAACCGGAGCCAACTACCGCAAGCACGTGGTTGACCTTGCCGTGGCACACCGGGAATCCGGCCAGGACGCAGAAGAGGTGCGGGCCAAGACGCGGCCATGATGGACAAGCGCGCAGGCCAGGGGACGCCGTACTTCTTTATCGGGCTTCCCACCGCCATTGCTCCGGCTACGGATGACCTGACACTGCCGGGCTACAGCAAATCCCACGACTGGGAGCTGGAACTGGCCGCCGTGATTGGGAAGGAAGCCTTCCGCGTCACCCCCGAAAAGGCTCTCGAGCATGTCTTCGGTTACACCATGGTCAACGACATCACCACCCGGGAGTACGTCTTCCGCAAGGACATGCCCGCCATCGGTTCGGACTGGTACAGGGCCAAGAATGCCCCCCGGCTTCCTGCCCACCGGTCCCCCCCTGCTGGTGCCGGCGAAGTTCTTTGGCGACCCACAGGACGTCCAGGTCACACTGAAGCTCAACGGCAAGGCCATGCAGGACGAGTCCACTCAAGACATGATCTTCGGCGTCGCCAAGCTTGTCAGCGAAGCGTCGCAGATCATGCCGCTCCGGCCAGGCGATCTGGTGCTGACCGGCAGCCCCCCCGCCGGCAACGGACAGCACTGGGGCAGGCTCCTCCAGGACGGCGATGTCATGGAGGGCACTATCACCGGGCTCGGTACCCAGCTCATTCATTGCAAGGACGAACAGTGACTACCGACGCCGTGGAAGCGCATACGATGCAGCGGGCTGATCCGATGGCCAGCATCACCGCAGCCGCCAAGCTGTACAACAACTGGGGTCGCTGGGGGAGAAGACGACGTCCTCGGTACTCTCAATTTCATCGACAATGGCAAGCGTGTGGAGGCGGCCTCACTGGTGAGGTCGGGCGAGGCGTTCTCCTTGTCCCAGCCGTTCGACACCAATGGACCCAGAAGGGGTGGCGTCGCCGAACCAACCCGGTCCACACCATGACCGACACCGGCGTAGACGCTGAGCGCGGCAACCAGGGATTTCCCCCCCACGGGTTCGGCGGGGGCTGACGATGTGATCGCCATGCCGCTGCAGTGCTCCACCCAGTGGGACGGGCTGGGTCATATCTTTGATCGCGGCAAAGCTTGGAACGGCCGGGCAGCTGGCGACGTCGTGACCTCAGAAGGCGACCTGGTGACGGGGGATCGAAACTGCCGCCGCTAAAATTGTCACCCGTGGCGTTTTGCTGGATGTGGGCCGCGCACTGGGTCCGGAGCTGGGGCGCGCCGACGGGGGAATTACCCGACGCTTCGCCATCACTCCGGAGCACCTGGAGCGAACCATTGAACGCCAGGGCCCCACCTCCGCCGTTCGCCGAGGGGACATCGTGGTGATCCGCACGGGGGGGCAGTACACGCGGGCCCGCCGCGACGGCTGGGGTGAGTACGCAGGCGGCTCGGCGCCGGGTCTGTCCTTCACCACCGCATCGTGGCTGCACGCCTCGGAAATCGCCGGGGGTAGCAACGGACACCTGGGGATTCGAGGTCCGGCCCAATGAGTTTGAGGGTGCTTTCCAGCCGCTTCACCAGATCGCCATTCCAAACCTCGGATTGTTCCTGGGCGAAATGTGGGATCCGGATACTCTGGCCGAGGCGTGTGCGGCAGACGGCAGGTACGAGTTCATGCTCACCGCCGCTCCACTCCCCCCCATCACGGGCGCTGTCGGTTCACCTGTCAACCCCCCCATCGCCGTCCGCTAGCAAATCCGTTACAACGCAGCACAATAGGCAGTAACGCCGTCACCACAAAGGAGTCAAAGATGGCAGCAGTACAGAGGGTCGGAATCGTCGGAGCGGGAGCTGCGGGACTGGCCGCCGCCATCCTTCTGGCCGAAGCCGGCGTCGAGGTGGAGGTTCTGGAGAAGGCCACCGAACCGCAAACCCTGGGCTCCGGCATCACTTTGCAGGGAAACGCCTTGCGCATCCTGCGCACCCTGGGTGTTTGGGAACAGGTGGAAGCAAAAGGCTACGGGTTCAGCACCCTTGGCCTGCGGGCGCCCAACCCCCCCGACGGCACCGTCCTGGCGGTCCTCGAGGACATCAAAACCGGTGGTGACGACCTCCCGGCCACGTTGGGAATGTACCGCCCGGACTTGACCGCAATCCTTCGGGACCGTGCCGAAGACGCCGGTGCGACGATCAGCTACGGCAAGGCCGTCACAGCTATGACCGACGACGGCGGCAGCGTCACCATCCGCACTGCCGACGGCGGCAGCTCGCGCTATGACCTGCTCATCGGCGCTGACGGACTCCACTCGGCCGTACGTAAGGCGATCGGCATCAAAGAGGAGCCACAGTCCACCGGCATGGGTATCTGGCGGGCCTTCGTCGAGCGGCCGGAGGAAGTCGTCAGAACTGATCTGACCTACGGTGGGCCGTGTTTCATCGCCGGATACTGCCCCACCGGACCTGACACCATCTACGCCTACCTTGTGGAGAAAGCCCAGGAACGCCGGCACGAGGACGGACCCAAGGTGATGACGGAACTCGCCGCCGCGTACGGCGGCCCATGGAACGAGATCCGATCCAACCTGGACCATGGCGCACGCATCAATTACACCTGGTTCACCTCGCACCTCGTGGAAGGCCCCTGGAACCGTGGGCGCATCGTCATCATCGGCGATGCAGCACACAGTTGCCCGCCCACTGTTGCCCAAGGTGCTGCCATGGCGTTGGAAGATGCTGCGGTCCTCGCGGAACTGTTGATTGCCGCAGACCACGTCACCGAGACTCTCTGGAAGGAGTTCGCAGACCGCCGAATGGAGAGGGCAACCGCCGTGGTGAGAGCGTCGGTCCAGTTGGGCCAGTGGATGCTGGACGGCGTCCGGGACGCAGACGTCCCCCCCGGCCTTATGAACTCGCTCTCCACCATGCTCAAGGAACCCGCATGAACCACATCGATACCGTTCAACACCCCATTGTGGATGTCCACGCGCATATCCTCATTCCGGCCCTCCAGCAGTTGGTGGCGGAGGACGACCCTCAAGGATTCGCTGAGCTGCAGGCCCTGGAAGTGAGGCGAAACGGTCCCGAGTCCATGGCCAACTCCGGCTGATGATTAAGGAGCGCTGGCCACAGCTCACTAACCTCGAACGTCGCTTGGCCGACATGGACGCCCAAGGCGTGGACGTGCAGCTGGTTTCGCCCTCGCCGTCGCACTTCTACTATTTCGCCGGTGAAGGACTCGCGCTCAAGCTCGCAAAACAGTCCAACGAGGCAGTGCGCGATGTTGTGCAGCAAGCGCCCGAACGGTTGAACGGATTGGGTTTGGTTCCGTTGCAGCACCCGCAGCTCATGGTCGAAGCCTTGGAACATGCCGTTCTTGGCTGTGGCCTCATGGGCGTGGAGATCGGGTCCTTTGCGGCCACTCCCGGAGACCCGGAACGGAGCACCGTTGAACTCTCCGATCCACGACTGGAACCCTTCTGGAGCCGGGCCTCGGAGTTGGGCGCCGTTGTGTTCCTGCACCCGTTCGGCTGCTCATTGGACGAGCGACTGGATCGCTTCTACCTGGCCAACACGGTCTCCCAGCCTGCAGAGAACGCCGTAGCGCTGTCCCACCTGATTTTCAGCGGAGTACTGGACAGGCACCCCGGTCTCAAGATCCTCGCCGCCCATGGGGGGGTGGCTACCTTCCCACCACCATCGGCCGATCGGACCACGCCTGGAAGGTTCGCCCTGAGGCGCAGCGGTGCGCCGAACCGCCGTCGTCCTACCTTCAGCGGATCTTCTTCGACTCCCTGACGCACGGGCCCCGCGAGCTGCGCGCCCTCGTCGAAGTCGCGGGCCCCCCCGGGCAGGTGATGCTCGGCTCGGACTACCCGTTCGACATGGGCTCCGACAATCCCGTTGGTGAAGTCCATGCGGCCGGTCTCCCCGCGACCGATGCCGCCAAGGTTCTCGCTGGCAACGCTGCTGCCTTGGGCATCACCGCTGCGGCAGCCATCACCGTCCGCTCCAGAGCGTAAGGAAAAGACATGGTCAAGATCGCCCGCTGGAATGACGACGGCGGTACTCGCGCCGGGTTCGTAGCTGACGGCAGCTGCTTCCCGTTGCCCGAGGGACAAACCGTGAACCACCTGTTAAGTGCAGGCTTGGCCAAAACGCTGGAAATCGCTGCGGAAACTGTTCGAACGGCATCTTCCGTTCCCCTGTCCGGGGTACAGTTGCTGGCGCCCTTGGTACCCGCCACCATCCGCGACTTTGTCGCGTTCGAGGAACATGTGGAAGGCGTGCGGAAGAGCATCGACGGCGTGGCCGGCGTGGTGCCCGAGTGGTATGAGGCACCCACGTTCTACTTCACGAATCCGCATACTGTGACCGGCACGGAAGAAGTGATCGGAATCCCCCCCGCCGGTTGCAACGAGCTGGATTTCGAGACCGAAGTAGCGGCCGTCGTCGGTCATGTACCGGGAAGTGACGGCAGAAACCTGTCGGCGGCCGATGCGCACCAGCACATCTTCGGCTACACAGTCCTCAACGACTGGTCGGCGCGCGACCTGCAAAGGCGTGAGATGAAAGTCAGTCTGGGTCCTTGCAAAGGCAAGGACTTCGCCAACACCTTGGGCCCGTGGATCGTAACTGCTGATGAATTTGAGCACCTGCACGACGCCGAAGGCTTCCTGCCGATCTCCATGGCCGTTGAGGTCAATGGCGAACATATTGGACAGGATTTGCTGTCCAATATGGGCTGGCCGTTCGCCGAACTCGTAGCGTACGCATCGCAGGACTCAGTGGTGCGCCCCGGTGACGTTTTGGGCTCCGGGACATGCGGTAGAGGATGCCTAGCTGAACTTTGGGGGACGGAACGGTGCCAAGACTCCCCCCCACCCTTGAAGACCGGAGACGTGGTCCGGATGACCGTTGAGGGAATCGGAAGCATCGAGAATACCGTTGGTGAGCGGCGGACGGCCATCACCAGGGTTCCTGCGCTGAGCCGGCCGCGTCACCGTGTTGCGGCCACTGCTGAGAGACTGTAGGTATCAATCGTCGAAAGGGCGGACTTCTTGATTTCCCTGCAGCAGGACGCGCAAGGTTTTATCCGAATGAACAGGCACTTCCCGGGAACCGTGTCAGTGAGCGTGGTTTTCGCCGACAGAACCACGGAAGTCTTCACCGGGCGGCGGCTCAACGAGATTTATGACCAAGCGCTGGCAGCCTACCGTGCCGGCAACCACCTGGACGCCAAAGGGTTCAACCGGGCCCCAGGAAGAAGGTCCAGCAGGGCATTGAGTTCGTGCCGGTTTCGCCGGGAATGTCCAGCTGACTCAGCTTCTTCCTGAGGCATGGTTGACGCAGAACGGCGTCCACGGCCTCGCCTCCAACCTGCCCTCGGGTATGGCCACGCCGCACACCGCGCACAGTCCGTAGGTTCCTGCCGCTATCCTCGCCAGTGCGTCATCGATCTGCTCCAAGCCAACCTGGCTTTGGCTCATGAGGGCGGACGCTTGGGACAGCTCGAAGGCTATGGTGCTGCCCTCGGGATCGTGTTCGTCGTCCACATTGGAGTCTTGCCGGGCGAGGCTCACCGAACTGATGTCGCTTCGCAGCGCCTTGAGCAGTTCGAGTTTGCGACTCCTTTCCTCCTCCAAAAGGACCCGAAACCGCTCGACGTCAACCATGGCGGGTCATAGTTCCACTGTGCCGCTTTCGCCCACGCTGAAGCGGGAGTGGATGACCTTGGACTTGACCATTGAAGTACCGTTGCTGCCGTTCCGCCCGGGCTCGTCCAGTACTCTGCCGAATCCGAATCCACGTGAATCAGGCAAACTTCCGGGGTGTCCGGACCGTCAGGGAACCATGCCTCCACAACCTGGTTCCACATCTCGTGGATCTTCTGTCGGTCCGTGACCACGTGGGCAGTCCCGGCCACAGACACCCACTCGGTGCTCTTGCCGAAGGAAACATTGACTCGCGGATCCTGTCTCACGTGGGCAACCTGTGAGGTCCCCAGCCCCGTAAAGAACCACATGTCGCCGTCGTCCTGCACTTCCTGGACAGCCAGCGGCCGGCTGACCAGCGCACCTTCTTCATTGACCGTGGTCAGCATTCCGATCTTGGAATCGTTGATGATGTCCGTGACTTTGCTGATGGGTTGCTCTTCAGTCATGCGGGCCTCACTTCTCTTCGCATCCGGGGGGGCCTTCCCCACAACCACCCTATTAGTAAGGCTACTGATTTGCTAGGCGGCCAAGGAATGACGCGGCGTGAAAGCAAAAACACCGTTTTTAGGGAATCATGCTGCTGCTTCATCCGTTCTGTTTGATAGTGACATGCCGACGGCGGTCCGGCCTGCCCATTCGGGTCAGGCAAAGCGACGGGAAGTTTGGGGGGGACTACCATGACGTTGAATGAAACTATCGCCCGCCTTCGGGCCGCGCACCTCATGGTCCGCGATGCCCACGAATGGGATGCTCTTTCCGCCGCCCTCTCGGACGCCTACGACAGCGACGACGATGACCTGATTGAGCAACTGCAGCAGCCCTTTGTCCAGTCCTGGCGCACGGTCACGCACTACGTCCTGCGGGATACCTTCGATGCTGCCGGCATCTCCGTGACCGACCCAAGCCACCCTTGGGGAATTGCCACCTTGACCGTCAACGGCTTCAGCCGCGAACCTGTTCTCTGCCACCTGGATCTGGCAGACCCGCAGGGCTCGACAGTTGCCGCCGCCGGCGGACCAAAGTTGCTCACTTTCGCGGAGGCCATGACCTATTACTCTGATTGCCTCGCTCCACTGTTCGAACACGTTAGTGAAGGTCAGTCACTGAACGTTAGCTGAGGTACGCGCTCAGCATTGGCGGGCTATGACAGGGACCAAGGCTGATCGAGGAGGGCGCGGAGCCGGGCGTTCGCATCGGAAATCTCGGCCCCCCCATGCGAGAACAGCATCCTGTTGTGCGATACCTCGGAGAGTTTCCGGAGCGATGATTCTGCCTCCACTGGGTCAGCAGTGAAGGGAGCGGGAGGCGAACCATGACCCCGTTCATGGTGCCCACCGCATCACCGACGAACAACAAGCCGTCACTTTCATGCAGCAAACTGATGTGCCCTTGCGTGTGCCCGGGAGTGTGGATGACGCGCAGCCCGCGGATTGAAGCACCGTCGGCTGCGGCCCGGGCGTGGGAAGCAATGCGCTCAACTCCGCCTCGCCTGCCCACAATAGAGCATCCCCCCCCGCCCTCGAAAGGACATCGTCCAAACCGCCCACATGGTCTGCATGGGAGTGGGTGAGCACCACATCGGAGACATCACCCCCCCACCCGGCGCCCAGACGTTCCAGCACCTGGTTGATATCCACGGCACTGCCTCCCATTCCCGTGTCAATCAGAACAATCCCACCGGAAACAGGCAGCACGAAGCAGCGAACATCGAAACTGATCTCTGTGGGGGGGCCCGCAACCCCTGCAGGCAGCTGCACCTGCTGGACAATGACTTCGGGCAAGGGCCCGGCTTCCGGTTGGGATTCAGGTAAATTCGGAATTGATTCGCTGCCTGCGCCCATGTGGACTCAACCCTGCCTTGCTGGTGGCGGGCCCTCGATGACGGTGGGTATGTACTCCAGTAGCTGCGAGCGGCCGTCGAACGTCCGGCTGTCCACCAATTCCAAGGCGACATCCGGGTAGCCGTCATAGATTCGCTCACTACCGGTCCTCCCGGTGATCACGGGAAAGATCACCAAGCGAAACCTGTCCACCAGACCGGCCGTCAGCAGGGAACGGCAAAGGCTCAAGCTGCCCAGAGTGCTCAACGTGCCGGTTCGGGTCCGCTTTAGTTCCCGGACGGCTTCCACAGCATCACCCGAAATGAGTTCTGAGTTGGGCCATGCCAAGGGCTCCTTCAGGGTGGAGGAAAAGATGATCTTGGGCATGGCAGCCAACCCGCTCAGGCTGGCGCCCTCCTCCTCTGAAAACCCCCCCGAACTGTCTTCAGAGGCTTCCTCCGACATACTCGACATCACCCGGTACGTGTTCGCGCCCATCAGTGTGGTGAAGTCCTTCTTTCCCTCTTCATCCAACCAGGCCAGGTACTCCGGACCTTCCAATCCCCCCCACCAACCAGGCCAGCCTTCGGCAGAAGCGTAGCCGTCCAGGGAAATGATCAGGTCCACCATCAGGCTTGCGGTCGTCTCACTCATAGCAGTCTCCTAGGTTTACGGTGCGCGTTGACCGTGCGCGGAAATGCTAGCCCCCCCGGAGCAATTGGACGTTCAAGGGTTCGCGCTAGAGAAGGAGAAGGACGAACCCCCCCCGAGGGTGCTCAGTATCCCAACACCAGTGAGGATCCAGCCGAGAATCAGAACAGTGTTGTCGTGGCGCGGCGGATGCAGCGAGCATCGGGAGGGGTGGCAGAGGTCGTAGTGGACCAGCACAGCGCCTGATTCAACGCTCCCGTCGCGGGCAGGGATATCCAGCAGGACCTTTTGTTCCTCGTTCGCCCGATCTACCCAATGCAGCCCCCAGAAATCCGCCTGCGGCGAACTGTTCTCCCTCAGCGGTGGTCCAAACGCATCGGCGCCGGGCAATGACCCATGCACATAAAAGCAACGGCACGCCGGGGACAAACCCCCACCCACGTCATCATTTCCAGGATGGGGGGGCCAAGAACATCCAGTGAACCGGCCATGAGTCGATCCTAAACGCCTAAGCGCGTGGATCGAGACTCTGTTCCAGACCAAAGACAGGGATGTCAGGAAAAGCCTTTCGCTGCAGCGTGGGATCAAAAGCCGCTTGGCCCGACTCCATCCAGAGGGCCGCCGCTGCCATCCTGGCCATGAAGGGCGAGAACGGCCGTGCAGCAACGGACATCATGCGCAAGGCGGGCACTGGTATTCGCTTGATTGAGCCTCCGCCGGCGTTGGCCAGGATTGCACCGGCAAGTGCATTGAAGGAATGGATACCGGATCCCCACTCGATGGTTCGCCCCCCGCAGCGCCGGGTCCGCAACGGCGCGGACAACCAGTGCCGCAGCATCGGCCGTTGATGTGAATGTCACCGGCGCACGTCCCGAGCCGAAGACCAACACCTTGCCTTTCTCCTTGAGGGGCTGGCTCATGGAGGCCACAAACTGTTCAAGGTTGGCACCCATTCGAATAATGGTCCAAGCCATTCCCGAGGACCTGAGTGCCTCTTCTGCCGCAAACTTCATGCGGAGAAACTCCAGCGGCGCGTCCGTAGCAGCGCCGTGCATGGACATCATCACCAGATGTTCCACCCCGTCGCGTTTTGCCGCTTCCAGGATCCGCAATGCACCATCGCGGTCAACACTGCGCGGGGGGGTGCCGCCCCCCCTTCTCAATCCGAATCCTGACGCCGCAAACACCACCTGCCGGCAACCCTCAACCGCAAGCATGCAGTCCGACCTTGAGGACAGGTCGCCGCGAACCACCTCCACGCCGCTAGGCTTCGTATCGGGTAACGGTTGCGAGTTGCCGCGAGCCATGATGCGGAGAGTTTGCCCGGCACCCGCCAAGTCGCTCACCACACGGACACCCAGGCGACCTGTGCCGCCCACGATAAGGATCACGGTCCCGGCGCCACAAGGAGGTATAAGCCGACGATGCGACTGACCACGGCAGACCCTCCTTCGTGTACGTTGCCCCCCCAACTCTAGCGGCGAACCTCCTCGGAGGTTAGACCGTGCGGTCCACCCGTGAACGCCAGAGCAGATACACAAAGTAGGGGGGGCGCCCACCAACGCCGTCATGATTCCGGCAGGTATCTGGGCCGGGGGGGCTATGACCGTGCGGCCAATGACATCGGCCAGCACCACCGTGCAGGCTCCGATCAACGCTGCCACGGGCAGGACCCTTGAGTGCCGTGCGCCTACAAGTGTGCGGGCGGCGTGGGGGGGTGCCACAAGTCCCACGAAAGCGATCACGCCCACCGAAGAGACGGCACCAGCGGTCAAAAGCACAGCCACCGTAAGCAGGAGCACCCGGGATCCGGATAGCCCTACGCCCAGCACGCGCGGAGAATCGTCATCCACGGCAATCAGATCGAGATCCCGCCTCATGCCCGCCAGCACAGGCAGCGCAAGCACCAGGGCCAGCAGCGGTGGCAGGACAGAGGCAAAGTTGCGGCCATAGGTAGAGCCTGACAACCAAGTGAGGGCCTTTGTCTGGTTGAACGGATCTGTCGTCACCAGGAGGACGGTGATAGCGGCCGCCAGCCCCGCGGAGATGCCGATGCCGATCAACACCAGCTTGTTCTGTTGAAGCCCGCCGCGGAAAGCCAATCCGAAGACCAGCAGGGCAGAAAGTGCCGCACCCCCCCCAAGCGCGGAGCCAGTGACCACCCACGAGCCCGCCGTCGGGACTGTGGTGATGACGATGATTGCTGCGAGTCCGCCACCGCCGGAGACGCCAAGAATGCCGGGCTCGGCCAGGGAATTGCGGGACACCGCTTGGATAAGTGCACCTGCGAGAGCCAAGGCCGCGCCGGCGAGGACCGCCGCCAGGACACGCGGCATTCGTGTACCCAGGACGGCGCTGACACGATTTCCCGACTGTCCGGTGAGCCAGTTGACGAGATCCCCCGAGCAGGAGCTTCGCATCGCCCAGTAGGGCACCCGCTACCAGCAAGCCAGTGAGCAGGACAAGGAGCCCGATCAATACGGTGAGGAAGACCCTGCGGGTGCGAAGTCTTGCCAGGGCATCACCGGCAACACTCAACCCGGCGTCGGACATCCGCATGGCCAGGATCACCAGGAATACGGCCCCCCCGAAGACCGTAGTGACTGCGCCGGTGGGGGGGACTTCAACGCCTGCTTGGGCACCGAAAAGACCACGAACAAGGACGTCCGCTCCGATGACCACCACTGCACCGGCCAAGCCGGAGATGGGCAGCAACGCCTATGCCGCCAAGGCCGCGAAGACGGGAGGCCAGAAGACGCACGATTGCAGGGGCACAGAGTCCAACAAATCCGATCGGGCCGGCGATCGTCACCGCCGCTGCCGACAGTACGACGGCAAGCACGACGGCGCCCACCCGGGCCAGGCGCGGATCAGCACCAGCCAGCCTGGAGGCGTCGTCACCCCAAGCCGAGCAGGTCCATCCGACGCGCGAGGAGAAAGAGTGCGGCGATACCCATGAGGACTATGGGCGTGAACTGGATCAACTCGTCGGTGCGGGACTGGGCAAGGCTTCCCTGCCCCCCCCACGCATACAGACCCGTGGTTTCCTGACTGAACAAAAGAAGGAGTGCGCTGGTGGCCGAATGCAGGCCCAACGCCAGCGCTGTGCCGGCGAGCACCAGGCGGATGGGGCCTCCATTGCCATTGGCACCACCGCCCGACAGCGCAAGCACCAGCACCGCCGCGGCTAGGCCGCCGATGAAGGCGATGCCACCGGACAGGAGTGCCGGAAGCGTCAGGCCGAATGCAGCCACTGCAACTATCGCGAAATGAGCGCCGCATTCACAGCCAGCGTGTCAGGGGGAAGCAAGGACGTTGCGGGTGGCCGACTGCAAAGCCGCGCCAGCCACCCCCCCCA
The DNA here is from genome assembly GCA_001313365.1 of Paenarthrobacter nitroguajacolicus JCM 14115. The sequence continues at coordinate 33,131 of BBFS01000046.1, forward strand.
ACGCCACACCGACCAACAAACCGGCGAAAAGTCGCGGTACCCGCGAGGCAACCAACACTGCGGTTTCCTGGTCCGTGCCGCCTCCGGTGAGCAGCCCCCCCAACAGCTGGAAAGGGCCGACGTCGGCCGTTCCTTGTGTGAGGTGGATCAGCGAAAACAGAGCCAGGATGACTACCCCCCCGCGCCAGCCACCAAGACCGGTCCGGAGCGACGGCGGACATTTCGTCCAGTCGACTCGGCAGGGACGGGAGCACCCGCCACGGCCGTGGGAACGGTCATGGCGGGCCTCTTCACAGTGTCGGTCATGCGGGTGGGACTACTTGGTGAGGGACGCGACGATTGCGTCGACGTACTGGGTCATCGACGCTGGGCCACCGAACATCCAGATGCCGTCAGAGAGGCGGTGCACCTTGCCGGCTGACACGAACGGAAGCGACTTCCAGACTGCATTGTCGGTCAACTGCTCGGTGAAGTCACCATCCGCGCTGTTGGTGATGTAGACGAAATGGTCGGCGTTGACGGCGGTCAGGCCCTCGACGTCGGTGGAGCCCAGCCCGTAGGCTGGGTCGCCTTCAACCGTCCACGGGTTCACGAGACCCAACTCGGTGTTGATATCAGCCAGCAGGGATCCCTTGGTGAACGGGCGGATGGAAACCTTGCCGTCAGCAACCCAACCATCTGCGAACGCTACGCGGGACCCGCCCAGGCCGGCTTTTTCAAGATCGGCCTTGCCCTTGGTAACAGCGGCATCGAACGCTGCGATGGCCTCATCAGCTTTCTTCTCGGTGCCGGTTGCCTTGGCGACAAGCTTCAAATTGTCCTCGGCCTGCGCGATCTGGCGGCTGCCATCGGCGGACTTCACCACAACGACGGGAGCCAGCTCTTCGAGCTGCTTGATCACAGGCTCGGTGAGGTCGGTGGTGGCAACGATCAAGTCAGGATCGAGGGAGGCGATGGTGTCAAAGCTGGGCTCGTTGCGTGTTCCGATGTCGGTGGGAGTGCTGTCCAGCTTGCCGGCCGTGACCCATGCGCTGTAACCCTTGACGTCCGCAACGCCTACCGGCATGACGCCGAGGGTGGTCAAGTTCTCCACCACGTTCCATTCGGTGCCGACCACGCGCTTGGCGGGGGCCATCGAGCTTGACCTCGGTGCCGCGGGCGTCGGTCAGGGTGATGGCTTCTCCTGCACCGGCGCTGTTCGAAGCGGAGCTCGCGGGGGCCTTCAGTGGTTCCGCAACCGGTGAGCAGGACCGCCAAGCAGCGGTGGCGGCCAGGGCTTTGTGGATCTTCATGGACACAGGGGTCCCTTTCGTGTTTGAGGGGGGGCTTACGTTTATGAGGGGGTGTTCAGCTGTCGCTGTGCCGGCCTACAGCGCGGGTGCGCAGCCTGCCGGTGAGCGGATCAGTGTGGGTAACAATGGGAATTGAGTAGACGTCACTGAGGAGCTCCGCATCGAGTGCCTCGTGCGCCGGTCCGGCGGCCGCGATCCGCCCTTCCGACAGAACCACCACGTGATCGGCAAGTGCGGCTGCTTCGTCGAGGTCGTGCAGAACCACGCCAATTGCCACACCATGGATGCGGGCGAGGTCGTAGACGAGATCGAAGATCTCCACTTTGTAGCGGAGGTCCAAGTGGTTGGTTGGTTCATCGAGCAGCAGCACCGAGGTGTCCTGCGCAAGGCAGCTTGCCAGCCACACCCGTTGCAGTTGCCCGCCCGAAAGTTCGTGGACGCCCCCCGGCTGGCAAGCTCCGCCACACCGGTCAGCTCCATGGCGCGGTCGACGGC
>BBFS01000047.1 GCA_001313365.1 Paenarthrobacter nitroguajacolicus JCM 14115
GATCCTGCCCGGATAGCCAAAGCCGAGGCAACCAGGCCGCCCTGGCGACGATTGCCGCTGCAGCGCACGCCGCACACCTGCACGACGACGAAGTTCACCGTGCAGAGGAGGAAGCGCGGGCGGCAGGCCGGCACGAGCCGGACGCAAGCCCTACAGCCGGCACCGCCGCCAGTAGTGAAGCAGGCAGCGGCGAAGCAGGGGCTTCAGCCCGCGATGCTGCAAGCAGGGAAGCAGCAGTCCAGGAAGCAAGATCTACTCCCGTACTGCGCTTCGGCGGGGGGGAAGAAGTTGCCTTGCCGTTCGTTGAGCACCACGAGGAACCGCAGGCAGCCAAGCCTGCCATGAGCTGGATCTGCTGGCCGAAGCGTTTTCGCACCTCGGTGCGGCTCCGGCACCCGAGCAGGAAGCCGCTCCGGTTTCAGCCCCCCCGAAGGCTGCTTCTCCGGCACGGACTGCCGAGGAAGATCCCGAGCTGTTTCAGCCTCGCGTGGTCGTCGTGGTCGCCGTAACCGGAGCGCCAGCAGGGCCCAGGCGCGGCCAATGAAACCAGCGTTGAACACCATGAGGCGACAGCGTCGGCCACCCGGGGTTCGGCACATGAGGCCAAGGCGCTGTGGAACCAGCCAAGAAGGCACCAAAGGATGAGCCCATCATCCTCGGCGTTGGAGTTCCTGCTTCCGAGCTCTAATCGCGGCTAACAAGTTGAAAAGGACCCTGCGCTATCTGCCAAACGGCGGGTAGTGCAGGGTCCTTTTGCGTCCGCATGCAAGCCACGCACAGGCTGCGTTCAGAGTCACATCCGGCGTCGGTGTGGCCCGTTCCCGCGGCGCGTTGCTTCCCAGCTACGCTTGGGGGGGACTGACACGGGGGGGTGCCGGGCGTTGGGCCAGGCTGAGATCCAAACCCGTTGAACCTGTCCGGTTAGCACCGGCGAAGGGATGTCCTCATGACTGCATCATCATATTCATCGGTGTACCCCCCCCTCGACGCTCCCGCTTCGGGCCGTCCAACCCCCCCGCGGATTCTGAGCATTGCCGGCTCGGACCCTTCAGGTGGCGCCGGAATGCAGGCGGACCTGAAGAGCATCGCCGCTTTCGGCGGGTATGGCATGGCTGCCATCACGGCCCTTACCGCGCAAAACACCAGGGAGGTCAGTGCCGTCCACGTCCCTCCCGCGCACTTCCTGCGTCAGCAGCTGGAAGCCATTAGTGCCGACATCACCATTGACGCCGTCAAGATCGGAATGCTCGGCGACGCAGCCGTCATCAACGAGGTCCGGGGGCTGGCTCGAAGAGGTGCGTCCCGCCGTCGTGATCCTTGATCCGGTGATGGTGGCCACCAGCGGTGACCGGCTGCTGCGGGAGTCTGCTGAGAAGGCATTGCGTTCGCTGCTGCCTTTGGCCCACCTCATTACGCCGAACCTTCCTGAACTGGCCATGTTGCTGGGGGGGGAGCCCGAGGCAACTGACTGGGCTTCGGCGCTGGACCAGGGCAAACGGCTGGCAGCGGAGTACGGAAACACGGTCCTGGTCAAGGGTGGCCACCTGCCAGGGCCGGAGTGCCCGGATGCGCTGGTGAACACGAGCGGGCTGCTGTCCCAGGACGTGATCGAAGTGGCAGGTCCCCCCCGGGTTGCAACGCGGAACAGCCACGGTACCGGGTGCTCTCTGTCTTCCGCCTTGGCCACAGTCCAGGCACGAACCGGTGACTGGGAAGTTTCATTGCGGGAAGTCAAGCCGTGGTTGCTAGGGGGGGCATTGCAGGCCTCTGACAGCCTGCACGTGGGTCAAGGCAACGGCCCGTGAACCACTTCCACCACTTCCAGCAGGCATCCACGCCGGGCGCTTTCGCTGCGGCGATGTGGAACGAAGCCGTCCCCGAACTCGAAGCGATTTACGGGCTCCCGTTTATTCAAGGACTTCAATCCGGGGGGGAGCTGCCGGAACGTGACTTCAATTACTACCTTGCCCAGGACGCCATCTATCTCAATGGGTATTCGAGGGTCCTGGCACGTGCGGGCGCCTTGGCGCCCACGGAGGAAGAACAACTGTTCTGGGCAAAGGCATCACAGCAGTGCCTGGAGGTTGAATCGGAGTTGCACAGGAACTGGTTGAGCACGCGCGAAGCCTCCACGCAACCGGACCGGTTACCAAGTCCTACGTGGACCATTTACTGGCAACATCCGCCGCCGGCAGCTACGCCGTGGTTCTGGCGGCGATCCTGCCCTGTTATTGGTTGTACGCGGAGGTGGGTCAGCAGCTTCATACGGCATACGTAGACGCCGGCGCGCCTGCGGACCACGCATATGCGGACTGGTTGAAGACCTATGCCGACGAGGATTTCGCGGCGGCAACACGGAAAGCGATCAACTTCACTGCTGCCGCGGCCGTCGCGGCTTCTGGCACGGAGCGGACTGCGATGATGGATGCTTTCACTCAGTCCTGCCGCTACGAGACGGCGTTTTTCGATGCTCCCAGGCTGTTTGCCCAGGCTTCGTTCACGCGCGCTCAGTAGCTTTCCGGGCACGCACTTGAGGCCAATTACGGCGACACGTCCGCGCGTCGCTGGCCGGATCGCGTTAATCTCGCTCAAACCCTGTAGGCTGTATGGGCACGGTGCCGGGAGAGTCCGTTACAACTGGTGATGCAAGTCACGAGGTAGCCTCCGGACCCGGCCTCATTTGCAGCTGAAGGTCAAACTAGCGTAATCTTGATCTTCGGTGCTTACGCCAACACTTGGGTTATGCCCCCCCTTGGAATTGTTCATGGGATGACTCGCGGACTTCGATTCAGAAGTCCACGGCGTTGAGGCACAGCGCGAACCAGGCTGATTCCGGTTCAAGGTTCCGCACGCAAATTTTGTAATAAACGTCGAGAGAAGTGAGTACCAAGTGGTGTACGCGATTGTCCGCGCAGGCGGCCGCCAAGAAAAGTTCCGTTGGAGACTACGTAACGCTGAACCGCGTCCCCCGGTGGAGCCGGTAGCACGCTTGAGCTGCCCGCATTGCTCCTGGTTGACGGCGAGAAGGTCACCTCCGCAGCTGCGGAACTGGCCAACGTCAAGGTCACGGCTGAGATCCTCGAGGACCTCCGTGGTCCGAAGATCGTCATCCAGAAGTTCAAGAACAAGACCGGCTACCGGAAGCGTCAGGGTCACCGTCAGGAACTGACCAAGATCAAGATCACCAGCATCGCGTAACTTTCGTTACCCGCTGTTCAGGTTTTTCAGTTTCCCCCAGAAATTTAGAGGCAGGCATTTCACATGGCACACAAAAAAGGCGCGAGTTCCACTCGCAACGGTCGTGACTCCAACGCTCAGTACCTGGGCGTCAAGCGTTTCGGTGGTCAGGTAGTTTCCGCTGGCGAGATCATCGTTCGCCAGCGTGGAACCCACTTCCACCCCCCCGGTGCAGGCGTCGGTCGCGGTGGCGACGACACCCTGTTCGCACTGCAGGCCGGTGCGGTTGAGTTTGGTACTCGCCGCGGCCGTCGCGTAGTGAACATTGTTGCTGCTGCAGCTGCAGAGTAACTACAAGTTCTGAACCGGTGGAGCGGGCCAAACGGCCCGCTCCACCGTTCTTTTAACCGCATTACAATCGACTAGGGCGCTTTAGCGCACTGGTTTTTGCAACAACGCTGGCAACAGCAACAAGCGCTGTAAGACAGCAACTGAGGAGATTCACGTGGCGAGCTTTGTAGACCGGGTAGTCCTGCACGTATCCGGCGGAACCGGCGGCCACGGCTGTGTCTCTGTCAAGCGGGAAAAGTTCAAGCCGCTCGGCGGCCCCGACGGCGGCAACGGCGGCAACGGCGGAGATGTCATCCTGCGCGTATCCGCCCAGACCACAACCCTGCTTGATTACCACCACGCTCCCCACCGCCACGCCACCAACGGTGGCCCCCCCGGCATGGGTGACTGGCGTGGCGGCAAGAACGGTGAAACCCTGATTCTTCCCGTGCCCGATGGCACCGTGGTCAAGACCAAGGACGGCGACGTTCTGGCCGACCTCGTTGGCGAGGGTGCTGAGTACATTGCAGCTGCCGGCGGCCAGGGCGGCCTCGGCAACGCATCCCTTTCATCGCAGAAGCGTCGGGCTCCGGGCTTTGCCCTGCTTGGTATCGAAGGTGAATCCAGCGATATCGTCCTGGAACTGAAGTCCATCGCAGATATCGCCCTGGTTGGTTTCCCTTCTGCCGGTAAGTCGAGCCTCATTGCAGCCATGTCTGCTGCCCGGCCCAAGATCGCCGACTACCCGTTTACTACCCTCATTCCCAACCTCGGCGTGGTGCAGGCCGGCGATGTCCGCTTCACTATCGCCGACGTTCCCGGCCTGATCGAGGGCGCCAGCGAAGGTAAGGGCCTGGGCCACAACTTCCTGCGTCACGTAGAGCGTTGCGCTGCACTGGTTCACGTCCTTGATTGCGGAACCCTTGAATCTGACCGGGATCCTCTGTCCGACCTCGCCATCATCGAGGCTGAACTTGAGAAGTATGCAGTTGACATGAGCTACGCCGGTGTTGACGGTGAAGTGGTGCCCCCCCTTAACGAGCGCCCGAAGCTGGTAGTCCTCAACAAGGTGGATCTTCCTGACGGCAAGGACATGGCCGAGTTCGTCCGTCCTGACCTCGAAGCCCGTGGCTACCGCGTTTTTGAGGTATCTGCAACGAGCCACGAGGGTTTGCGTCAGCTCGGCTTTGCCATGGCTGAGATCGTCCAGGCAGCCCGTGACGCCGTTCAGGCCACGCCTCCCAAGGTGACTGCTCCCGTCCTCAGGCCGCGCGCCGTCAACGAGTCCGGCTTCAAGATCCGCCGCGAAGAGAAAAACCTCGAGCCGCTGTTCCGCGTCCTGGGCGAAAAGCCCGTGCGCTGGGTCAAGCAAACCGACTTCACCAACGAGGAAGCGATTGGCTACCTCGCCGACCGCCTCGCCAAGCTCGGTGTTGAAACCGAGCTCTTCAAGGTTGGCGCCAAGCCCGGCGACACCGTGGTTATCGGTGAAGACGACGGCGTGGTGTTCGATTGGGAGCCCACCATGATGGCCGGCGCCGAGCTCCTGGCGACGCCCCCCCGCGGAACCGACATTCGCGTCGCGGACATCGGCGACCGCCCCCCCACGCGTTCACAAAAGCGCGACGAGCAGATCGAGCGCCGCGAAGCCAAGGCTGCCGCGAGGGCTGAGCTTGAAGCTGAACGCAAGGCTGGCATCTGGACTGAATCCGTCAGTGGTCGCCGTGCCCAGGCAGTGAAGGAAAGCCACCTGGATTCCGGTGATGACGACTAAGACTGTCGACGCTCCGGACATAGCTGAGGGACTTGAGCGCCAGGCCCTTGCCACCGCCAAGCGGATTGTTGTCAAAGTGGGGGTCGTCCTCACTGACCAGCATCAAGGGGGGGCATCTCCGAAAAGTCCCTCACGGGGCTCGTCAATGCCTTGGCTGAAAAGCGCAATGCGGGGGACAGAGATCATCCTTGTGTCCTCGGGTGCCATCGCCGCCGGGCTTGCCCCCCCATTAGCTTGGCCAAGCGACCCAAGGACCTCGCCACGCAGCAAGCTGCCGCCAGTGTGGGGGGGCAGGGACTCCTGATGGCACGGTATACCCAGGCTTTCAGCGCCCACGGTGTAACAGTCAGTCAGGTCCTGTTGACCGCCGATGACTGATGCGCCGGACGCAGCACACAAATGCCTTCCGGGCATTGGACAGGCTGCTAAACCTTGGTGTCGTTCCGGTAGTTAATGAGAACGACACCGTGGCCACGCATGAAATCCGTTTCGGTGACAACGATCGTCTCGCTGCTTGGTGGCCCACTTGGTTCGCGCCGATGCGCTCGTGCTGCTGTCCGACGTCGACGCCCTCTACGACGGCCCGCCGTCCCAGGCGCCCAGCGTATTCCTCTGGTCCGTGGTCCGCAGGACCTCGAGGACGTGACCATAGGCAAGGCGGGCAAAGCCGGCGTCGGAACCGGCGGCATGATGACCAAGGTGGAAGCAGCGTCCATCGCTGCCGGTTCGGGTATACATGCCCTGGTCACGTCCACGGCCAATGCTGCGGCGGCTTTGGCTGGCGAGGACGTTGGAACGTGGTTTGCCGTTAACGGCAACCGCAAGCCGGTCCGACTCCTCTGGCTGGCACACCTGGCCACCGTTCACGGCCGTTTAATACTCGACGACGGTGCCGTGAAGGCCGTCCGCGACCGGCACAGGTCGCTCCTTCCCGCAGGCATTTCGGACATTAGCGGTGATTTCGAAGCGGGAGATCCCGTTGAGATGGTTGCCCATGACGGAACCGTGGTGGCACGCGGCCTGGTGAACTACTCTTCGGAGGAACTCCCGCGCATGTTGGGCCGTACAACTCAGGAGCTCGGCCAGGCCATGGGTCGCGGCTATGACCGCGAAGTTGTTCATGTTGACGATCTGGTGCTCCTGAGGGCGTCGCGCTCATCTAAACTTGGAGCATGACTGAAGCGCTGACCCCTGACGCCCCTGTGATCTCCGACGTTTCCGGTACCACCGGCCAGACGCCGGAGAACCCTGCGGCAGGCGTCCCGTTGTCACCGGAAGATGTCCAGGCAGCTGTTCACGCCATCGCGGACCGTTCCCGTAAAGCTGCACGCCGCATGGGACAGGCCAACCGTGCATGGAAGGACCGCGCGTTGCGTGCCATCGGAACTGCTTGGTGGAGAACCGGAAGCGCGTGCTGGAGGCCAACGCCAAGGATGTAGCCCTGGGCCGTGCCAACGGTACGTCAGCGGCTTTGCTGGACCGTTTGACCCTGACTCCTGCCCGCATCGACGGTTTGGTTGCTGCCTTGGAGAACCTGGCTGGCTTGCCCGATCCCGTGGGAAACGTGTCCGTGGACAAACACTGCCCAATGGACTGCGCTTGCGCCAAGTGAACGTCCCCATGGGTGTTGTCGCTGCCATTTATGAGGCCCGTCCGAACGTTACGGTGGATATCGCAGGCCTGGCATTGAAAAGCGGGAACGCAGTAATCCTCAGGGGAGGCTCCGCCGCTGCGAACACCAACGAGGCACTGGTTCAGATCCTTCGCGAAGCGCTGGATTCAGTCGGCCTGCCCGCGGATGCCGTGCAGACTGTGGACCAGTACGGTCGCGAAGGAGCCAACGTACTGATGCGCGCCCGCGGCCGGGTGGATGTCCTGATTCCCCGCGGTGGACGGGATCTCATCCAGACTGTTGTGACCAACTCCGCTGTACCCGTCATCGAAACCGGCGAAGGCAATGTCCATATCTTCATTGACGAGTCCGCGAATGAAGAGATGGCCGTGGAAATCCTCCTCAACGCCAAAACGCAACGCCCCAGCGTCTGCAACACAGTTGAAACCCTGCTGGTGCACTCCGGCGCCACTGTGCTGCCTGCTGTTGCCAAAGCACTGCGTTCAGCCGGCGTCACCCTCCACGTTGATGAGCGGATCGCTTCTGCCTTGGGCAAGGACGTTGAAACCGTTCCCGCCGACGATGACGATTGGGCCACCGAATACATGGACCTTGATCTCGCGGTTGCATGGTGGACAGCCTGGATGAAGCGGTCAACCACATCCGCACCTGGACCACCGGTCACACGGAAGCGATCCTCACCAACAACCTGGCCAACGCTGAGAAGTTCATTGCGGACATTGACTCTGCTGCCGTGATCGTCAATGCCTCCACCCGGTTCACTGACGGAGGGGGGGAGCTCGGCCTCGGAGCCGAAGTGGGTATTTCCACCCAGAAGTTGCACGCCCGGGGTCCCATGGGCCTCACGGAGCTGACCACCACCAAGTGGATCGTCCAGGGCGAGGGCCAGATCCGCGCCTAGCAACGCGGTAACATAGAACAGAAGTCCGGAACGGCGGGGGGAGTCCCGCCGTCGAAAATCCTTTGAGAACCAATAGGGGAGAAGATGCTGTTTCAGCAGATCGCCACGTCCATTGCCGCCCAAACTGAAGGCGGCCACGAGGAACTCGCTCCACTGTGGGCCGAGCCGTGGGTTTTCGGCGTCGTGATGTTCGCCCTCATGCTGGTTCTCCTGTTCGTTACCCTCTCCTACACCAACCTTGGCAACCGTCACGAGGCCGTTGAAGAGCACTCCGATCCGCACCGCCAGCACCCGAACAAGCACACCCACGGCCAAGGCCACTAACATTATCGCCGCAACACCGCGTGGGGGAGGCGGGGGCGCAGGCTCCGGCTGGGCGTGATGGGTGGAACATTTGATCCCATTCATCACGGCCACCTTGTTGCTGCCAGCGAAGTCGCAGCCAAGTTCGGCCTTGACGAAGTGGTTTTCGTGCCCACCGGCCAGCTTGGCAGAAGTCACACAAGCTGGTCAGCAGGCCTGAACACCGTTACCTGATGACCGTCATCGCCACGGCCTCCAATCCAAGGTTCACAGTAAGCCGGGTGGATGTTGATCGGCCGGGGCCGACGTTCACCATCGACACCCTCCGCGATCTCCGTGCAGAGCGTCCTGACGCTGACCTGTTCTTCATCACGGGTGCAGATGCCTTGGCGCAGATCCTTTCGTGGAAGGACGTTGACGAATTGTGGTCCTTGGCCCATTTCGTCGGCGTGACCCGTCCCGGCCATGAACTGCACGACATGGGCAGGGACGACGTCAGCCTGTTGGAAGTTCCCGCCATGGCCATCTCCTCCACGGATTGCCGGACCCGCGTTGGGGCCGGAAATCCTGTCTGGTACCTCGTGCCTGATGGAGTTGTGCAGTACATCGCAAAATATGGACTGTATGCGGCGCCGGCGAACGCAGCGGATCTGACACCAGCACTGTCCGGATCAGACGACCAAGCACGTACTGAATGAGTTTTGAATGAGCAGCCAGGACCAGCGACCCATCCGTAGCAGGCGCGAGCTTCGACGTGCCCGGGAGGAAAACCCCCGAGGCTGAGCAAGTGGATACGTCCGCGCCTGCGGACGTGGAAAACCTTCCTCAAGCCGATCGCCCGAACGGCCGCAATCGTCGTGCCGCCGACGTCCCTGTGGACGCAGTGGGACCGGCAGCCCAGGAACGGTCATCGCAGATCCGTGCCCGGGATCGTGCCGCTTTGCGCACCATCAAGGAGCTGGCGGACAAAGAGGAGCAGCTCTCCGGTGGGGGGGGACCGCCTACTCGTCGCCAGTTGCGCCTCCAGCAACTTCAGGCCGAAGTTGCTACCTCAATGAATCCCATTGTTCCCGCCCCCCCAGCGGCAAAGGACACGGGTCAGTCGGAGGGTGCCAAGTCTTCCAAACCGGATTCTTCCAAGCCGCAGCCTGCCAGCAAAGCTCCCAACGAGAAGACCCAAGGCGCTCCCAATCCCACAACGGGTGGTGCGGGAAGCGGCAAGGCTCCTGCTGAGTCCGAAATGTCCGTGGAGCAGGCGCTTGCGGTTCGGCAGCTGATCGCCGCGCAGGTGGAAAACCAGACGTCCAAGCTGGAACACATTGCCGAGCAGGACCCATTGGCTGTAGATCCTGAGGTCCTGGCCCAGCAGATCGCCCCTTGCCGAGCGTGCTGCCGTCCTGAACAAGCGCGCCGCCGCTAAGCAGAAGCTTGCCGAGAAGACGCAGGGAGAATCCGCCAAAAACACGTCGAACCCGCCAAGAATGCGTCGGGTTCCGGGGTTGACGGAAAGTCGCCGGCCGCTAAGGTGGGTCCTTCCACGGCTAACAACCTGGCGATGGTGACTCCCTTGGAGTTCGTTAAGATGCCGGGGGATCGAACGCCTGTCATGAAGCGCCCGAGTACCACCTTTGTACCGCTGATCACTTCTGCGGGGGGGCCAAAGCTCGACGCAGAACAAGCCCAGGGAAAAAAGCCGGCAGCACGCGGCCGTGCCGGCGTTCTTGCCCGCGCAGAAGCAGTCGCGAAGTCGGTCGGGAAACGTCCTGTCGCCGCCGCGGAGCCCAACCAAGAGACCCAGCGCCCACCGGTTTCGGCCAGCGCCGCGTATGGCCTTGACCCCCTGGATGCCAACACCGCCGGTTTGGCCCGGGCGCAACGGAACAGGTTGCTGCAATTCGGCGTCCTGGGGTTGGGCATCGTGGCGCTAATCGTCGGCATCATCATGATCACCAGCGGCTAATTCCGCTGAACAACGGCTCACGCCAACACAGGCCACTGGCCACAACAAGGAGTACCCGTGTCTGCACATGAACAATCCATTACCCTCGCCCGTCACGCTGCGCGTGCCGCGGCAGACAAGCTTGCCGAGGACATTGTCGCCCTGGACGTCAGTGAGCGTTTGGCGCTCACCGACGTCTTCCTGATTGCGTCCGCTCCCACCGAACGCCAGGTCAACGCCATTGTTGACGGCATCGAGGAAGAACTGATGAAGCAGGATCTTCGTCCGGTGCGCCGCGAGGGCCGCTCTGAAGGCCGTTGGGTTCTCTTGGATTATGCGGACATCGTGATCCATGTCCAGCACGCTGAAGATCGTGTCTTCTATGCCTTGGAACGCCTCTGGAAGGACTGCCCTGTAGTGGACCTCGAATTGGGCGACGACGCTTCCGCGAAGGCTGTTTCGGCGGAAGATTCCGAACACTAGGAACAGCGGTCAGAAGAAATATGTCCGATTTGGAATTTTCGGAAATGCTGTTCTAAGATATTTGAGTTGCTTCGGCGCGGATGGTCCAAAAAACCAGTTGCCAAGCAGCAAGAATATGGGGCTGTGGCGCAGCTGGTAGCGCACCTGCATGGCATGCAGGGGGTCAGGGGTTCGAGTCCCCCCCTCAGCTCCACCACCAAGGTCCTGTCTTCTTCATGAATTGCATGGAGAAGACAGGGCCTTTTTCGTACCCGGAGGCAGCCGCTTGCAGAACTCGTGGCTATTTGGCCGGTGCCGGGCGTAACGCCGGCAGCATGAACTCCCACATCTGTTCGATCCTTGGCAGCACGTCTTCACGTGAGGTCAGTACTTCAGAGACCATCTGAACGCCGGTGAACGACGCAACCAAGTACCGGGCGAACGCTGCAGCGTCCAGCTCGGGACGTACGGCGCCATCCTCTGCAGCCTGCCGCAGCAGTTGCTCTGCCGTGTTGATCCAGTCCTGGTAGGGACCTGAGACGTCGGCGTCGAAAGCGGAGGCTTCAAACGTGAGCCGAATGCCTCCTTGGACAACCGGCTCATCCAGCAGCTGTTGGCCGAACATCCTGCAGAGTCCTATGAGCCTGTCCAAGCGGGTGCGCCTGAGGCGACGATTTCAGACCCCCGCGGCCAAGACGATGGCGTGCTGCTCCTCGATGACAGCTAAAGCCAGGTCCCGTTTTGACGTGAAGTGGAAGTAGAGCGCACCCTTCGTCACGCCTGCACGCTTGGTGATGTCGGTCAGGCTGGCATTACCGTAGCCGATTTCCGCGAAGACCCGGGCAGCGCCTTCGATGACGGAAAGCCGGGTGTCTTTCGCACGTTGCTGCATGGGTGGTGGGTAGCCTCTCAGGTCAGGCAGGAGACGGAGGAGCGGGCCGCCGTCGAGACTCCACAACGCTACCATCGGCCGACCACGGCCTCACCGGAACATAAACCGACTGAACGGTTTGGTTTTGTTCCGAAGAAAATCTAGACTTCAAGTGGAGCCGCGCAGTTTTGGCGGATGGCTCCTTCGCGGCCGGTTTGGGGGGGGAGGTGCGGTGGAGTCATCCAGCGCACCTCGGCTGCGGATCGCCGTTCGTCGGACCGTAAGGGCGGCGTGATGCAGCTCATGTTCCGGCGATTTCGCTTCTCGTGGGATTGTGGTTAGTATTGACGAGTTGCTTCGACGGGAAGAGAAAATGAACCGTCTGCGGTCAACAAAATTCCGGGGGCTGTGGCGCAGCTGGTAGCGCACCTGCATGGCATGCAGGGGGGTCAGGGGTTCGAGTCCCCCCCTCAGCTCCACTTCGGAAGAAAGACCCCCCGCTCACTGAGCGGGGTCTTTCTGTTATCCACCTCCCGGTCCCTGGAGCTACTCCGCAGGACGCGCGAATTCGGCGCCGCTGACGAACTCGACGCCTTGGAAGGGTTGATCGCCCACTACATGGGCGTTGTGACCCGGTGGGATGGTGTAGGAGTCGCCGGCTGAAATGCTGATCTTGCCGCCGTCATTGGTTTCTACCTCCAGGTTGCCGGAAAGGCAGAACCCGACGTGGCTCAATTCGCAGGAGTCGGTGCCAACCACTGGCTTGATGCAGTCGGCCCAGGTCCAGCCTGGTTCAAAGGTCATACGGCCGATTGTGTAATCTCCACGGTGACGAGGTCCAGGACCGTCTTATCGGGCGTCGCGTTTCGTCGGGAGAGTTGTGGGACTTTACTTCAAGGTTCGTGACAACATTGACACTCATGGCTTCTCGCAGGGAAAGGGGGAGCCCAATGATGAGTGGATCCCGGTGCCTGGCTCCGAGGGTCGCCGTGACCTGTGCCTGCCGCCTCGGTGGTCTCCCGCCGAAGGCATGACAGGTGTTTGCGTGGTGCAAGCACTAGGTTCCTCCCAAGCTGCCCTAAAGTCGAGACAGTTAAGCATGAAAGCGAGAACCACACCGTGACGGCAATGGATGTTGAAGCGCTCTTGGGTACGTTGAGCAGGCTTCCCGACGTCGAAGCGGACAACCTGCAGGCCTTCGATGCCACAGACAGGCTCCTGTTGGACACGGCGGCGGATCTGCTGGGGCCCGGCACGAAGGTGGTTGTCATCGGCGACCGCTATGGTGCGCTGACATTGGGCACCTTGGCTGGGCTCGGCGTCGGGCATGTACGCGTCAGCCAGGACCTTTTCACTGGAAGCTTGCGCTGAAACGCAATGCCGTGGTTGCTGGCTTGGAGGGACGTTTCACCGAATACGAACTGAACCGGGACTTGCTGGACGGTGCAGGCGTTGTGCTTCTGCAGTTGCCTAAGTCTCTGGCTGAGTTGGAGGAAATCGCCGACGCCGTAGCGCGGTTTGCGGCGCCGGATGCGGTCCTGCTGGCCGGGGGGTCGCGTGAAGCACATGTCACTCGGCATGAACGAGGTCCTGGAACGCTACTTCTCATCAGTCCAGCGCAACTTGCCCGGCAGAAATCCCGGGTCCTGGTGGCACGGGACCCCCCCAAGCGACGCCCGGAAAGCGTTCCTTTCCTGTGGTGGAGTCGCTGCCGGAGTTGGGAATCACGGTGTGCGCGCATGGTGCTGCTTTCTCCGGCGCCCGTCTGGACATAGGCACGCGCTACCTTCTGACGTTCCTGGATCGTATGCCGGCATCGAAGCAGGTTGTGGATCTGGGCTGCGGGACCGGTATTCTCGCCTCAATGTATGCGCTTCGCCACCCGGATGCCCGCGTCGTAGCCACCGACCAGTCAGCTGCAGCCGTTGCTTCAGCCAGGGCGACGGCCGCTGCAAACGGGTTGGGGGGGGAGCGGGTGGCAGTGATCCACGATGATGCCATGTCCACTCTTGAGCCTGGCAGTGTTGACCTCATCTTGCTGAACCCGCCGTTCCATCTGGGTGCCAGTGTGCATGCCGGCGCTGCGCTCAAGATGTTTCAAGCGGCCGCCCGTGTTCTTGCCCCCCCCGGGGGGAGAATTATGGACTGTCTACAACAGCCATTTGCAGTACCGGGCCGCCCTGGAACGGAACATCGGGCCAACGGTGGAGGAAGGCCGGAATCCGAAGTTCACTGTGACTCGAAGCCGGAAGTCCTGAGCCTGGCCATCAAGGGCCTGCCGGATCGACGGTGGCATGGAACGCAGTGGCATCGTTACCAAGCCCTGACACCTGCGTCAGCGTGTGCTCGTATCCGAAGCGGCGGCGGTATCGTACGATTCAGACAAAGACCATCTTCGACGAAGTTCATCCCAATGACGAGGGGCATCAGTGACTGAGATCCGGCAGCCGACACCGAGGCGCGGAACCAACCTTCCCCCCCGCATGGGGGACTTCAACCTGACCGTAATTCTGGAGGCGATCCGGCGGTCATCGGGCGGTCTCAGCCGTGTTGAGCTGGCTCAGATTGTGGGCCTTTCCCCACAGACGATTTCGAATATCTCCCGACGCCTCCTGGACCAGCAGCTGATAGTGGAGGCCGGCAAGGAAGGCTCGGGCCCCGGCAAGCCGAGGACCATCCTGCGCCTGAACCCGGCGGGTATGTACGCGGTGGGCGTTCATCTGGACCCGGCCGTCATCACCTTTGTCGTCCTCGACTTGCTGGGCGACGTCGTAAGGCATTCGCGGATGGCAACCCCCCGGTGGTGACCCTGCCGACGTGATTACCAGCATCGCCGAACAGATCAATGTCCTGATCGAAGAGTCAGGCGTCGATGCTTCCAAGATCGCCGGGCTCGGTGTTGCGGTTCCGGGCCCGATCGACCTCGACGAGGGCTCCGTTGTGGAGCCGCCCCTCCTGACGCGATGGAACCGCGTGCGCATCCGCGAGGCCTTGGCCGAAGCCACCGGCATGGAAACGTTGGTGGACAAGGACGTGACAAGTGCCGCGGTGGCGGAAACCTGGGCCGGTGGCGCGAGTGGGGGCCGGCAGCTTCGTGTTCATGTACATGGGAACCGGTATCGGCTGCGGCATTGTGCTCAATGATGAAGTAGTGCGCGGTACTTCCGGCAATGCCGGTGAAATCGGCCACATCGTGGTGGACCCTAACGGTCCGCAGTGTGATTGTGGATTGCACGGCTGCGTCAAGTCTTCCTGCATTCCGCAGGTGCTGGTGGCCGAGGCCGAAGCCGCCGGTTTGCTTGAAGGGCACCGGGAGGGTGCTGACGGCCCTGAAGTCCAGGAACGCTATGCCGCGTTGTGCGACAAAGCAGATGCTGGTGACGCCAAAGCCATTGCCATCCTGGACAAGTCCGCCACACTGGTGCTCGCGCCGTTTCCATCGTGACCAACACACTGGACGTGGAGCGCGTCGTCTTCGGTGGTCCATTCTGGGGGCGGATGTCCCCTTACTTCCTGGAACGCGTTCCGGATTTGCTGGACAAGAACAACGCAGCCCGCATGATCCATGACCTGGAAGTCGTGGGAACCGGTGTAGGTGAAGACGTTGGCGCCATTGGTGCCGCCTGCCTGGTTCTGGAGCACATGCTGGCTCCGCGCGCGCAAAGGCTCCTGCTGGAAGGCTAGTTCGAAGCAGGACAACTGAATATCCACAAGGCTCGGCCACGTCGCATGGGTGTCACGGTGAAGTATGGGGGCTGTAGCCACGTTCGACTGAATGGAGCATCATGCGCCGCCCTGTGAAAAACAAGGCAATGACTAAAATGTCGGTGAAATCTGCCGCAGTTAAGTTCGCTGCCGTTGTCTCCGTCGCTGCCGTTCTTACGGCAGCGACGTCTTGTTCGACCACACCTGAGGCTGCTGAGAGCAAAACGCTCAAGATCGTCTATCAGAAAACGGACTCGTTCACGGCCTTGGACACCGTCATGCAGGACGCCAAGAAGGAATTCGAAGCTTCAAACTCCGGTATGACCGTGGACCTTCAGCCCATCCAGGCCAATGACGACGACTATGGGACAAAGCTCGCCCTGGCTCAGCGTTCCGCTGATACGGCGCCGGATGTTTTCTATGAGGACACCTTCAAGGTGCGGTCCGACGTCGACGCCGGTTACCTCCTCAAGCTGGACAGTTACCTTGAGAAGTGGGACGACTGGGGGGGGCGTTCAACGAAGCTGCCAAGGCAGCTGGCCGCGCGGATGACGGCGGCATTTATGCGGTGCCGTTGGGCACGGATACCCGGGGCATTTGGTATAACAAGTCCGTCCTGCAGAAGGCGGGAATTTCCGTACCGTGGCAGCCGAGAACGTGGGACGAGATCCTGACCGCCGCGCGCGCCATGAAAGCTGCGGATCCCAATGTGATCCCGTTCAACATGTATGCAGGCAAGGGGACCGGAGAGGGAACGGTCATGCAGGGCTTCTATGAACTGCTCTATGGCACAGACAGCAGCCTGTATGACGAGAACGAAAAGAAGTGGGTGGTGGGCTCCCAAGGGTTCACCGACTCGTTGGCGTTCTTGAAAACCCTGTATGACGAGAAGCTCGCCGTGAGCCCTGCCGAAGCCCTGGACGCGAATGTCTGGAAGAAGGTCTTTGGCGAGTGGTTCCCGCAGGGCAAACTCGGGGCAACTGTGGAAGGTTCCTACACGCCGTCGTTCTGGCAGAAAGGCGGCGCGTATGAGTGGGCCGGCTATGAGCAGGAGATGGGCGTAGCAATGTTCCCCCCCACCCAGAAGGGACAGGACCCCGGTGGCGTGAGCATGTCCGGTGGTTGGACCCTGGCTGTGGGGGGGGCGAAGAGTAAGAACCCTGAACTGGCCTTCCAGTTCCTCACCACAGCGCTCAACAAGAAGAACGCCCTGGCCTACGACATCAACAACTCCCAGATCGCTGTCCGCACGGATGTTGCATCGGAGCCTGAGTATCTGGCAGCCAACCCGTTCGTGAAGGACGTTTCAGACTTGGTGAAGGTAACGCATTACCGGCCGGCGACTGCCGATTATCCGAGGATCTCCACGGCCGTCCAAGTAGCTACTGAGTCCGTCATCACGGGTAAGCAGAGTCCTGAGGACGCCGCGGCTGAATACGATGCCACCGTCCGCAAGCTGGTAGGTGAGGACAAGGTTCTGGAGAAATGAGTATGCGCCGCGTCCTGCGGCTGCTCCCCCCCGTCGTCCCGTCCGTTCTCCTGCTCCTGTTGTTCCTGCTGGCTCCTGTGGCGTGGTCCTTCTACGCCTCGTTCACCGACGCCGCGTTGTCAGGGCGGGCGGCCAAAGACCCGCAGTGGGTGGGTGCGGACAATTACGTCCGGATGTTCAGCGACGACTCCTTCCCTTTGGCCGCGTGGCTCACGATAGTGTTCGTCGCAGCGTCGGCGGTGCTGGGACAGAATGTGTTGGGCTTGCTGATTGCCCTGTTGATGACGCGTTCGCGCAGGGCAATGGCATCCTGGGTGGGGACCGCTGTGGTGGCGGCCTGGGTGCTTCCGGAGATCGTGCTGCGTTTGCCGCATACGCCTACTTCAACCGTGAGGGAACGCTCAACCAGGTAGTGGGAGCCTTCGGTGGTGTGGGCCCGGATTGGCTGTACTCGTTTCCCCCTGGTGGCGATCGTCTTGGCGAACACCTGGCATGGAACTGCCTTCTCCATGCTGGTTTACCGGGCAGCGCTTGCTGACGTTCCCAGGGATATCGCAGAGGCGGCGCTCATGGATGGGGCACGAGGCTGGCAGCGGCTCGCCTTCATCACGCTGCCGCTCATCCGGAGCAGTATCGCCACCAACCTGATGCTGATCACGCTTCAGACGTTGGCTGTGTTCACCCTCATCTGGGTGATGACTGCCGGAGGCCCCCGCCAATGCCAGCACCACCTTGCCGGTGTTGGCTTACCAGGAAGCGTTCAAGTTCGGTGACATTGGTTACGGCACAGCCGTGGCATCGGTGCTGATTCTGTTGGGGGGGATGATTTTCGGTGGCGTGTACGTGCGGTTGCTACGGGAGCAACGGCCATGACCACCAAGGCCAAGTTGGGCGCGGACATCGCCCTGGCGGTCATCGGGATTTGTTTTGTCGCGCCGTTGCTCTGGTTGCTGCTGGCCGCCGTCGACCCTCAAGCCGGGTACCAGACCAAGGTCCCCTTGCGCCTTCCACCGAGAACTTCCGTGCGGTGATGACTCCCGAGCTGTTGTTTCAACCCTTGGCAAACAGCTTTCTGTTGTCAGCGGGCACGGCTGTGGTGAATGTGCTTGCAGCTGTGCTTGCCGCCTACCCGTTGTCCAGATATCAATCACGGTTCAACAGGCCCTTCATGTACACGGTCCTGTTTGGGACGTCGTTGCCTGTGACGGCCATCATGGTGCCTGTCTATGGCTTGTTTGTTCAGCTTCAGTTTTTGGATTCCATGGCTGCCACCATCTTCTTCATGGCAACTACCACGTTGCCCATGGCGATCTGGATGACCAAGAACTTCATGGATTCCGTTCCTCTAGAGTTGGAGGAAGCGGCGTGGGTGGATGGGGGGGCCTCCACGATGGCGGCGCTGCGGAGCATCGTCCTGCCTCTGATGAGGCAGGGACTGGGAGTGGTGTTTATTTTTGTTTTCATCCAGGCGTGGGGGGGAACTTCTTCGTCCCCTTCATCCTGCTGCTGTCCACAGGCAAGCAACCAGCCGCCGTTTCCATCTTCAGCTTCTTTGGCCAGCACGGCGCTATCGCTTACGGCCAGTTGGCCGCGTTCTCCATCTTGTATTCGGTCCCTGTGCTGGTGCTCTATGCGCTGGTATCGCGTGGCATGGGAAATTCGTTTGCCCTGTCTGGCGCTATGAAGGGTTAGTTCGGTGTCAGTCGATGTCCTCGATGATCTCCCGTAGGGTATGGAATCGTCCAGATGGGCTTGGTGACCGGTTGGGCCCCTGTTGAAGGTGATGCGGACGCCGTGGCGTTGGTCTGCTGCAGACTGGAGGAGAACCGGCCGTACGGCGTCGATGACGTGCTGGTCCTGGGAGGCGAGGTACTTCTGATAGGCGGCTGGTAGCGGATGCATGGCAAAAGGATAGACCTCAGGAGTCCGCATGGGGAGGGGTCCCCCCCATTGCAACGACGCTCCAGGAAGCTTGGATGAAGTGGCCGTTTCACATCAACGCCAGCAAGCAAGGGGACCACGAGTGCAACAGATCACAGCCATGGCCGGAATCGATGCGCCGGACATGGCCCGTGCCCAGCAACTCGTCGGGAGCATCGTACGAAGCTTCGAAAACAAAGTGGTGGGCCAGGCACAGCTGCGCGAGACGCTTGTGATCGGCCTGTTGACCGGTGGGCACGTCCTGTTGGAAAGTGTGCCCGGCCTGGCCAAGACCACCGCGGCCCAAGCAATCGCGGAGTCGGTAAGCGCGGAGTTCCGCCGGATCCAGTGCACGCCGGACCTGCTGCCCAGCGACATCGCCGGTACGCAGATTTTCGACGCCGTCAAAGGCACGTTTGTCACCCAATTGGGCCCGGTCCACGCCAACATCGTCCTGCTGGACGAGATCAACCGATCCAGTGCCAAGACCCAGAGCGCCATGCTGGAAGCGATGCAGGAGCGGCAGACGTCCATCGGCGGCGAGTCCTACCCTTTGCCCCCCCAGCCCTTCCTGGTGCTGGCTACGCAGAACCCTATAGAGCAAGAAGGGACGTATCGTCTTCCCGAAGCGCAGATGGACCGGTTCATGCTCAAGGACGTACTGGACTATCCAAGTCCTGCGGAGGAAGCGGAAGTCATCCGGCGGATTGACGCCGGCGTGTTCAACGCGGACCAGAAGCCTCCGGCGGCCGCCTCCCTTGACGCCGTAGTCCAGGTCCAGGAATTGGTACGGCGGGTCTACATTGATCCGGCGATCGTCCGCTACATCGTGGGACTCGCTACGTCACCCCGCAACGCTTCACAGTATCTGGAGCCCAGGCTGGCCAGCGTCGTGGAATTCGGTGCCAGCCGCGGGCGAGCATCGCCTTCAGCCAGGCAGCCCGCGCCATGGCACTGCTCAAGGGGCGTGACCACGTCATACCTGAGGACGTCAAAAACCTCGCACATCGGATCCTGCGTCACCGGATCATTCTCGGATTCGATGCCGTGGTTGAGGAAATTTCCGTGGAAACCGTGATCGATGCCGTGCTGGCGTCCGTCCAGACGCCGTAGCGGGGGGGCCTGCACGTGCCCAGCCTCCTCCGACGCGTCAAGTCGAAGATGTTCATCTTCGCCCACCGTAGGACACTGACCCTTCTTGACGGCGAATACGGTTCGGTCTTCAAGGGACGCAGCCTGGACTTCGACGAACTCCGGGCGTATGTCCCCGGCGACGAGGTCCGCGACATCGATTGGAAAGCCACGGCACGGCACGGATCACCCCTGGTCAAGCGCTATGTCGCAGTGCGCCGCCACGCGGTCCTGTTACTGGTGGATACCGGAAGGAACATGGCGGCACAGGCGTTCTCGGGGGAGTCCAAGAAGGACATCGCCGTTCATGCGGCCGGGGGGGTCCTGGGGGGGTACCTTGCTTCCCGGCACGGTGACGACGTGGGTCTCCTTCATGGGAACGCCGTTGCGTCCAAGTACCTCCCGCCCCCCCGCAGTGGCGAGGAGCATTTGGAGCGGCTGCTCCGTGAAGTGGATGCGAGTGCTTCCCTTGACGGCCCAGCCAGTGGCATCGCAGCGCAGCTGGATTATGTGCTGAGGTACCTGAAGGGGCGCCTGCTCATTGTCGTCATTGCGGACGAGTTCCTGCCGGATGCCGCACGGAGGGCTTGATGCGGAGGTTGCGCGGCCGGCACGAAGTCCTGTGGCTGACCGTTCGGGACGCAGAGCTCGCTGCTGAGGCAGGGAGTCAAATGCAAGACAGCACGGACGTGGGCACGGGACGTGGAATTCCCCGGTCCGTGGCCGGGGGATGGCAAAGTACATGCCGCCTACGCTGCGGCAATGCTTAAACGCGACCAAGGGCGGCGGGACGTGTTCCACAGGCTGGGAATCGCCGAGGAACATACAACCGGTAATGAGAACGTCCTGACTGCAGTCTTCTCACTCCTGGAAAAGCACCGCTCCGGAACTTTCACCACAAAAACCTTTGCCCGGGGGGGTGGCACTCGTGCAGGATGAAGCCGCCTTCTATTCGCCCCTGCAGTATCAGCCACAATGGTTGTGGCTTGGGCTCGTTCTGGTGCTCATCATCGGGGGGGCTTGGTATGCATGGATCTTCCGGCCAGCCCGCAAAATGGTGGCTCACCACGAAGATCCAGCCCGTCAGGTGACGGTGGTGCCGGACCTTGAGACACTTCGGGCCGCTTGCCTGGCCGCAATCAACGCCACAGCTTCAGACGCCGACGCCGGCCGCTACCCGAGCGCGACGCGCACCAGCGGCTCAGCTTCCTCGTGCGGGAGTTCGCCGGAGCGGCCACCAGCCTGCCAGTGACCTCCATGACCCTCGAGGATCTCCACCGCCACGACCTCAAGGAACTTGCGGCAGTTGTGGCCGGCATCTATCCCAACGAGTTCGCGCCGCTACCCGTCCATACGGTCAGGCAATCCGCGGAGACCGCGCGTCAGGTGGTCTTGGCATGGAACTAAGCTACTGGTGGATTCTTCCCATGGCCGCAGCAGCCGTGACAGTCACAGCGTGGCTGTACCGCCGCCGTCGTCCGCAGAGAACCAAGCCAATCGCGCACGGTGGGCGGCTCGCTGACCTCCCCGAATACCAACGGGCGTTACGCCGGCACCGCACCCGCTTGGCGCTCGCGGTGGTGTTGGGCGCAGTGTTCCTCGCTGCGACCGCCACGGCAGCCGCGAGGCCCATCCAACGCACAACAGAGCATCCGGAAGTCAGGAACAGGGACATCGTGCTGTGCTTGGACGTCTCTGGGTCCATGACCAGCACGGATGCCGCCATCGCTGCAGTATTCGAAGACCTCGCCAAGGAGTTCGACGGCGAAAGAATCGGCATGGTCATCTTCGACAGCAGCAGTGTGCAACTCTTCCCGCTCACCGACGACTACCAGTTCGCCGCCGAACAACTCACGCAAGCGAAGGAAGCTTTGGACAGCGGCACCGGGTCCTTCTTCGACGGCACCTGGAACGGGGAAGCTCATCGCTCATTGGTGACGGACTGGCATCCTGCATACAGAGCTTCCCCCCCGACACCGCCGCAGTAGATACCAATCGAGGGGGGGACAACCAGCTAGGAGACAACCAGCGCTCACGGTCCGTGGTGCTGGCCACGGACAACTTTCTTTCCGGGGAACCGATCTTTACCTTGGACGAGGCCGCAGCCCTGGCCCCCCCGGGAAAAACGTGAAGGTGTACGTCCTGAACCCCGGCGACATGGACTACGGCGAGCAACTCGAGCAGCCCGGTGCACAGCTCAGGGCAGCAGCAGAAAGGACCGGCGCTCCTACTTCACCTTGGACAGCCCCACCGCCGTGCCGGGCATTGTCCAAAAAGTGCAGGAAACCGAGGCCACAAGCTACCTCGCGGCACCGCAGGCAGTGGTCGCCGATACACCCGCTTGGCCTCTGGGTATCGCCTTGCTTGCCGGCTCGGGAATGCTGCTGCTCGGATGGCGGCTGGAGCCATGACCTTCGCCCCATCATTCCGTGGCCCCTACTGGCATTGGCATTCGTCGCCGTGCTGGGCTTCACTGCCTGGACCTACATGAGGCGTGTTCGAAGCCAGCCGCTTCGAACCTGGAGGCCCGCAGCCCTGCGGAGCGTCGCCGTCGTACTTCTTCTGCTCGCCGCTTTGCGTCCCGGTTGGCAGGTGGCCAAGCCCAAACCGCCACCGCTGACCTCGACGTCTACTTCGTCGTAGACACCAGCACCAGCATGGCAGCCGAAGACTACAACGGAACCGGCACCCGGCTTTCAGGGGTCAAACAGGACGTCATGGCCATCGCAAAGGAACTCGCGGGAGCCAAGTTCTCCCTCCTCACCTTCGACAACAAAGCAACCGTCCGCATGCCGCTCACGCGGGACGCAACAGCCCTCCAAACCGCCATGACCACCTTGCAACCCCCAAAACAGCAGATACGCCAAGGGGGGGAGCAGCGTCACGGGTGCGGCAGAACTCCTGAAAGAAAGGCTCGCAGCCGCTAACCAGCAACATCCAGGTCGCCCGGCAGTCGTCTTCTACGCCGGCGACGGTGAGAACACCAGTGCCGAGGCCCCGGCCCCCCCCATGGATGCCACCCACGTGGCCGGGGGGAGCGGTGCTGGGGGGGTACGGCACCGGCGAGGGCGGCCCGATGAAGGAAACCGCGGACCCTGACGCTGGATACGTGAAGGACAAAACCTCCAACACCCCACAGGATGCCGTCTCACGAATTGACGAATCGCAGTTGCGAACCATCGCAGAGCAACTCCACGTCCCCCTACGCCCACAGAACAGGCGCCGAGCCAACATCGGACATGTTGGGCCAAGCCCGCCCCGGCCCCCACGACCGCCATGACACACGACGGCCCGGGGCGCGTAGAACTCTACTGGCTGCTCGCCCTGGCCGCTTTCCTCCTGGCAATCCACGAGCCGTTGCGGCACTTCACCGCACTTCAAACGCTTCGGCCAGCCATGCGGAAGGAGCCCACCACATGAACGGGGACAACGCACGACGACGGCGAAGCAGCCTTGCACTCTGGTCAGCGCCACCTGCGCTCGTGGCGCTCGCAGTTGCGGCGAAGCTCCTGAGTGTTGGGGTGTTGGGTGCCTCTGCCGGGCAGTCCTTCGATTCCGGGGAGCAGCAGGGTGTCGCCAGCGCGGCGTCGTGGTTGCAGATAGCCAACATACTTGAGCCGCATAAGGCCCATTTCGCCTCCGGGGGATGCCCACGTTTTGGCGGGCGACTTCACAGCTGCGCGGAAGGACTTTGAGTCAGCCCTCAAAGCCGGCTCCGGCGTCGATGAGTGCAAAGTGCGCGTCAATCTGGTCCTCAGCATTGAGAAGTTGGGGGGACGCCGCCGGGGATCGGGATGCCGCCGCCCAACTGTTCAGGGAAGCCATGGGGGGGCAGCAAAAAGCGCACCGCCGCAGTGCCACGCGGAAGGTCCGGCAAACGCCGCCGGAGAGGGTGGCAGCCTGGATGCGGCCCAGGACCGGCTGGCCGGCAAAATCACCGAGGGCGAGTCGCGGAACGACGGTGCATCCGCGCCCAACCAGGAAACGCCGTCGCCCCCCCCAAACAGGAACAGCTTCAGCAACTTGAAGAGAACGCGCAGCAGGCCCAGCGGGAGCGTTCGGAAGGTCAGGAACGCGGCGAGTACCTGCGAGGACCGGACAAAGCCCCCCCGGGTATGGATAGGCCATGGTGACTTGAACCTCGTCAAGCCAGCCATAACGACGGCGGGGCCGGTCACCCGAAAGGTGACCGGCCGCCGTCGTTCGCGGTTAAAAGCTGTTTACGACTCCCACAGGATTTCGTCGTCCACCACGCCGTCCTCATCAGCGGCCACTACCAGCAGCTCGTCGGTGAAGTGCGAGCCGAGGGTGAAGTCCAACACGAAGTACCGCTCCGGCTGACCCGGATAGATGCCACGTGGCCGAGTTTGAGGGCTTTCAGGAAGACGTCGTTGGTGAGCTGGCCCTTGTCGCTGACACCAAAGACCGATTCGAGTTGCTCTTCCTTGAGCTGCGAGCTGTGGAAGTGCAGGAACTGTTGGGGGATTGGTGCCGTCCTGGTCGAGTTCATCGGCGATCATCTCCCTGACCTGATCCACTAGTTCCGGCAGGAAGCGCAATCTATAGTCCACTTTGCGCATGGCCGCCTCATCGAAGTGGTCGTGCGCGGTGACATTGAGGTCCAGCTCCAGCTGGTTGCCGCCAAGTTCGTGTCTCGCGACGAAGCAATGTTCACGCCCGTGATTGAGCTCGATCTCCCCAAAATGTTTGCTCGCTACCTTGCCCATGTGATCAATCTAACCCCCCCATCAACCGGCGGGTTCCAGCACTTCGCAGCAATTCACCTCTGGAGCTTGCGACCCTTGACAGGAGCGGATTTCAGGGGGTGAAGACCACTCTTTCCCGAGGTGTCCCTGAGAGTGTCCGCAAGCAACTGTGTGAACAACTGCACTTGGGCTGTGCGCTTTTCGTTGATGAGAAGGGCGAACACGTTCCGGGCCAGCCGGATGTCCGGTACGTCAAGGACCACGACGCCGGGTGGCCGGTGCCGCAGGGCCAGTTCCGGTACCAGCGAGGCACCAAGGCCGGCGGCTGTCATCTCCAGGCTCGCGTGGAAATCGTCGCTGTACGCCACCACCCGGGGGGTGCAGGTTGCAGCTGGCGAACAGGCGTTCGATCACCAGGCATCGCTGGTGCCCGGGTGGTGGACGATCCATGGCATGTCGGAGAGATGTGCTGCCTCGATCTCGGCGTCCTCGCGGATCTTCCAGGATGCCGGCAGCACTACGCGGAAGTCGTCGTCGCCAATCCACTGGCGTTCCAGTGAATGCGGCCACGCCAGGCCGGACTGCCCCACCTGGTACACAAGTGCCACATCCAGTTCACCGCCGCTGCGCAGGCCTTGAATGGTTTGTGCCGGCTCGGCCACGGAGACCCGCAGCTCAATACCCAGTCCGCTCCATCGCTCATTCCTGAGGATGTCCGGCAGTACGTAGGTTGCGAGGCTGGGGGGGAAAATGCCCAGCCTCAGTTCCTGCGCGGGGGGGAGTCATTGGTCCTCGAGGCAGCTGCCATGAGGGCTTCGACATCGGTCAACACTTTCGACGCGTGCCGGGTCATGGTCAACGCGGCCTCCGTTGGGACAACGCTGCGGGCCGACCGCTGGAAGAGTTCGACGCCGGTATCGCGTTCCAGCGCAGCCATCTGTTGGGAGACTGCGGAAGCTGTGTAGCCGAGTTGGGCGGCAGCGGCTGCGAAGGAACCCAACCGGGTGACCTCCATCAAGGTGCGGAGATGGAGAAGGTTGACCATCAGCCGATTTTAGCTGTTCGCCACGCCACATTTTCAAAGTGTCACGACACGCCGTATCCGGGCGACACGCTGAAGATTAAATGTGGCTAAGTAGTCCACAGGGTGTGGATGACATCTCTCAATTCGGCGGAATCACGGACATTTTGAGGGCCCTCGCCTGTGGACGAGCGGTGGATTGAATGACATACTTGTAATACATCATCTTGGGGGGTTCCGGCGAGGCGCTTGCACTACATGTAGTATCGATTTACGGATTGAGCGGGAAACCAGCACAAGACTAAATAAGCGTGTTGGCTGCCACAGCAGCCCGCGGGCCGGTATCGGATTCAGAAACTAGTTCCGGTTGAGCCCGCCAGATACGAAGAGCGACAGACTTCAACTAAGGGGACAGGGATCATGACCGTTACGGTTTACACGAAGCCGGCCTGTGTTCAGTGCAACGCAACCTACCGTGCACTCGACAAGAAGGGCATTGCCTACCAGAGTGTCGACATCTCCCAGGATGCCGAGGCCCTCGAGCGCCTCAAGGCCCTGGGCTACATGCAGGCGCCGGTTGTCGTGACCGAGCAGGACCACTGGTCTGGTTTCCGCCCGGACAAGATCGAGGAACTGGCCCAGGCTGTTTCCTCCGTGGCCTAAGTTTCCATTCAAACTTCGCCACCACAGCAAACTCAGAATTCCTATGTAGTGGAGGTGACTCCCATGGCACCGCTGGCAACGGCAACCGTACGCGAAGCTGCGGAAGCGGTCACCACCAGGAGTCACCTCATCTACTTTTCCTCGACCTCCGAGAACACCAAACGATTCGTCCAAAAATTGGGCAGGGATGCAGCACGCATCCCGCTCTATGCCCAGGATGCTCCGCTTCAGGCCCTTGAACCTTTCGTCCTTGTGCTGCCCACTTACGGCGGAACAAACGGCGAAGGTTCTGTGCCGAAACAGGTCATCAGGTTTTTGAACGATCCCCGGAACAGGAAACTGATCCGGGGGGTGTTATTGGAGCAGGGAACACCAATTTCGCGGATAACTACTGCGCAGCGGGGGACATCATCTCCGTCAAGTGCAAGGTGCCGCATCTTTACAAATTTGAACTCATGGGGACGCCGGAAGACGTTCAACGGGTCAACGAAGGGCTGGAAAAGTTTTGGACACAACTGTCGCAGAAACAGAAGTAACCGGGGGGCGCTGTGGACACGGTCAAGAAGCCGCTGCCTGAGGCTTTCAAGGGCTTGGGTTATCACGAGCTCAACGCCATGCTGAACCTGTATGGCCCCCCCAACGGTGAGATCCAGTTCGAAGCCGACCGTGAAGCTGCGCACCAGTACTTCCTGCAGCACGTGAACAACAACACGGTGTTCTTCCACGACCTGGAAGAGAAGCTCGACTACTTGGTGAAGAACCAGTACTACGAGCGCGAAACCCTCGACCAGTACACGATGAACTTCATCCGCGACCTCTTCAACCGCGCGTACAAAAAGAAGTTCCGCTTCGAGACCTTCCTCGGCGCCTTCAAGTTCTACACGTCTTACACGCTGAAGACTTTTGACGGCAAGCGTTTCCTCGAGCGCTACGAAGACCGCGTCTGCATGGTGGCCCTCCACCTGGCCCGCGGTGACGAAGAGCTGGCGAACCGCCTCGTCGACGAAATCATTGACGGCCGCTTCCAGCCGGCCACTCCCACGTTCCTCAATGCCGGCAAGGCTCAGCGCGGTGAGCTCGTCTCCTGCTTCCTGCTCCGCATCGAGGACAACATGGAGTCGATTGCCCGCGCCATCAACTCCGCGCTCCAGCTCTCCAAGCGCGGCGGCGGTGTAGCTCTTTCGCTCACCAACATCCGCGAGCACGGCGCCCCCCCGATCAAGCAGATCGAGAACCAGTCCTCCGGCGTCATCCCCCGTGATGAAGCTCCTCGAAGACAGCTTCTCCTACGCCAACCAGCTCGGTGCCCGCCAGGGCGCAGGTGCCGTGTACCTGCACGCCCACCACCCGGACATCCACCGCTTCCTGGACACCAAGCGTGAGAACGCTGACGAGAAGATCCGCATCAAGACGCTCTCCTTGGGCGTCGTGGTTCCGGACATCACGTTCGAGCTCGCCAAGAAGAACGAGGACATGTACCTCTTCTCCCCCGTACGACGTCGAGAAGGTCTACGGCGTTCCGTTCTCCGATATTTCGGTGACCGAGAAGTACTACGAGATGGTTGACGATTCCCGGATCAAGAAGACCAAGATCAGCGCCCGCGAGTTCTTCCAGACCCTCGCGGAGATCCAGTTCGAGTCCGGCTACCCGTACATCATGTTCGAGGACACCGTGAACCGGGCCAACCCGATTGACGGCAAGATCACCATGAGCAACCTGTGCTCGGAGATCCTGCAGGTTTCCTCGCCGTCCATCTACGCCGAGGACCTCAGCTACGAGACCGTTGGCAAGGACATTTCCTGCAACCTCGGTTCCATGAACATCGCCAAGACCATGGATTCGCCGGACTTTGGACTCTCCATTGAGACCTCCATCCGCGCCCTCAGTGCTGTTTCGGACATGTCGTACATCAACTCCGTGCCTTCCATCGCCCAGGGCAATGCCCAGAGCCACGCGATTGGCCTCGGCCAGATGAACCTCCACGGCTACCTTGCCCGCGAGCACGTCCACTACGGCTCCGAAGAGGGCCTGGACTTCACCAACATCTACTTCTACACAGTGCTGTTCCACGCCCTGCGCGCTTCCAACCGCCTGGCCATCGAGACCGGCCAGAAGTTCGGCGGATTCGAGAAGTCCACCTACGCTTCCGGTGAGTTCTTCGACAAGTACACCGAGCAGGAATGGGTTCCGGAGACGGAGCGCGTCCGCGAGCTCTTCGCCGGCCACCACATCCCCCACCCAGGATGACTGGCGCGAGCTGAAGGCTTCGGTCATGGAGCACGGTATCTACAACCAGAACCTGCAGGCCGTGCCGCCCACCGGTTCCATCAGCTACATCAACAACTCCACGTCCTCGATCCACCCGGTGGCCGCCAAGATCGAAATCCGCAAGGAAGGCAAGATCGGCCGCGTTTACTACCCGGCTCCGTACCTGACCAACGACAACCTGGAGTACTACCAGGATGCCTACGAAATCGGCTACGAGAAGATCATCGACACCTACGCCGCTGCCACGCAGCACGTGGACCAGGGCCTGTCCCTGACGCTGTTCTTCAAGGACACCGCCACCACGCGTGACATCAACAAGGCGCAGATCTACGCATGGCGCAAGGGCATCAAGACCCTCTACTACATCCGTCTCCGCCAGATGGCCCTCGAAGGGACCGAGGTTGAGGGCTGCGTTTCATGTGCGCTATGACGGTGGTGCTTTGAGTTGAGGGGAACTACGACGGCGACAGGTGGCTTGGTTTATGGCGTCCGGCTTCGCCGTGAGGTTGAGTACCGCTACGTCGGCATTACGACCAAGACCACCAGCCGTCGGTTCCATCAACATCTCAGAGTCGCCGCCGAGGGTCGCAAGACTCCTTTCTATGACTGGGTAAGGAAGCACGATCCTGCGGATCTCATTGCTGACGAACTTGATTGGCTTGAAGGACTGGACCAACTTGGGCAAGCCGAGATGGACTGGATCGCATATTTGAGGGGGGGCCAGGGGGGGGACCGTCTCCTGAATCTCTCGGAGGGTGGACTGGGTCCGACTGGTGTGGTCTGGACAGAAGAAATGCGGGAGGCCGCACGTCTTCGATCTACCGGGCGAAAAGGCCTGAGTCGGTTTGGCGAGGAGAATCCATTCTTTGGCAGTTCACACTCTCTGGAGCAGCGGCAGAAATGGACCAGAGACCGGAAGGCACATTCGCCGGGGGAGAGAATCCCAACTACGGTAAATTTGGCCCAGATCATCCTGGTTCGGACACACCATGTCTGAAGAGGCGAGAGCAGCCCTATCGGATGCCCGGAAAGGCCCGGGCAACCCAAACTTCGGGAAGCAGGCTAGTGCCGAAACCCGTGCAAAAATGTCAGCAGCCCGAAAGCCGATCGATGCTGACAATGCAACGAAATGCCCATACACGAGATCACACCAATAAAGGCATCGAGAAAGCCGACTGCAGGTTCTGCGTCGAAGACTCAGCCGGTAAATCTTCAGAAAGTGAGTCGGAGTCATGACCGAAAAAGTGAAGCTTCTCAGCCACGTCGAGGCCATCAACTGGAACAAGATCCAGGACGATAAGGATGTGGAAGTCTGGAACCGGCTGGTCAACAACTTCTGGCTCCCGGAAAAGGTGCCTCTGTCCAACGACGTCCAGTCGTGGCACACACTGACGCCGGACGAGCAGCAGCTCACCATGCGCGTTTTCACCGGCCTCACTCTGTTGGACACCATCCAGGGCACCGTCGGCGCCGTTTCGCTGATTCCGGACGCGATCACCCCCGCACGAAGAAGCTGTGTACACCAACATTGCCTTCATGGAGTCGGTGCATGCCAAGTCCTACTCGTCGATCTTCTCCACCTGTGCTCTACCAAGGAGATTGACGACGCTTTCCGCTGGTCGCTCGAGAACGAGAACCTGCAGAAGAAGGCGCAGATCGTCATGGACTACTACCAGGCGACGACCCCTTGAAGCGAAAGGTTGCCTCCACACTGCTGGAGAGCTTCCTGTTCTACTCGGGCTTCTACCTGCCCATGTACTGGTCCTCGCGCGCCAAGCTCACGAACACGGCTGACCTCATTCGCCTCATCATCCGCGACGAGGCCGTGCACGGTTACTACATCGGCTACAAGTTCCAGAAGGGCCTGGAGAAGGTTTCCGAGGCCCGTAAGCAGGAAATCAAGGACTACACGTTTGAGCTTCTCTTCGAACTGTACGAAAACGAAGTCCAGTACACGCACGACCTCTACGATGGTGTCGGCCTGGCCGAGGACGTCAAGAAGTTCCTGCACTACAACGCCAACAAGGCCCTCATGAACCTCGGCTACGAGGCCATGTTCCCGGCTTCCGTCACCGACGTGAACCCGGCCATCCTGTCGGCCCTGTCCCCCGAACGCCGACGAGAACCACGACTTCTTCTCCGGCTCAGGCTCCTCCTACGTGATTGGCAAGGCCGTCAACACGGAGGATGAGGACTGGGAGTTCTAGTTACCCGGCCCCCCCTTGCCGGCGATGGTGCTCGACGGGGGGACTAGTTGGTGTGAGTTGCCAAGATACTTGGCACAAGTGACAAGTTAGTTGGCGAGGACAATTAACATTGCACAAGTGACAAGTTAGTTGGCAATGGTGAACACACAGCCCCCCCGGTTGCGGCCCCCCGTCCTGCTGACGGAGCCGCCAGCTGCTGGAGATAGCCAACAAACTTGATCATGACAAGTCGACTAGATCTGTTGGCGCACGGGGGCCTCTGTGTGATTCAGCAAGTGTGAGGTCGGAGTTTGGCTGGTGGGTGGGCAAAGATCGTCTCCTCGCCCAACTTAGGCGCGAAGCCTGTGTGAAAACTGATTCATTGACGCAAGCTGCAAGGGACGGGGACGCGGTACTGAATAGCAGTGACGCCTCCCAGACGGTCCTGGCCAACGGACGTCCCGAAGTAGCCGCCAACGTCAGGGCCTCGAACAACAATCACCACAGGCCCCCCCACACCGCACTCGGGAACAAACCACCCGTCAGCCGTCTAACCAACCTCCCTGAGCAGTACAACTAGCCGGCCCACTTCGGGCCAGCCCCCCCAAAAACATGTGCCCGCGGTATTCCATCGTTACCTTATTGGAAGTTCTTCCAGGCAGATCAACAACTCACAAACATCTTGCGCAGCGCCAACTAAATTGTCCCCCGTTGAGCCGACGTGATGCAGGCATTCGTCTTTAGTCCTCTTACTTACTATCTTCTCTTGTCTTCGTCAGTGTTCCGGTTCCCCTAAATGGCCCCCCTTGCAAAGATTGCTGGTCGGCGCGCTAAACGTCCGGATCATCCCATGATCGCCGCGCTGCTGACCTATTCACACGAGGTCGCTAAGCAACAGATTGAGGAGCGACTCCTCGTGTACGGCCACCCCCTGCCGGGCCATGACGACGGCGAGGGCTGGATCCCATGGGGGTTGGGACCGGCTTACCCTCGAGTGAAAGCGCTTCATCTGCGGGCAGACAGCTCGCACCCGCTTCATAATCAACTGCGGTCAGACGCCAAGGCGTGGCGCCAGACGCTATGAGGCGGCCCGCGATCGCAACACCAGGCCAGTCAAAATCGCCGTGATACCGCACGACATTGCCATCGGCGATGAGTCGGTCCAGGGCCAACACGCCTGCACTGGCAGGGTTGCCCGACAGGCATAACAGCACGCCGGGAACCGCCGTCCTGGCCGCACCCTGCAGTACCTGAGGGTTCTCACATACGGACACGACAGTGCCGGGGGGGCTGGCAAGGAGTGTGCCGGCCCCCCCGGCAGCACGCAGCTCATGCACGGTCAGATGAGTGACCAGGCCGAGGTCGGCGCGGGTCCCCATCATCCGGGACCACGGATCTGTCCCGGGCGGCCGCAGGTTCCATGTGAGCAAACTTCCGGAGATGACGTCGGTGACGACGCCGAGCCTTTCCCATAGCGCGCGCCTGGAAGTAGCGCGGTCGGGGGGGATCGGCTCCCCCCCAAACGCTGCTGATGCAGCCCGCAGGACAAGGGCGCTGGTTAGCGTGCCGTCGTCAAGTCCGTGGGCTGTTCCGGTGCACCGAGACGCGAGCTCGGCCAGCTCCCACACCGGTCCCGGCCCTTGGGACCAAGGATCCGGCGGGCTCAGGTTGGTGCGGGTGCCCAGTGCGGTCAGGACGGCGCCGGCTCGGTCAGCGCACCGGGCGGCGTATTCTTCGCCGGC
The DNA here is from genome assembly GCA_001313365.1 of Paenarthrobacter nitroguajacolicus JCM 14115. Next base: position 32,223 of record BBFS01000047.1, read on the forward strand.
ACGGGTGAGCAGTCCGGCCTGCTGGACTCCGGTTATGAACGCGGGAACCCAGGCAGCGCCTGCCAGTCCGGCACCGGCCAGGGCAGCATCTAGCCGCTCTAAGGCAAGCGCCCGGACAGCTGCTGCTTGTTCCCTTGCCGCTGTACGGTCCTTCAGGGGCGCCTTTGTAATTGCCTCTATGACAGTGTCGAGGCCTGCCTGCGCCGCAGATTCCCGCAGCCGGGCGTCGAGTTTGTCCAGCCGCACGCGCACTTCTCCTGCGATGACAGGTGTGGCGAGCAAGCCCGCGAGCAGTTCAGCGCCTTCGTCGTCGATGTAGACCTTTACGATCCCTTTGGCGAGGAGTCGGTTTCTCTCCAGGCGACCCCCGAACCGCGATCCACAGCGGTGCTAGCGCCTCGCTGGAGAGATAGGCCAAGGCATCCTCTGGCAGGGTCATTGCTGTCATTGAGCGGCCCGCAGGTGCCGGTTCCGACCATCCCAGTGCAGGTGTGTCGTTACGGCCGGTCCATCCTGCCGGCGCCTGATTTCATAGCAATCCAGGGCAGGAACTTGCGCGTACGTGCCCCACAGGTCGTGCCCGGTCATGGCGAAGTCGATGTCCAGGCGGACCAAGAGGCCCATCAGCTCGGCGATGGTCTGGTCGTCGACCTTGGCGAATGCATCATCGAGAAGCAGCAGCCGCAGTGCACCTCCGTTGCCGGGGGGGAGGCTGGACAAGTACGCGTCGACTGCTGCGAACAAGGTCACATACGAAACAAAGCGGGTTTCGCCCTGGGACAGTTTCGCGCCACGCGTCAGTCGCCGCTGTTGCCCTTCACCGGGTCCGGTGATGATTACCTCAACCGTGTGCCAGGCCCGGTAATCCAGGGCGCTGCGCAGGTGCTCGGCGTACCCGGAGGCAGCGTTTGCGGCAAAGGATTCCCCCCCGACGCGCGCCTTGAGAAGCTCGGCCAGCTCTCCATTGGCCGCAGTGGTGCGCAACGCGGGCGCTGTGGTGACCAGATCGCGGATCCGCGTCACGGACGCGCCGGCGCCCTCTGCCAGGACCCACCGTACTTTGACCCCCCCGATACCGTGACTGGTCCTGATCGACGACAGCGAATCGTTCATGGCCGACATCAGCGCCGAGCCTGGTCGAGTCTGCGGCGGAGCTCGTCGGCGACGCCTCCCAGAACAAAGTCGCTGAATACGCGGTGCTCACGGTCCGACAATGCCGCCTTGCCCTCGTCCCGCTGGCGGGCGAGCTCTGTTGCCGCTGCGGCGATCGTGCGCCGCCCGGAGGCGTCAGATACCTCGATAAGGCGGACGCCGTTTTTGATCTCGGCGAGGACGTCGTACGTGCGACAATCTCTCTTTCCAGTGCCTGCTGTGCTTTGATGAGGGCGTTCTCGTCTGCGGTTGGCTTGCCCCGGAGGCAGCACTGACGGCGCCGGCAGCGCCTCGCACAGACTTCACAGTGAAATCCGTGAGGGAAATTGGCTCAAACGCTGGTGGCAGGGCAGCGTCGGCGACGCCGGGCAGGGCCATCATCCGCTGGAGTCCTGTAGCGGAGGCCTCCAGGTGCTTTTGTGCTGCGTCAGCCTTCTCCCGTGCGGACGCTGCCTCCGCTCTGATCTGGCCGATCTGATCCAAGAGGTCGAAGAGGTTTTTTCGCTCCTTGATGAGGTCGCTGCGGGTTTCGGCCAGATCGTTTTCGGCCTTGTCCAGCTTTTCGCGGACGATGGCCGCTTCGGCGCCAACGGCGGCGCGAACAGCAGCGAACTCTGCCTCCTCCGAGTGCACGTCCGCCATTCGAGGTCGGCCTGGGTTTCTGCTCTCTCACGATCATCCACGAGGGTCTGAACCTCGCCGAGGACTCCGGCGTGCCCGGCAAGTGCGGCATCCAACCGCTGCAGGGATTTGGCTGCTGAGGTGCACAATTTGGCTGCTTCGCCCGCATCCCGCTGGATTTGGCTAAGCGCGCCCACCTCGACCGGCAGGCCGAAGGCTACGCAGGCATTGCGATGTTCAGCCTGTGCCGTGTCCCATTTGCGGCGCAGGTCCTGCGCCAGTTTCTTGGCGGTGGCGGCGGTGTCGCAGGCACTCCTGAACCGGCCTTCAGCTGCATCATCAAGCGCGACCGCTGTCGCGATTGGCTGGCTGCGCGGTGCCGCTTCGAGGACGCCTTCGAGCTGCGCCAGGGCGCGTGCAATTCCTGCTCGCTCCTTGGACCGTTCCTTGAGGGCAGCGTCGAGGGTTTCGAGTTCGGCGGCGATCAAAGCGAGGCG
>BBFS01000048.1 GCA_001313365.1 Paenarthrobacter nitroguajacolicus JCM 14115
TGTGAGAGATGGTTAGAAAAGGCCCGTGGGGGGGTTACCGTCCGAGTCGACGTCCATGCGCATCGCGGCGGGTTCCTTGGGGGGGAGGCCAGGCATGGTCATCACCGCGCCGGTCAACGCAACAATGAACCCGGCACCCGTCTTGGGAATCAGTTCGCGGACGTGCACCCGGAATCCCTTGGGCGCACCAAGCCTGGAGGCATCGTCGGTGAAGGAATACTGGGTCTTGGCCATGCACACAGGGAGCCCTGACCAGCCATTTTTCTCGATCTCGGCGAGGCGCCTGAGTGCCGGAACTGAGAACTCCACGCCATCGGCCCCCGTAGATCTCCTGCACAATCGTTTGGATCTTGTCCACGACGCTCAGTTCCAGCGGGTACAGGTGACGGAAGTTGGACGGCGCATCCAAAGCCGCCGCCACTTTGGCTGCGAGCTCGTCACCGCCGTCGCCTCCGCCTCCGTGGCCCCAAACATCAGCGACGGCGGCTTCCACGCCTTCTGCTGCACACCAGGCAAGGAGCCACTCAAGTTCCTCGGGAGTGTCGCTTCCAAACTTGTTGATGGATACAACGGGCGAAATGCCGAACTTCGCAACGTTGCCCACGTGCCTTTTCAAGTTCTCGACGCCGGCTGCCATGGCCTCGACGTTTGGCTCGCTGAGTTTCTCCTTGGGAACCCCGCCCTGCATTTTGAGGGCGCGGATTGTTGCAACCACCACGACGGCGGATGGCGCCACATCGGCGATGCGCGCTTGATATCCATGTACTTCTCAGCGCCAAGGTCTGCGCCGAAGCCGGCCTCGGTGACCACGATGTCCGCAAGCTGCATGGCGGTGCCGGTAGCGATCAGGGAATTGCAGCCGTGGGCAATGTTCGCGAAGGGTCCGCCGTGCACCAACGCAGGGGTGCCCGCGATGGTTTGGACGAGGTTCGGCTTGATGGCGTCTTTCAGGAGCATTGTTAGTGCACCCTCCACGCCGAGGTCTGACACGGTGACCGGGGGTGCGATCGTAGGTGTACCCGAAGGTGATGCGCCCCCCCAGCCGGGCCCGAAGGTCGTCGAGGTCCGTGGCGAGGCAGAAGACCGCCATGATTTCCGAGGCGACGGTGATGTCGAAGCCGTCCTGCCGAGGTACTCCTTGTATGGGTCCGCCGAGACCAATGACAACTTCCCGTAGCGAGCGGTCGTTCATGTCCAGGACGCGTTTGAACGTCATGCGCCGGGGGATCGATTCCGAGTTGATTGCCTTGGAATATGTGATTGTCCACGAGTGCCATGAGGGCGTTGTTCGCTGACGTGATGGCGTGGAAGTCCCCCGGTGAAGTGCAGGTTGATGTCATCCATGGGCAACACTTGGGAGTACCCGCCGCCGGTAGCCCCCCCCCTTCATGCCCAGGATGGGGGCCCAGGGAGGGTTCACGCAGGGCGATCATCACTTTGTGCCCTGCACGGGCCAAGGAGTCTGCGAGTCCCACTGTGGTGGTGGATTTGCCTTCGCCTGCCGGGGGGGTGGGAGACATGGCAGAGACCAGCACCACCTTGCCGGGGGGGGCCTTTCCCTGGGGGGGGAGCACCAGCTTGGCCCGGTTGATCTTGGCCTTGTAGGGTCCGTACAGCTCGAGGGCGTCCACATTGATGCCTGCGCGTTCGGCGATGTCTTCAATGGGAAGCATGGTGGCGTGGTGGGCAATTTCAAGATCACTCAGGACCTTGTTTTCAGACATCCTTGTCCTTCGGCTCTGCCCGCAGCGGGGGGGATGCGGCTGCTGGGGTTCTTTCGCTGTGCGCGACAATCTATCAGCCCGGGAGCGGATACGAGCGGAGACTCAGCGCCGGGGGGGAAGCAGCAGGCCGCCGACGGCCTCCCGATAACTTTCCAAGGTGATCGCTGCAGTGCGCTGCCATCCAAAGGACTCGGCATGGGTGGCAGCGAGCCGGCCCATGTCCTCCCGGGTTTGGACGTCGTCGTAAAGATCCTCAAGGGCGTCGGCCCAGTCGGAGGGGTCGTGCCCGTCCACCAGCAGGCCGGTTCTTCCGTCCGAAATGGCGCGGGAGAGGCCACCAACGTTGGTTGCCACCACGGGTGTACCGCACGCCTGTGCTTCCAACGCCACCAAGCCGAAGGATTCGCTGAAGGACGGCATCACCACCACGTCAGCGGACCGGAACCAACTGGCCAGCTCCGGTGCCACGACAGGCGGCCGGTGAGTGACGACGTCGGCCAGTCCGGCGTCTTCGATGAAGTGCTGGAGGTTGAAGTCCTTGGCGCCGCTAAGGGAACCCAGAATAGTCATTTCCAGATCGATATCAGGCCTGCGTTGACGCAGGATCCCGGCCGCCTTGACGAAAACCTGCGGGCCCTTGAGTCGCTGGATCCTTCCGGCGAAGAGGATATGGAAGCTGTCGGGCCTGACTCCCCGCAAGGAACGGGACTTCCTCCGGAATGACGGGGGGGTGAACACCTTCAGGTCCACCCCCGGGTGGCGCGACGTCGATGCGGTCAAGGTCTGCTCCGTAATGGGAAACCAGTTCGTCCGCCTCGGCAGGAGTGTTGGCAACCAGCCGCGAGGCACCGTCAACAATCCGTTGTTCACCTTCTTCGCGGCGCCGTGGCTCAGGCCGTTCGCCGGACTCCAGGACGAGATTCTTGACCTTTGCCATGGTGTGCATGGTGTGGACCAGCGGGACACCCCCAGAGTTCTGACAACTCAAGCCCTGCCACGCCGGAAACCCAGTAGTGGGAGTGGATCGCGTCGTAACGCCCATGGAGCTGTTGGTGGCGGATCTTGTCGATTTCTTCCACCATGTGGTGCAGGAGCGCCGGTAGTTCTTCCTTGGGCAGTTTGCGGCGCGGGCCAGCCATGACGTTATGGACGCAGACGCCGGCCCGGGATGCTCGACGGCGGGCTGTCCGGTTTTCGTGGAACGGGTGAAGATCTCCACCTCCACACCGGACTCGGCCAGTGCCATGGCCAGGGCGCGCACGTAGACGTTCATTCCGCCGGCATCTCCCGCGCCGGGCTGCTCCATGGGGGGGAGGTATGCAACGACAGGAACGCCACACGACGGATCAACGGCACCCGGTCCTCCTCACGATCACGGCAATAATCAGCTTTGCCCTGCAGAAAACACTACTCCTGCGCTCGAGTCCCGGGCCGAGCAAGCCCCCGCTATGTGGACAAGGCTGCTAGCGTGGCGGCTGTGAGCCAAGAACAAAACTTCCAGATCCGCAAAGCAACGCCTGAAGACTGGCCCGGAATGTGGTCCATCCTGGAGCCTGTGATCCGCAGCGGCGAGACCTTCACCTGGGACCGTGACACCACGGAGGAAGCAGCCAGGACCAAGTGATCAAGGAAGCTCCCGGTCAAACGTTCGTGGCGGCGGGCCAGGACACGGGCGAGATATTGGGAACGGGGGGGAGTTCCACGCCAACCAAGCCGGCGGCGGCAGCCATGTTGCCAACGCAGGGTACATGGTGGGGGGCCAACAACTCGGGCCAGGGCATCGCCCGGGCGCTCTGTGCCTACTCCCTGACCGAAGCCAAGGCAGCCGGGTTCCTGTCCATGCAGTACAACGCCGTGGTGGAGAGCAACGTCAGGGCTGTGTGGTTGTGGCAATCCATGGGGGGGTTCAAGATTTTGGCCACGGTTCCCGAAGCTTCAACCACCCGGAGATCGGCTACGTGGGCCTCCACGTCATGTACAGAAAGCTCTAGGCCCACAACTGGCTTAGCCCGGGAAAAGCTGCCTCGTACCCTTCCAGCAGCTGCCGGCCCAGGGGGGGCCGAACCTACCAACGGGTGAGCGGCAAAGGCTTGGACGGCGGCCTCGCGCTCGCCGGCGACTACGGCCCGGATGGTCAGCCGCTCAACCTCTTTCACATGCTGCATCAAGGTGAGGAACTGCCCGTCAGGCCGGTCCTGCGGAAGTGGCAACGCGCCGTCGGGCGTTACCTCGCAAGGAACCTCGACGACGGCGTCTGCCGGCAACCCCCGGAACGGCCACCTCTGCGGTAGACGAGGCGTGCAACACCGGCGAGTTGGGCACGTTGAGGATCAGCTGGGCGGTCCCGCCCCCCCGGACAGTGCACGCATAACGGACAGGGCAACACGTTCGTAGCCGCCCCCCCTGCCAGATCAGACTCGTCGCGCTGCTCCCCCCCATGCGTCCGCGCTTCGGCCAGGTAGCCTTCCTCGCGGGAGCGCCGGGCAGCATCCCAGACCTTATAAGGATGTGGGGCCTGAAGAAGCGAGGGGGTAGAGCGACTGTTGCTGGTCGTGGATGGACGCCCCCCCGCGCGTTTCGCGTTGCTGTCCAATGGCTTCAGTGGCCTGTGACGTTTGGTAGTAGTAGTACAGGTATTCGTTGGGCAGGCAGCCAAGTTGCAGCAGGGTGTGCTGGCCGAACAACCGCCCCCCCTCCTCCATGGTTTCGAGGGCAGCGTGATCGGACAGCAGGGCAGGTAGCAGATCCGTTCCACGAGGAGCCAGCCGGTATAGCCAGCCGAGGTGGTTCAGCCGTAGTAGCCCACGCCGTCGAGCGTTCCTTCTTTGAGGGGCGCCCCCCCGGCAGCCCGGGCGGCACGCTGGACCAAACCACCGGCGGAGTCGCAGATGCCGATCACCTTGCGTCCCAGGACGGGCACCAGCGCTTCGGTGACCATGCCGGCAGGATTGGTGAAGTTGATGAGCCACGCGTCGGGGGGGCAATGGCGACGCATCGCCTCGGCGAGCTGCAGCATGTGGGGGGATCGAGCGGAGCGCATACGAGATGCCGCCGGCGCCGGTGGTCTCCTGTCCAAGCAACCCCAGCCTCAAGGGAATCTGCTCGTCCGCGATCCTCCCCGCAGTACCGCCTGGGCGGATTGCGGCGAACACCATGTCTGTTCCCGTGAGTGCCTGCTCAAGGTCTGTGGAAACCACGACGGCGGGTGCGGAACCTCTGTCCGCGGGCATGTCGCGGAGTACCGCCTCAATGGCCGCCAGCCGCGAGCCGTCCACGTCAAAAAGGACGAGTTCATCCACCAACCCGGCGAACGGACCCGCGCACAAAGCCCGGAATACAAGGGGGAACCCGGAATCCGCCGCCACCGGCAATCATGAGCCGCATGGTCCGAGTCTATGCAGGCCCGCAAGTCTATGCAGCCCAGTACGTGCAGCGTAGTCTGCCGTGCATGGACGCTAAACCCCCAGCGACGCTCGATCCCCTGGCTACGCTGCGGTCGGATGGGGGGGACCACCAGTGCGACCTCCTCCTCACTGGAACGGTTTTCCAGGACATCATCTTCACCGGGCTCCCGCACGCCCCGGAACCCGGCACGGAGGTCTGGAGTGAGGGCATGGGCAGCTGCCCCGGTGGTGTCGCCAACCAGGCCATTGCCGCCGCGCGCCTCGGCTTGCGGACCAATCTCGCGGCAACCTTCGGGGGACGACGGCTACGGTGACTACAACTGGCAGATCCTGGAAAGCCAGGAACACGTCGACCTTTCGCTCTCGCAGAAGGTTCCCGGCTGGCACTCACCGGTCACGGTATCCATGTGCGTGAACCAGGACCGATCCATGGTGACCCACGGCCACCCCCCCGCCCCCCCGATCAGTTCCTCCGAGCTGATCGGGAAGCCACCCAAGGCGCTCGCCGCCGTCGCTGACCTGGGGGGAGGAGCTGGAACCGTGGATGCTCGCAGCGAAGGAGGCCGGAACCAAACTCTTCGGGGTGGTGGGCTGGGACCCGACAGGGGAGTGGTCGGAGCGCCGGCTGAACCAGCTGGGGGGGAACTTCTACGCCTTCCTGCCCAATGCCCCGGAAGCGATGGCGTTTACCGGGAAGGCCGACCCCCCCTGGGCGGCCCTGTACTCCTTGGCTGACCGGGTTCCCGTGGCAGTGGTAACCCTTGGCCCCCCCAAGCGCGGTGGCAGTGGATTCGGAAACGGGTGAAGAGGAGTGGGTGCCGTCCCTGCCCGTATCAGCTTCCGATCCCACGGGCGCCGGGGACTGTTTCGGGGCGGCCTTCATTGTGGGATGCCTGGCAGGGTGGAGGTTGGGGGGACCGGCTCCGGTTCGCGAACCTTTGCGCCTCCTTGGCGGTCCAGGAAGTGGGCGGCTCACTGGCAGCACCGGGTTGGGGGTGACATCGCCGACTGGTGGCAACGGGCGAATGCGCGGAAGGAGCGTCAGTCAAGTCAGTGGTTGAGGCGCTTCGCCTTCCTGGAACCGATCGTCAAGGACATCCCGGCGGAAGCACAGCGTCGGGCCCGGGCGACCATCGCGCATTTGTCGGACGCGCAGTAGCCGTGAGAGCCCCACAGCTAACCGCGCAGTTAACCCGAGTTCACTGACAGCACTAGAATCTCTAGGGTGACTTACGAAGCAGCTGCAGATATCGGTATCGGGTCGAAGGCCTCCATAGCAAAGTCAGCGGTGCTGGAACGCTCCGCCGTGATTGACCTCGACGCCGTGCGGCACAACGTTCGTCAGTTCGTCGGCATCGCCTCCCCCCGCCGCTGTGATGGCCGTGGTGAAGGCAGACGCTTATGGCCACGGTGCCGTGCAGGTTGCCCGGGCAGCCCTCGACGCCGGAGCGGCCTGGCTGGGTGTCGCCCACATCTCCGAGGCGCTCGCCCTGCGTGCCGCCGGGGTTGATGCCCCCCCGCTACTCGCCTGGCTGCACACCCGCGAAAGCAACTTCCAAGCGGCAGTGGCCGCCGGCATCGACGTCGGAATTTCCGGTTGGGAACTCGAAGCCGTGGTGGCTGCCGCCCGGGAGCAGGAGCGGCCGGCGCGTGTACACCTCAAGGTGGACACGGGACTGGGCCGGAACGGCTGCACCATCGCTGACTGGGACCAGTTGTTGGGCCAGGCCATGGAATACCAGGATCAAGGCCTCTTGCGGGTGGTGGGCATCTTCTCCCACCTCGCCGTTGCTGACGAACCCCCCCAACGCCCTGAAACCGATGATCAACTGGCTGTCTTCCGGGAAGCCATCGCCATGGCCGAGGACGCAGGCGTGGATACCGAGGTCCGGCACATTGCCAACACGCCTGCGGCGTTGTCCCGCCCGGATTCACACTTCGACCTCGTCCGTGTGGGCCTGGGCATCTACGGATTGTCGCCCTTCGACGGGGGGGCTACGTCTGCGGAACTTGGCCTGCATCCCGCCATGACGGTCCGGACCCTCCTGTCCAACTGCAAGAAGGTGCCCGAAGGCCAGGGCGTTTCCTACGGACTCAATTACCGGACCAGCCAGGAAAGCACGCTGGGCCTGGTGCCGCTGGGCTATGCAGACGGTGTCCCGCGGATCGCCACGGGAGGTCCTGTGCGGGTGGACGGCATCAACTACCCGGTGGTTGGCAGGATTGCCATGGACCAAATGGTCATTGACCTGGGGGGCCGCTGTCCCCCCCTGAAGCGGCGGCAAATCTCAAGGGCGCCGAGGCTGTTATGTTCGGCAACGGTGCGACGGCGGGCCCACCGCCGATGATTGGGCGGCCGCCGCGGGAACCAACAACTACGAAATCGTGACGCGCATCAGCCCCCGGGTTCCACGCAGTTACGTCAATGAGCTGCCCGCCCGGGTCGAAGTCAACAACGCTGCAGATACGGCCGCGCTGTGAGCGAAGCCCAGTGGGAGCGCACGCTGACGGTCACGACGGCGGAGCAGACCCATGCGCTCGCGGCAGAATTGGGTGGGGTGCTTGAGGCCGGGGATCTTCTGGTCCTGACCGGCGAACTGGGTGCGGGCAAGACGACGTTCACCCAAGGACTTGGCGAGGGCCTGGGAGTCCGTGCCGGCATCATTTCGCCGACGTTTGTCCTGGTACGGATCCACCCCCCCAATCTCGCTGATGGACCCAGGCCAGGGGGGCCCGGACCTGGTCCATGTTGACGCTTACCGGCTGGACTCGGCAGCGGAGATTGACGATATCGATCTGGAGAACACCATGGATACAGCGGTCACCGTGGTGGAATGGGGCCGGGACCGGGTGGAGCACCTCTCGGACAGCCGCTTGGAGGTTGACCTTCTCAGGTCTGTTGGCGGGGGGGATAACACGGCAGCCACAACGGACGGCGATGTCATGGACTTCGATACCGATGACGACGACGAACCCCGCACCATCGTTTTCCGTGGATTTGGTCCCCGCTGGGCCGAGGCACCGAAGCTCTTGGAGACCAGCGAAAACGGAGGCTACTGATGCTGATACTGGCCATTGATACCTCAGCGGTTGCCAGTGCGGCCTGATCTCGGATGATGCCATGGAAAGTGTGGTGGACTCTTTCGCTACGGAGGACACCCGAAGCCACGCGGAAGTGCTGGCTCCCGGGATTGAAAAACTCCTGGCTGGTGCCGGGGTCACTGGCGCGGACATCGATGCGATTGTCACCGGTGTGGGACCTGGCCCGTTCACCGGGCTCCGCTCCGGTATCGCCACCGCCCGCACTCTCGCCTTCGTGTGGGACAAGCCGCTGTATGGGCTCATGAGCTGGATGCCATCGCCTTGGAAGTGGCGGAGTCCACCGCGGCGACCCCCCGAGTTCCTGGTGGCTACGGATGCCCGACGCAAGGAGGTCTACTGGGCCCGATACAGCCTGGCCGACGGCCAGCTTCCGGAGCTCGTGGACGGCCCCCACGTTGGTTTCGCCTCGGAGCTTCCGGACTTGCCGGTGTTCGGCGCGGGGGGGCAGGCCTCTACGCCGATGTCCTCAAGGCGGATGAAGATTTCGCCACCACCCAGCCGGATGCAGCCTCGTTGGGCCAATTCGCCTTGGCCAAGCTCACGGCCGGGCAGGCTTTGCTTGACTCAACACCCTTGTATTTGCGGGAATCGGACGCCCAAGTGCCTGGCCCAAGGAAGCGTGCACTGTGATGGGAGGGACACTGTGAAACTGTCACCCAAGCTGGAACTCGCAGGAGTTTCCCTGCGCGACATGACCGAGGCCGATGTCCCGGCCGTGGAGACGCTGGAGCGCCGGCTGTTCCCCCCCGTGGACGCGTGGCCCTTGCAGATGTTCTTCGACGAGTTGGCCCAGCCTGAGACCCGGCGCTACGTGGTGGCAGAGGTTGCAGGGGAGATCGTGGCTTACGCCGGATTGATGTGCATCGAGCCGATCGCGGACGTCCAGACGATCGCCGTCGTGCCTGAATTCGAGGGCAAGGGCATTGGCTCTGCTGTCCTGACAGAACTGATTGACGAAGCGCGGCGCCGCCGTGCCGAGGACGTCCTGCTGGAAGTGCGGGCGGACAATCCCCCGCGCCCAGCAACTGTACTTGCGGTTCGGTTTCGAGCAGATCCACGTCCGTCCCCGCTACTACCGGGACGGCACGGACGCTGATTATGCGCCTTGAACTGAACAAACCCCAAGAAGGAGCCACAGCGTGAGCGGGCCGAATCCGGAACAGCCAAAGCAGCCGCTGGTGCTTGGCATTGAGTCATCCTGCGACGAGACCGGTGTGGGGAATCGTGCGGGGGGGGACCACCCTGCTGACCAACACGGTGTCGTCGTCCATGGATGAGCATGTTCGCTTTGGCGGCGTTATCCCGGAGATCGCGTCACGCGCACACTTGGACGCCTTTGTGCCCACCTTGCAGGAGTCGCTCCACGAGGCCGGCGTCACCTTGGATGACATCGATGCGATTGCCGTCACGTCCGGTCCGGGCCTTGCAGGGGGCGCTGATGGTGGGTGTTTGCGCTGCCAAAGCCCTTGCCGTTGCTACCGGCAAGCCGCTTTACGCCATCAACCACTTGGTGGCGCACGTTGGCGTGGGGGTTGCTGGATAGTGGGGCACCTTCGGAAAGAGCGTCCGACGCCGTTGCTGCCGCCGGCCTGGGTGCCGGAAAGCTTCCGGAGAACCTCGGAGCATTGCTGGTATCGGGTGGCATACGGAAATCCTGCGCATCCGGAGCATCACGGACGACGTGGAGCTGCTGGGTTCAACCATCGACGATGCCGCCGGCGAAGCGTACGACAAAGTGGCCCGCATCCTTGGCCTCGGGTACCCGGGTGGGCCTGCCATCGACAAACTGGCACGCCGGGGCAACCCCCAAGTCCATCCGTTTCCCCCCGTGGACTCACGCAGCCCAAATACATGGGCACCGCGGAGGAGAAGGACCGCATCGTTACGACTGGTCCTTCAGCGGCCTGAAAACAGCCGTGGCCCGGTGCGTTGAGCAGTTCGAAGCCCGGGGCGAGGAAGTTCCCGTGGCAGATATCGCGGCAGCGTTCCAGGAGGCCGTGGTGGACGTCATCAGTTCAAAGGCAGTCCTGGCCTGCAAAGAGCACGGCATCACTGACGTCCTGCTGGGTGGGGGCGTTGCAGCGAACTCGAGGCTGCGGGAATTGACAGGGCAGCGCTGTACCTCCGCAGGTATCAAACTGCATGTTCCGCCGCTGGATCTTTGCACGGATAACGGAGCCATGGTTGCCGCGCTCGGAGCGCAGCTGATCATGGCCGGCATTGCTCCCAGCGGAGTTTCCTTCGCGCCGGATTCTTCCATGCCGGTGACTACGGTCTCAGTGCCCGCCTAGCGCTCCACGGGCTAGTACAGCTAGGCGTCCGGACCCTTGCGCATCTGCTGTACGAGGTCCATGACCACTGCCTGCAGGTCGCCGTTGTGTTCAGCGGCCACCCGGCGCTGGCGTTGGTAGCTTGCTCCGCGCTCGATGATCTTCAGGACATCCGAGAGCTCTTCGGAGCAACCAAGCTTGGCCGCTACAGGTTCCAGCCGGGCGACGGTTTCAGCGAGGTGCTCTGTGACCAACTGTTCGTTGCCCTCGGCGTCGAGGATGATGATGGCTTCCATGCCGTACCGTGCGGCGCGCCATTTGTTCTCCTGCACATGCCACGGCGGCATGGTGGGGGGGATGCTGCCGCCGGCATCAAGGATGGAGGAGAACTCGTCCACAAGGCATTGGGTCAGCGCAGCAATGGCGCCTACTTCTTCAAGTGTGGCCAAGCCGTCGCAGATGCGCATCTCGATGGTGCCAGGTTTGACACGGGGGGGCGGATGTCCCAGCGGATTTCGGAGGTCGCGTCAATGACACCTGTGGTGAACATGTCCTGGACGTAGGACTCGTAGGCCTCCCATGTTTCGAACTGGAAGGGCAGCCCGGCGGTGGGAAGCTGCTGGAACATGAGCGCACGTTGGGAAGCGTAGCCGGTTTCTTCGCCGGCCCAGTACGGGCTGGAGGCGGACAACGCCTGGAAGTGCGGGAAGTAGTTGACCAGGCCGTCCAGGATGGGGAGGACCTTGTCCCGGCGGTCGATGCCCACATGGACGTGAACGCCGTAGATCACCATCTGGCGTCCCCACCATTGGGTCCGCTCGATCAGCTTGGCGTAGCGTTCCTTGTCCGTGACGGGCTGGAGCAGGGGGAGGGCTGAACGGGTGGCTGCCTGCGCAGAACACCTCCACGCCCATGGGGTCGGTGACTTCACGGACGGCGGCCAGGGATCGGCTGAGGTCTTCCTTGGCATCCTTGACGGTCTCGCAAATGCCGGTGACCAGTTCCACAGTGTTGAGGAGCAGTTCGCGCTTGATATGGGGGGGTGTTCGTCGTCCTCATTGAGGTCGGGGTGGTTCGCGGCGACGCCCTTCAGGACATCGTTGGCGACTGATACCAATTCCCCCCCGGTGCGTGCATTGACGAGCGCCAACTCCCATTCCACACCCAGTGTCGATTGCCTGGATGGCGCAAAATCAATCTGCACGTAGTCCCCCCCTCATAGTCTGTCTCAGCCGGACACGGTTCCCCCCCGCTGTGGGGCCGCCAGCGGTCGGATCAAGTCTAATGCAGCCGGAACACAGGTGGCTGCTGGGGGGGACTAGCGGGAGACAAAGACCGTCATTTGCTAATGAGAATGATTCGCAATAGAATCAACGCATGCATCTCACAGTCCTCAGTTCCCTGGACAGCCAATGCCGGGAGTCAGCCGCCGCCAGGCTCGGCCAGACCCACGCCAATTCCGTAGTGGTCCTTCACGATCTTCTGGATGGTTCACTGGTCTTGCGGCGCGTCTACCGGAACGGCCAGTTGTTCGAACGCGAAACCACGGTATTGGAGCATGGTTGCCTTAGCTGCACCGTCAGGTTGGATGTTGTCCCGACGGCGGAACGCCTCGGCTCATGCGGCTTCGACCACGTTGTCCTGGGCCTCCCACCCGGCGTCGCAGCAGGGATGGCTGTTGCCGGGCTTCGGCGTGGATTGAGCCGTCCGGCGGTGATCGACAACGCTGTCCTGGCCTTGGACCCCCCCGTAGACCTGGACGACCATATCTGGGATCGTCACACCTTGTTTGAATCAGGATTCACGTCCATGCCCACTGATGATCGCACCAGTGGAGAATTTCTGATCGGCGAGTTCGGGCAGGTGGACACCGTGATGGTGCACCCCCCCGGACTGGGGGGCCGTGCTGACCGGCGAGCCCCCCCGCGAGGCTCCGCCCAGTGGCTGCTGGGTGTCGAATTACTCGGCCAGTTGGCGTCCCATGCCGGAGTTGTTGGCGCGGCTGACGACTACCGGCGGGATGCTTCGACGACGCCGAAGCAGCGGCCCGTAACCGGCCCGGCGTCGTGCGTGTGCCCGTCAGCGAAGCCAGAGGTTCCTTCCGGACGGTGCTCGGGAAAGCGGGTCGACCACTGCATCCTGGGCGCTTCCGTGATGCGCTGCCACAGCTGGCGGCCTGCACGCACTGGCTGCGTGGCCGCCTCTGGATCGCGTCGGCGCCTAAAACGCGGATCGCCGTCCAGGGAATCGGGCCGCGCGTGTGGCTGGAAAGCACCGGAAAGTGGCTGGCTGACACTGTTGAATCAGCGCCTGGCCTCGCGCGCCCGGGGGAAGGCAGGTGCCGACGTCGACTCCCTCCTTGACTGGCACCCCCCCAGCCATGGCGACCGCGGAACTGTGCTGGCCATCACCGGAAGGTCGGAGGACATTGATCCCCAGGAAATCAGCGATCTGCTGGACGGCTGCCAACTAACGGAGGCGGAGATGGAGCAGGATTTCGACGTCTGGGACGACCCCCCCCTGGAACTCAGCGACGCCCTCTAAACCGAACACCCACACAAAGGAGAAACACCATGAAAGTCAGGAATTCGCTGCGTGCCCTCAAGAAGATCCCCCCCGGCGCCAGATCGTGCGCAGGCGGGGGGGGCGCACCTTCGTCATCAACAAGAACAACCCGCGGATGAAGGCGCGGCAGGGCTAACAGCACGGCGTTGTTTAATGGGGGAATGCCAATCCTGAACAAAGACATGTCCCTGTGCATTTCGCTTGCGGCCCGGCCCAGCAATATCGGGACCAGGTTCCACAACTATCTGTACGATCTGCTCGGCCTGAACTTTGTCTACAAGGCATTCGCCCCCCGCGGACATCACCCTTGCGGTGGCGGGCATCCGCGGCCTCCCGATCCGGGGCGCCGCGGTGTCCATGCCGTACAAAGAAGCCGTCATCCCGCTGGTTGACGTCATGGATCCGTCGGCCAAAGCCATTGATTCGGTGAATACCATCGTCAATAACCACGGTGTCCTCACCGCCTACAACACGGACTACATCGCGATCGCCCGGCTCCTGAAGGACCACCAGGTTCCCAGCAGCCACACGGCGCTGCTCCGCGGTGCCGGCGGCATGGCCAAGGCCGTAGCCGCAGCCCTTCGGGACGCCGGGTTCACCGCTGTAACCATCGTGGCACGCAATGAGGCACCGGCCGTGCGCTCGCAGACCTCTACGGCTTCGGATGGCAGGACGACGTCAACGGCTCAACCGCGGACCTCATCATCAACGTCACTCCGTTGGGAATGGCAGGTGCGGATGAAACCGCCCAGTCCTTCGATGACGCCACTATTTCCGCTGCCCAGGTGGTGTTCGACGTCGTGGCATTGCCGTCGGAGACGCCGCTCATCACCGCTGCCCGGCGAGCCGACAAGAAGGTGATCACGGGCGCCGAAGTGATCGCTATCCAAGCCGAGGAGCAGTTTGTCCTATACACGGGCGTGCGTCCGAGCGCCGAGCAGGTGCGTGAAGCTTCGGAGTTCTCCCGCCGCTAGCTCTTGTGACACATCAGCCGTCACTGGCTCCACGACAACAGCCACTCTTTCCTCGCCGATCCGGGTGAGGACCAAGGTGGCTGTTTTCGCATCCTTGCCCTTGATGGGTTTGGCGGGAAGCAGTTGCTTCCGCAGCTCCTCCGGGGTCACTGCCGTGCCGCGCTTCTTGATATCCAGCACCGTGACGCCGTTGTTCTTCACCCAGGCCTTGAGCGCCTTGACGTTGTAGGGCATCACTTCAAGCACTTTGTAGGCACGGGCGAACGGGGGGGTGTCATGCAGCTCGGGGGGGCGCAGATGTAGGCGATGTGCTCGTCCACCAGATGCCCACCGAGGCGTTCTGCGACGTCGGCCACCAGCCCTGCCCGGATCACCGCCCCATCGTTCGTAGAGGAAGCCTCTACAGGTCCGACGGCGGCTACCGGGCCGCCGTCGAAATCCGCACCGCTGGTGATTTCAGCGCGCCTTGGCTGCCGATAACCAGCGCTGCGCGACGCACGCCGGGGGGGCGGGCCACTGCGTTGAACCATAAGGTCACTTCGGTAACATCGCCGCCCACTGAGACCCATTGGGCCTCGCAGCCTGACGGCACGGAATCATGGGGGGGATTCCGGGACCCATTTTGACGCCGATTGCGCGGCCGGTGGCTGCCAGGCGTTCAACGAAGGACAACGGGGGGGAGAGAACGCTTCAGGGTCCCAGATCCGCTTGGTTCCGGAAGTGGACGTGGTTCGCCGGGCAGGATCCAGCCATACACCGTCGATCCCCCCCTCCAGTTCCACGGACGTGGCATCCGAGTGCACCACAGTGGCGTGCGGGAATGGCATGAGGTTGATCGTGGCGCAGGCGGCAGTGGTTTCATCCATCTCAACGGCGGTCACCGAAATGTCCATGGAAGCCATCGCCATGGAATCGGCACCAAGGCCGCAGCCGAGGTCGGCAACGTGCGGGATGCCCGCCTTCGCGAAACGCTCGGCGTGCCGGGCCGCGACGTTCAAGCGCGTTGCCTGCTCCAGTCCCGCTTGAGTGAAAAGCATCTGCCGGGCGAACTCGCCGAACTTGGCCTCGGCACGTGTCCGCAGGCGGGATTGCGTGAGGACCGCGGCCACGAGTTCGGGGGGGAGTGGCCCGCTTTCCGGAGCTCGGCATTGACGCTGAACGAGTCGGCTTCCCGGTAGGGCCCCAAGGAGGCAAGAAGTTCCCATCCTTCAGTTGTCAGCAAGGGCGCGATCTGTTCCTGCGGTGCGTGAGGCATGGGATCAAGCCTAACGGCGCGGTGCTTGACAACGTGACCGGCGAATCAGCCCGATAGGGTTGTTTTCATGGAAGACAACGCAGCCCCGCATCACTCCACCATGACAAAGTTCGCTCGTCCGGCCCTGATAGCGGGGGGGGCAGTGATCGCGGTGGTTTGCGTCGGCCTGCTAATCATTATCTTCGCGCTGGATTCCTTCAATGCCGCCACCTACTCCGTCGCCGGCAAGAGCGTTAACGACGCCACCGAGGAAGCGCGGGGCATCCGCGAACTCTACAGCGGCGCCAGAACCGGTGGAATCATCACCTTGGCGATCTCCGGCGTCGTTGCTATTGCCGCTGCCGTAGTGCTGTATCTGAACCGCGGCAACGCTCCGCTGGACGAGGATGACGACGGCGAAGACTACGATCTGGACGACCTCACCGGCCGGTGACGGAGGTTCACTCATGACGAAATTCTGGCACTCGCCTTGACCGAGTGCTAACGCTTACATAGAGTCTTGTTAGCACTCTCCCCCGGAGGTGCTAATCACGCCAAGCGTCTTCCGGCACCGCGACGACGGTTGTACGCTCCGGCACCCTAGTTCTTAGTCCATGAATCAGCTCATGAAAAGGAGAGTCCGAGTGTCGGTCTCGATTAAGCCTCTTGAGGATCGTATTGTTGTTCGCCCGCTCGAAGCAGAGCAGACCACGCTTCCGGCCTGGTAATTCCGGACTCCGCACAGGAGAAGCCGCAGGAAGGCGAAGTTGTTGCAATCGGCCCCCGGCCGTTTCGATGACAACGGCAACCGCGTACCGGTTGACGTAGCTGTTGGCGACGTCGTCATCTACTCCAAGTACGGTGGAACCGAAGTCAAGACCGGCGGCAACGAGTACCTCGTTCTGTCCGCCCGCGACGTCCTTGCGATCGTCGTAAAGTAACTTCCTGGAGCCCCCGCACCGCCGCCGCGTTGGAATCATTCCGACCGTCAGCGGTGCGGGTTTTCTGTCTTGAAAGGACACAACCATGGCAAAGCAGCTTGCTTTTAACGATGCTGCCCGCCGGTCTCTTGAGGCCGGTATCGACAAGCTCGCCAACACTGTCAAGGTGACGCTTGGCCCGCGCGGCCGCAACGTCGTGCTGGACAAGAAGTGGGGGCGCTCCCACGATCACCAACGACGGTGTGACCATCGCCCGCGAAGTTGAGCTTGACGACCCCCCCTACGAGAACCTTGGCGCACAGCTGGCCAAGGAAGTAGCAACCAAGACCAACGATGTCGCCGGCGACGGCACCACCACGGCCACCGTGCTGGCACAGGCCCTGGTCAAGGAGGGCCTCCGCAACGTTGCTGCCGGCGCCGCTCCTGGCGAGATCAAGCGCGGCATCGAGGTTTCCGTCGAAGCCATCGCAGCCCGCCTCCTGGAGAACGCCCGCGAAGTCGAAGGCACCCAGGTTGCCAGCGTCGCAGCCATCTCCGCGCAGAGCGACGAGGTTGGCGAACTGCTGGCCGAGGCGTTCGGCAAGTTGGCAAGGATGGTGTCATCACCATTGAAGAATCCTCCACCACCCAGACCGAACTGGTGCTCACCGAGGGCATGCAGTTCGACAAGGGCTACCTTTCCCCCCCGTACTTCGTCACCGACGCAGAGCGCCAGGAAGCAGTTCTTGAAGACGCCCTCATCCTGATCAACCAGGGCAAGATCTCCTCGCTGCAGGACTTCCTGCCGCTGCTGGAAAAGGCCCTGCAGGCCAACAAGCCGCTCTTCATCATTGCTGAAGACATCGAAGGCGAAGCCCTCTCCACGCTGATCGTCAACCGTATCCGCGGCACGCTCAACGTTGTTGCCGTCAAGGCTCCGGCTTCGGCGACCGCCGCAAGGCCATGCTCCAGGACATCGCGACGCTCACGGGCGCCCAGGTTGTTTCCCCCGGACCTCGGCCTGACCCTGGACAGCGTTGGCCTCGAGGTACTTGGTACCGCTCGCCGTATCACGGTGACCAAGGACAACACCACCATCGTTGACGGCGCCGGCACGGCCCAGGACGTTGCCGACCGCGTAGCGCAGCTGCGTGCTGAGCTCACCCGGACGGACTCCGACTGGGACAAGGAAAAGCTGCAGGAACGCCTGGCCAAGCTGGCCGGCGGCATCGGCGTGATCAAGGTTGGCGCAGCACCGAGGTTGAGCTGAAGGAAAAGAAGCACCGCATCGAGGACGCTGTTTCCTCCACGCGTGCAGCCCTCGAAGAAGGCATTGTTTCCGGTGGCGGTTCCGCTCTCATCCACGCCCTCAAGGCGCTGGACGAGTCCCCGGCCGTCAAGGCCCTGGAGGGTGACGCGGCAGCTGCTGTGGGCATCGTCCGCCGCGCCTTGGTTCAGCCTTTGCGCTGGATCGCCCAGAACGCCGGCTTCGATGGCTTCGTGGTTGTTGCCAAGGTTTCCGAGCTGGAAGCCAACCACGGCTTCAACGCCAAGTCGGGCGAGTACGAGGACCTGATCGCCGCTGGCGTGATCGACCCCGTCAAGGTCACCCGTTCGGCTCTCCGCAACGCCGCTTCCATCGCTGCCCTGGTTCTCACCACCGAGACCCTGGTTGCCGAGAAGCCGGCTGAGGAAGAAGACGCACACGCAGGCCACCAGCACTAAGAGCCTGTTATACAGAAGCCCCGGTCACCTTGACCGGGGGGGCTTCTGTTGTTTCCGGGGGGGTGGTGTCGTGGCCTGTGTCGCTCAGCTATTGTGAGCGCACGACGCGGCGGTAACCTGACGCTAATACGGCGGCTTGGGTGCGTCAACGGGGGCGCATCGACGCCGACGGGTAAGCCATGACGATGCCTGCCACAGCTTTGGACCTGGGACGCTCGGCATTCTCCGAGCACCGCTGGAGCGATGCCTTCGAATTCCTCGCACGCGCCGACACCGCAGGGGGGCCTGCCTGCTCAAGACATCGAGTTGGTGGCCTCCGTAGCGATGCTGTTGGGCAAAGACACCGAGGGCGTGGCCTACTTGACCCGGGCGCACGACGAATTCATCACGCTGGGCGACACGGATAGTGCCGCACGCTGCGCAGCGTGGCTGGTGCTGTACTTGATGGATCTCGGTGAGCCCGCCCGCAGCAGCGGCTGGATGTCCCGGGCCAAGCATCTGGTGGAAGGGCTGGATAGCCCTACCGCAGCGGAGGGCTACCTGTTGGTTCCGGAGGCACTTGGTGCCCTGTACGGAGGAGCTCCGGAGGCGAGCTTTGCGATTTTCAGCCGGGCGTTGGAGATCGGCCGGCACTTCCAGGACAAGGACCTCATGGCGCTGGGTCAGCTCGGCGTCGGAACCGCCAGGCTCACCCTCGGATTCCCTGATGAGGCCTTCAACTTCTTGATGAAGTGATGGTCTCGGTCATCGCGGGCGAAGTTTCGCCTATCCCGTCCGGGATCATCTATTGTGCGGTGATCGGCAACTGCCGTTTGGTGTTGGATGTCCGCCGTGCCCAGGAGTGGACGGCCGCGTTGGAGAAATGGTGCGGGGACAGGCCTGACATGGTCATGTTCAGCGGGCAGTGCCAGTCCCACCGGGCGGAGTTGTTTCTCCTCCATGGCGCATGGGATGACGCCCTTGCCGCGGCGCGGATTGCCCAAGACCGTGCGCGGCGGGGGGGCGATCCGGAAGCCACTTACGGCGCTTGGTACCAGCAAGGGGGGGAAATTCTCCGTCTCAGGGGGGGAAGCCTGGCCGAAGCCGAAGCTGCCTATGCAAGGGCAGGGGGAGACGGGTTTCGAGCCTCTTCCCGGTATGGCTTGGTGCGATTGGCCCAGCAGAACGGCCCCCAGGCCCAGTCCATGATGCGTCGGGCAGTGGCAGCATCGGATCCTGCCAACCGGCGAAGACTTCTTCCGGCTCTTGTTGAGGTGGAACTCGCCGCCGGTGAGCTGACAGCTGCTAGGTCCGCTGCCAGCGAATTTGCGTCCCTTGTTGACCCGGAAAAGCGCCCTCTGGAAGCTGCCCTCGCTGCCCACGCGGAGGCGAGCGTGCTCTTGGCTGAAGGCAGCGCGGAAGCTGCCTGATGGCGGCACGGACGGCATGGAGACTGTGGTTCTCCCTTGAAGCACCGTATGAGGCAGCCCGTTGCCGCGTGCTCGCGGGCAGGGCCTGCGCGGCGCTGGGCGACCCTGATTCGGCGACTATGGAATTAGAAGCGGCCCGGGCGGAATTCGTGGAGCTGGGTGCCGCTCCCGCGGCCTCAGAAGTAGTGGGCATCAGTGGAGAACGCGATCAAGGCACCAGCTCGCCGCTTACTGTCCGCGAACTGGAGGTCCTGCGTCTGGTGGCGGAGGGCAACGCGAACAAAACCATTGCCCGATCCCTTTACCTCAGCGAAAAGACCGTTGCGCGGCACGTGAGCAATATCCTCACCAAACTCGCTGTGCCATCGCGCGTGGCTGCGAGCCGGTATGCGTTCGATCACCATCTGTTGAGCTAACGCCATCTGTTGAGGTAACGCTCGTTCGCCTGTGCGCATAAGTACCCATGCAGCGTGGGTGGGAATGGGTCATTTTGCCGACGCGGTGGATGGGGCTGGACTCATAGCTTGGCTGTATGAACATTCCACTGCTTGCCGGCACCGTATCCACCGTGCTCTTCGCCGCCAGCATGCTCCCCATGCTTCTGAAGGCCGTGCGCACCAAGGACCTTGAGTCATACAGCGTCGGCAACATCGCCACCACCAACGTGGCCAACGCAGTGCATTCGTTCTATGTCTTTGATCTTCCGGCAGGCCCCCCCGTATGGCTGCTGCACTCCTTCTATGTTGTGGCGTCTGCCTCATGCTCCTGTGGTGCCTGCGCTACCGGAAGGTTCCTGAAGACGCACACAAAGAACCCATCGGAGAACCAGTAATTGAAGGGAAAAAGCCATGAACTGGAGCCAGAACCCAGCAGTAGACACGCTCATAGTAGGAGGTGGACAGGCAGGCTTGGCGATTGGATATTGGCTGGCACAAGAAGGCAGCAGCTTCCTGATAGTGGATGAAAATGCCAGGACGGGAGACTCTTGGCGACAGCGATGGGATTCCCTGCGGCTGTTCACTCCCGGCAAGTACGACGGCCTTCCCGGGGGGGCGCCGTTCCCCGGCGACAGGTTGAGTTTCCCCACCAAGGATGAGCTGGCTGACTACCTTGAGGACTACAAGCGTCGCTTCGACCTGCCGATCGTACACAATGTGCGTGTCGACGGCCTTGTGAGCGACGGGGGGATGGATTCCAAGTCACCTCGGGGGGGCAGCGATCATGGCATGCCAGGAACGTGGTTATTGCCACGGGGGGGGATACCGCGTGCCCAAGACCCCGGCCTTCGCCGGGGGGGAGCTGTCGGCGGACATACTCCAACTCCATTCCCAGGACTACAAGAATCCTTCCCAGCTCCAGCCCGGCCCTGTCCTGGTGGTGGGACTGGGGGGGAACTCAGGGGGGGCGGAGATTGCCCTGGAGGTCAGCGGGAGCCATCCGACCGCTGTGGCGGGAGCCCCCGGTGGCGAGCTCCCCGTGCGCCACGGACGTGCAGCAGCGCGCTTCGTGCTTCCGGTCATTCGTTTCGTGGGCCTGCACGTGCTCACACTCGACACCCCTGTTGGCCGCAAGGTTGCTCCAAAGTTCATGCAGAAGGCTGCGCCGCTGATCCGGACCAGGACCAAGGAACTGCGCGCTGCAGGTGTTGAATTGCTGCCCAGGGTCACCGGTGTCCGGGACGGGTATCCGGAAGTTGGCGGAGACATCCAAACTGTCAAACCTGCCAACGTTATCTGGTGCACTGGTTACCGGGACGACTACTCGTGGGTCCGGGTGCGTGGTGGACGGGGGGGCCGGCAGGCTGCTGCAAAAGCGGGGGGGAGTGGTGGCCGATGTTCCAGGTGTGTTCTTCATCGGCCAGGAATTCCTGTTCGCTGCGGCTTCGGCGACCTTCCGGGTGTCGGACGGGACGCGCGCTACCTTGCCCGTCGGGTGGCAGCACCGCGGTCCAGCGGACTGGTGAACGTGTAATGGGTCACGTTAGTGAGGAGCGTGGCCGGCGGCAGAGTTGACGAGGGCAGGGAGTATCAGCACAGGTCACGCACAGGTTCGGGTGGCACAATGTATGGCTGGACCTGTGCTGATGGGGCTTCGGATGGCGGCCAGGGACACCCTTCCACATCGGTTGCGCGACTGAAACCGCGTAATATTGATGCTTTGTGCCAGAGCTTTGAGGAACTGCCTAACGTGACGACGCCAACGATTCCAGCCCCCTGCCCACCACGGTAAGCGGGCTGCCGGACCCGTTGCAAAGTCTAAGTTCCGCCCCCGAAATCCAGGGCCTTCGATCCCTCGCAGTCCTGATGGTGGTCAGCTACCACATCTGGATCGGCAGGGTCTCCGGAGGCGTTGATGTCTTCCTCCTCATCTCAGCGTTCCTCATGACCCTCCAGTTCACGGGACGTTACAAACAGGGCCGCCCCATGGACCTTGTGCGCCACTGGCTGCACCTGTTCAGGCGGCTGCTGCCCGCCGTCGTCGTTGTTCTGGTGGGCACTCTCGCAGCAACCTTCGTTTTCCTGCCAGCCACGCGTTGGGTTGAAATTGTCCAGCAAACCTGGGCTTCGCTGTTTTACTTTGAGAACCGGCTGCTGCAGGACCTGGCGGTTGATTACTATGCCACCGACCACAGCATGGCGAGCCCCGTTCAGCACTTCTGGTCCTTGTCCATCCAGGGCCAGGTATTCATTTTGTGGCCCATCATCTTTGCGACGGTTGCGCTGGTGTGCCGCCGCTTTGCCCTCCGCTACCGCGCCACTCTGGTGTATGTTTTCGCCATCATTTTCCTGGTCTCGTTCATCTACTCCATCATCTTCACAGCCAACAATCAGGCCGTGGCATACTTCGATACCTTTGCCCGTTTGTGGGAGTTCGCCTTGGGCACGCTGGTGGCGTTGGTGCTACCGGGCCTGGACTTCTCCCAACCCGTCCGTGTGATCCTGGGATGGGTGGGGGGGGTGGCAGCGATGCTCACTTGCGGAATCCTGTTGCAGGTACAGACTGCGTTCCCGGGATTCGTCGCCTTGTGGCCTACGCTGGCCGCGGTCGCGGTGATCGCAGCCGGTCAGACCGGGAGCCGTTTCGGGGGGGTGGACCGGATCCTGAGTTCCAAATTCCTGGTCCGGCTCGGTGACAACTCCTACGCCCTATACCTCTGGCACTGGCCCATCCTGGTAATTGCCCTGGCCTGGAGCGGCAAGGGTCAGGCCGGTTGGCTTTCCGGCACGGCCATCATTGCGCTGTCACTCGTTTTGGCCTTCCTGACCACCAAGTTCGTGGAGAAGCCGTTCCGGGAATGGAAATGGCCCGAGATGAAGCGCCGCCGCTCGGTCATCGCAATCGCGACGTGCCTGGCAGTCGTTTCCGCACCCCTGCTCGCTTTCCAGTACAAGCTGGACTTGGACCAGCAAGCTGCAGAGGCGCGAATGGTCTTCGACAATCCCGGGGGGGCAAAGGCACTCCTGCCAACGTACGTGAATGAAGCGGCTCCAAATGCGCTCACTCAGCCCACCGCGGAAAGGATCGGGCGTGACTGGGCCCAACTGCCCGAGGGGTGCTCCGGAGACACGAAACCCGAGTCGCAGTTGCTGCAGGACAACTGCCGGCAGAACGGTGTGGGTTCCGACGCCACCAAGACAGTCCTGGTGGTAGGCAACTCGCACTCCCAGCAGTGGCTTGCCGCCATGGAAGTATTGGCGGAGCAGCATCATTGGCGCCTCTACTCGCTGCTGTACGGGGGGGCGTGTCCCTTCATGACTGAAGACCCCGAGTCGGAGCCTGGCTGTAACGAGTTCAACAGTGAAGTGCGCAGCCACATCCGGGACCATACGCCGGATGCCATCTTCATGGTGGGCACAGCGGCTGTGTCGTCCTTGCCTGACGAAAGACTCACCCACGGCTTTGAGGACCTCGTTCCCGAGGTCACGGCACTGGGCATCCAAATGGTGGCAGTGCGGGATAACCCAAGGTTCACTTACAGCCTGACGGACTGCGCCCTCGCCAAAGGGGTGGACAGCCCTGATTGCCGTCCGCTGAAGTCGGACGTCCTGGCCGAACCCAGTCCTTTTGACGCCGTGGCGGGTAAATACCAGGACCTGATCCTGCTGGATATGACCGACCTTGTGTGCCTGGGGATCTACTGCCCGCCCATCATCGGTAACACCTTCGTGTACCTGGATGACAACCACCTGACCAAAACGTACGTCAAGAGCATGTCGGGCATGCTCGATGAAAGGTGGTTTGCCGCGACAGGTTGGCAACGATGATGGACACACGCGCAAGAACGGCTGCCCCCCCGCCAAGCAAGGAATCCACGACGTCGAAACCCGGCTTCCGCCCGGAAGTCCAGGGCCTGCGTGCCCTGGCAGTGCTCATGGTCGCGGCCTACCATATCTGGCTCGGCAAGGTCTCGGGCGGCGTGGACGTTTTCCTGCTGATCTCGGCTTTCCTGCTGACGCTGTCCTTCACGCGCAAGCTCGAAAGTCATAAGCCATTACGACTCCTGCGGCATTGGCTGCACGTGTTCAAGCGGTTGCTGCCCGCCGTCGTCGTTGTCTTGCTGGCCGCCCTGGCAGGCACCTGGCACTCATACCGCAGAGCCGGTGGCCCGATATCCTCACCGAGGCCTGGGCATCCCTCATGTACCGGCAAAACTGGCAGTTGGCCGCTTTCGCGGTGGACTACTACGCCCAGCAGCACGTTCACGCCAGCCCCCCCTGCAACACTTTTGGTCGCTATCCGTGCAAGGCCAGGTGTTTATTCTGTGGCCGTTGATCTTCGCCGGAGTCGCGTTTCTGCAACCGCAGCTGGCTAAGCTGTCTCCGCAGCGGAAGGCCGCAACCCACAGGCAGTTGCTGTTCATCGCCTTCGGCGCGGTCTTCCTGGCATCACTCGTGTTCTCCATCGAGCAGACGGCCAACAACCAAGCCCACGCTTACTTTGACACCCGTGCACGCCTATGGGAATTCGCGCTGGGTTCCCTTCTCGCCCTGGCGATCCCATACCTGAAACCGGGACGCCGGTTCCGTGTTTTCCTGGGATGGGCAGGTATTGCAGCGATGCTCGCCTGCGGGCTGATGCTCACGGTGGACCGCTCCTTCCCTGGATTCGTAGCCCTTTGGCCCACCCTTGCGGCTGCAGCAGTCATCATCGCGGGTCAGAGCGGTAGCCCCTTCGGTGCCGACCGTCTCCTGGGCTCACGCCCACTGGTCATGGTGGGTGACAACTCGTACGCCCTGTACCTGTGGCACTGGCCGGTTTTGGTGTTCTTCCTCCTGGCCACCGGCACTACCGCGCCCAGCCTCCTCCAAGGCCTGGGAATCATGACGGTTTCCATGCTGTTGGCGGTAGCCACCACAAGGTATGTGGAAGTTCCCCTGCGCCGCTGGAAGTGGCCGGACGTGCGGTCCTGGCGGGCCGCCGTCGTGATTGCCACGTGCGGTGCGCTGTTGGCGTTGCCGGTCACGGTGTGGCAAAGCGCCATCACCGCTGAAGCTGCAGCGATTGCGGATCAGCCCCACGAACTGACGCCGGGTGCTGCCGCGTTGTCCCCCGGAGTACGCCGGTGAGCCGAGCGAAGAAGCCCTCATCATCCCCGCGCCCGCAGCCATGAAGGACGAGTGGGCAAACGTCGACGGCAAGTGCACCGGCGACAACGTACCCAGCGATCCGTTGCTGCAGGACTGCCTGCAAAATGAGGAACCGGCGGTGGTCACCAAGAGGATCGTGGTGCTCGGTGATTCCCATTCCCAGCAGTACACGGCTGCTCTTGGCCCGATTGCCAAAAAGCACGGCTGGGAAGTGGTGACGCTGCTTAAAGGTGGCTGCCGGTTCGGTGCCCAGTCGCCGGAGCGCCCCGATTTCTGCAACGAGTTCAACAAGGCAAGTTCCGCCTACGTGATGGAGCACAAGCCCGACGCAGTTTTCACCGTGGCATCCAAGACGCACGTCGATGCTCCCTTTGAAACCGAAGTGCCGGATACCTCGAAGGCATCAAGCCGTTCACGGACCTGGGAATCGATGTGGTGGGTGTCCGGGACAACCCGCGGTTCAGCTTCAATATGCCCGAGTGCGTGCAGAAGAAGGGCAAGGATTCGCCCGACTGCAATGTGCCCCTTGAAGAGTCCTTGGCGGCGTCATCACCTTTGGACGACTATGTAGGCAAGGTGGAGCGGCTCTACCTGATGGATATGAGCGACTTCATCTGCGAGCAAGGGACCTGTCCCGCGGTGGTTGGTAACGTCTACGTGTATAAGGATGACAACCACCTCACCAAGACCTATGTTCAAACCATGATCCCCCATGTTTGAACAGCGGCTGCTGGCCGCTACCGGTTGGTCCGCAAGCTAGGTTCCGCGCTCGCCGGCGGTTTCAAACGTACGACGACGGCCTGCCGCCAGTGCTGTTGCTCACAGTCAGGCGTCGCGGAATATGGCGATCGGCGCGGAGGTTCTAGTATTTATCCAATACCTTCTGCACAGGTAACTTTTGCACAGGTACTCTCTGCACAGGCCAGTCCCGTAATGACGGGCTGGTCATCAGTTGCAACCCCCCCTACCAGTTAAGCCCCCCCGGAACCCAGGTAAGAGGCGCACACTCATGACCCAGCCCGAACACGATCCCTTTGGCTTTGTAGGCCTGACCTACGACGACGTCCTGTTGCTGCCCGGCCACACGGACGTCATCCCGTCCGACGCTGACACGTCCTCCCGCATTTCCAAGCGCATCTCCGTACAGACTCCTTTGCTTTCAGCAGCAATGGACACCGTGACCGAATCCCGCATGGCCATCGCCATGGCCCGGCAGGGTGGTTTGGGCGTGGTTCACCGCAACCTGTCCATCGATGACCAGGCCGAGCACGTAGACCGCGTCAAGCGCAGCGAATCCGGCATGATCACCAACCCGCTGACCATCGGCCCTCAGGCCACGCTGCAGGAGCTGGACGAGCTGTGTTCCCGCTACCGCGTTTCCGGGCTTCCCGTCGTGGACACGGACGGACGCCTGCTGGGTATCGTCACCAACCGCGATACCCGCTTCATTCCCGAATCTGAATTTCCGCTGCGCAGTGTCAGCGATGCCATGACCAAGATGCCGCTCATCACCGGTCATGTGGGTATCAGCCGTGAGGAAGCCTCCCACAAGCTGGCCACCAACAAGATCGAGAAGCTCCCGCTCGTTGATGAGCAAGGCCGCCTGATGGGCCTCATCACCACCAAGGACTTCACCAAAGCTGAGCAGTACCCGTTGGCCACCAAGGACGACGAAGGCCGCCTCCGCGTAGGTGCAGCCATCGGATTCTTCGGTGACGGCTGGGAACGCGCCATGAAGCTCGTCGACGCCGGCGTGGACGCACTGTTCGTTGATACCGCCAACGGCCACTCCCAAGGTGTACTGGACATGATCCGCCGCCTGAAGTCGGATCCCATTGCGGCGCACGTGGACATCATCGGCGGCCAGGCAGCCACTCGTGAAGGCGCCCAGGCACTGATCGACGCCGGTGCTGATGGCATCAAGGTGGGCGTGGGTCCGGGATCCATCTGCACCACCCGCGTCGTCGCCGGCGTGGGCGTGCCGCAGATCACCGCCATCTACGAATCCGCCAAGGCAGCAATCCCCCCGCCGGTGTTCCCCTGATTGCCGACGGCGGCCTCCAGTACTCGGGCGATATTGGCAAGGCACTGGTTGCCGGAGCCGACACCG
Organism: Paenarthrobacter nitroguajacolicus JCM 14115; assembly: GCA_001313365.1. Next base: position 27,026 of record BBFS01000048.1, read on the forward strand.
TGATGCTGGGCTCCCTCCTCGCCGGGTGTGAAGAGTCCCCCCCGGGCGAGCTCATCTTCGTCAACGGCAAGCAGTTCAAGAGCTACCGTGGCATGGGCTCCCTCGGCGCCATGCAGTCGCGCGGCAAGAACACGTCCTACTCCAAGGACCGCTACTTCCAGGCCGACGTCTCGGGCGACGACAAGCTCATCCCCCCCGAAGGCATCGAAGGCCGCGTTGCCTTCCGCGGCCCGCTGGCCTCCGTGGCTTACCAGCTGGTGGGTGGCCTCCGCCAGACCATGTTCTACACGGGCGCCCCCCCCACCATCCCGGAGCTGAAGGCACGCGGCAAGTTCGTCCGCATCACGCCCGCAGGCCTGAAGGAATCGCACCCGCATGACATTCAGATGACCGTCGAAGCGCCGAACTACGGTTCCCGCTGATCACCCATCTGCCCAACAGCTGTTCCCCCCCGTGGAAGTTTCCACGGGGGGGAACAGCTGTTTAACAGGACGCGACATAAATGTCGGTCCCGAAGAATAGGCTGGGCACATGTCAGAAAAGCCCGCACAATCGCGGCACCCGGAGTCGGTCCGGTTGAACTCGGTCCCACCGGGGGGGGCGCCGCCCCGCAAGCTCGCCTTGCGGCCATACGCGCGCGCCGTCGGGCAGGTCCTCAAGGTGAGCTTCAAAGCTTCACCCGGCGCAGTCATCATGAAGGTGGCAGGGTCCCTGATTTCGGCCACTCTGCCGCTGGTCACCACGTATTTCGCCGCACTGACCACCACAGCACTGGCGGCCGGTTACGCGGGAGACCCCCGACGCCGGTCCCCGGGCCATTCTGTACGTCATCATTACCGCAGCGCTGGGATTGTTCTGGGGGCGCCTTCAGCAGCGTTGACCGCTACATCCAGCAGTTGATGAGCTTCAAGGTGGGCGCATCGTGGGCGACATGATGTACCAGCGCTTCCTCGCACTGGAATTCTGGCGCTATGACGACAAAGAAACGGTGGATCTTTACGACCGCGCCAAGCGGTTCTCCGATTCGTATGCCCGCGTCCTGGACCGGATAGCCGCCATCTTCACACAGTTCGTTTCCGTGGTCCTGGCTATCGGTGCTTTGCTCCTGGTCAGCTGGTGGATCGCAGTCATCGTACTGGTGGCCATCGTGCCCAGCGTCTACCTGCAGTTCAAACTGTCCCGCGAACAGATCGCGCACTGGAATACGCAGGTGGATTCGAGGCGGCAACGCCGCATGATCGAACAAAACCTGCTCCGGCCCCAACACATTGCCGAGATGCGGCTGTACGGGATCGTCGGATACCTCATGGATCTGCGATCGAGGCTGCGGGATGCTGACGAACGCAGCGCCTGGACTTCCAAAAGCGGTACATTCCCAAGCAGCTTGCCGCCGATTCCCTGCAGTACGGGGGGGCCGAGGTTGTGTCCCTGATCTGGGTTGTTGGCCAGATCATCGCCAGGGCGCAGCCAGTTGGACAGTTCCTGTACGTGCAGCAGATTGTGAGCCGCGCGCTGTCTACCGCCAACAGCCTTGTCTCTTCGCTGAGCTCCATTGACGAGGACCTCGCCAACCTCAAGGACTATGAGCTTTTCATGGCCCTCCCTATCCCAAGCGGGAAAGAAAAGCCGCTGTCGTCGTCGCCCGCAACCGTGGAGCTGCGGGACATCCGGTTCAGCTACACGGGGGAGCGACATCGAGGTCATCAAGGGCATCTCCATGACCATCAGGTCAGGTCAGCACATCGCCATTGTGGGGGGGGAGAACGGTGCAGGCAAATCAACGCTGATCCGAATCCTGGCTGGACTGTACCGCCCCGACTCCGGCCAAGTGCTGCTTGACGGCGTGGACCTTGCCGGGATCGACGTCACCAGTTGGCACCGGCACCTTGCAGTGCTGAGCCAAGAGTTCCTGAAATACGAGTTCGCCACCGCGGCGGAGAACATCTATCTCGGCGACGTGGACCAGCCCCCCCGGGACGACGACCGGATCCGGCGGGCGGCCTCGGACGCCGAAGCCATGGAGTTCATCAACAAGTTGCCCAACGGCCTGGAGAACCACGTCAGCAACTGGATGGAGGACCCCCCCCGGGGACGCAAGGGAAGCGGCTGTCGGGTGGCCAATGGCAGCGCCTGGCCATGGCACGCAACTTCTACCGCGATGCCTCGTTCATGGTCATGGACGAGCCCACTTCAGCCATCGACGCTTTGGCGGAACATCGCATTTTCACCCGGCTTTTCGCAGACCGGAGCAGCACCATCATTGCCATCAGTCATCGCCTGGCCACCATCGAGAAGGCAGATGTCGTGTACATGCTGGAGGACGGCCGCATTGCCGAGCAGGGAACCCACAAGGAACTGGTGGCATTGAGGGGGACGCTACTTCCGGATGTTCGAATCCCAGCTCTCGGTGGATGAAACCAGCCGGAACACCTAGGGGGAAAACGGGGCCTTCGTTTTGGTGGGATAAACTCGAGCAGTGACTTATGAGATTGAGATTGGCCGTGGCAAGCGTGGGCGTCGTGCCTACTCCCTGGATGACATCGCGATCGTCCCGAACCGCCGGACGCGTGACCCGAAGGACGTCTCTGTCTCCTGGCAGATCGACGCCTACAAGTTCGACACCCCCCGTTATTGCGGCTCCCATGGACTCCGTCATGTCCCCGGATACTGCCATCGCTTTTGGTCGCCTCGGCGGCTTGGGCGTCCTTGACCTCGAAGGTCTCTGGACGCGCTACGAGGATCCCCAGAAGGTGCTTGACGAGATCGCGGACTTGGCCGACGAGACCAACAGCCCCCCCGCCGTCACGCGTCGCATGCAGGACCTTTACCAGGCACCCATCCAGCCTGAACTCATCAGCTCCCGCTTGGCGGAGATCCGCGCCGCAGGCGTGACTGTTGCAGGGTCCCTGACCCCCCCCAGCGCACCCAGGAGCACTACAAGACCGTGGTGGCTGCCGGCGTCGACATCTTTGTCATCCGCGGAACCACGGTTTCGGCTGAGCACGTCTCCAAGAATCACGAGCCCCTGAACCTCAAGCAGTTCATCTATGAACTGGATGTTCCGGTGATTGTTGGCGGAGCAGCCGGCTACACGCCTGCCCTGCACCTCATGCGCACCGGCGCTGCCGGCGTCCTGGTCGGTTTCGGCGGCGGAGCCACCACCACCACGCGTCGCGCCCTCGGTATCCACTCACCCATGGCTTCAGCCATTTCCGATGTCGCTGCCGCCCGCCGCGATTACATGGATGAGTCCGGTGGACGTTACGTCCACGTCATTGCCGACGGCGGCATGGGCAGCTCCGGAGACATCGTCAAGGCCATCGCCATGGGTGCCGACGCGTCATGCTTGGCAGTGCACTCGCTCGCGCCGAAGAGGCACCGGGCCGGGGGGGCTGGCACTGGGGTCCTGAAGCACACCACCTCGAATCTCCCCCGCGGCGATCGCGTCAACGTCGGAACGGTTGGTCCGTTGGAAGAGGTCCTCTTCGGACCCGGCCACCACACCAACGGGACGTCGAACCTTATCGGCGCCCTGCGCCGCTCCATGGCGACCACCGGCTATTCGGACCTCAAGGAGTTCCAGCGCGTCGACGTCGTGGTTTCTCCTTACGCAGGCAACTGAAACTAGTCGCTGAAGGCCCGTGTTGGCTCCGATCACCTTCGGAGCCAACACGGGCCTTCTTCGTTGGGGCGGTTCTTCCCATCGCGGCTGCACCCGTGCCCTGCCCAAGGAGGCGAGCAACAAGTAGGGTAGGGGGGGACTACCAGCTGTTGCGTTTGAGGAGGGGGTCCGATGAGCAATGTCGCAGGCGGTCCGCAGGTGAATTCCCCCCCGGGAGCACTGAGCCCGGAATCCCGTGCCGCGTCGATCGAAGTCCTGAAAGCCACTGCCCAGCCGGGCAAAGAGCTCGACATCCTGATTGTTGGCGGCGGAGTAGTAGGAGCCGGTGCAGCGCTGGACGCAGTGACTCGTGGCCTCACGGTAGGCATTGTCGAGGCACGGGATTGGGCGTCCGGAACCTCCTCCCGATCGTCCAAGCTCATCCATGGCGGCCTGCGGTACTTGGAGATGCTGGATTTTGGCCTCGTCCAGGAAGCCTTCAGGAACGGGGGCTGCTGATCCAGCAGATCGCGCCGCACCTGGTGCGCCCCGTCCCCCTTCCTCTACCCGCTGACGCGCCGCATCTGGGAGCGCCCTTACGTCGGTGCGGGCATTATGCTCTACGACACCTTGGGTCTGACCTCCGGCCACAGCCGGGGGCGTCCCCATGCACAAGCACCTCTTCCGGCGCGGAACCCTGCGCGCAGCTCCGAGCCTCAAAGAAGATGCCTTCGTCGGATCCATCCGCTACTACGACGCCAGGTGGATGATGCCCGTCTGGTGGTCAACCTTGTAAGGACTGCTGCGCACTATGGCGCCCACGCAGCGAACCGCGTCCGCGTGGTTGATTTCCTGCGCGAGGGGGGAACGCGTGGTCGGTGCCAAGGTGGAAAACCAGGAGGATGGCACAGTCTTCGAGGTCCGGGCCAAGCAGGTGGTCAACGCCACAGGCGTATGGACCGATGAAACCCAGGCAATGGTGACGGACCGTGGGCAACTCAAGGTGCGGGCCTCCAAGGGAATCCACCTTGTGGTGCCGCGCGACCGCTTCCAATCCACGGTCGGGTTGATCCTCCGCACCGAAAAATCTGTGCTCTTTGTGATCCCTTGGGGGCAGGCACTGGATCATCGGCACAACAGATACCGATTGGACGTTGGACAAGGCACACCCGGCAGCTTCCAGCAAGGACATCGATTATGTGCTGGAACATGTCAACAAGGTTCTCAAGCGTCCCCCCCTGACCCGCGAGGACGTGGAAGGCGTGTACGCAGGCCTCCGCCCCCCCCTGCTCGCTGGTGACAACGACTCCACTGCCAAACTGTCCAGGGAGCATGTGGTGGCGCACCCCCCCGTGCCCGGACTCGTGGTGGTAGCCGGCGGGAAGTACACAACGTACCGCGTCATGGCCAAAGACGCCGTGGACGAGGCAACCAGGGCCATGGACGAACGTGTTCCCTCCAGCTGCACTGAAACAATTCCGCTCCTGGGCGCCGAGGGATTCAAAGCAGCGTGGAACCGTCGCGGCAGGTCCGCCGAGCAGGCGGGTGTGCATGTGGCACGCGTGGAGCACCTGCTCAACCGTTTCGGATCCATGACCCCCCCGAAGTCCTGGACATTATCGCTGGACGGCCGGAACTGGGTGAGCCCCCCCTTCCTGGAGCGGATGACTACTTGGCTGCCGAAGTTGTCTATGCAACAACCCACGAGGCGCGCGCCACGTTGACGACGTTCTGACCCGCCGCACCCGGATCTCCATCGAAGCGTGGGACCGGGGGTGTGTCTGCCGCGCCCGTTGTAGCTAAGCTGATGGGAGAAATCCTTGGCTGGAGCGAGACCCAGCGTGAGAGCGAAATCAAGCACTACCTGGCGCGCGTGGAAGCTGAACGACTTAGTCAGCAGCAACCCGATGACGAATCGGCCGATGCCGCGCGCATGGGAGTGGATGACATCGTTCCCCCTTCGCTGACCAGCTCAAGGAATTGAGCCGGGAGGCCACATGGAGGGAACATAACTTGGCTGAACCACTTGACCGTTACGACGCGGAACTGACCACCCCGGATACGGTCATCCTTGAACTTGTTGCCAAAGACAAGATCGATGCCGCAGCGCAACTGGCTCAGAGGCTCCACGCAGCAGGCAGGATCTCCAATCTTGAAGGCTTCCTGGAGCAAGTGCATTCGCGTGAGCACCAGCTTGCCACCGGGCTTCCGGGTGGCATAGGACTGCCGCATGCCCGAAGCGAATTCGTGGACAGGATCTCCATTGCGGTAGGCGTGACCAAGTTTGGCCATGCCTTGGACTTCGGCGCCACTGACGGTCCGGCAAACCTGGTCCTCCTTATCGCCACCCCCGGCCAGTTCCTTCTCCGACCACCTGGAGGTTCTTGCCACGCTCGCGCGTTCCCTCTCCAAGGAGTCATTCCGGGAGTCCCTGCGCCGGGCACACGATACCGAGGTCATCTCCGAACTCATCAACTCCAGCCTCGTGTTCTTCGACCACTAAAGATTGGGGGGGCAGGCCCTTTCGTGTCGACTTCGTCGCCACGTAGGGACCCTGCTGCCCCACTCCAGCCAACCTCGTTTCGTTGTTCTACAGCCGGACGAAGTACGGTTAAGGGGGGGTGTTGAAAACCGCGTTGAAACCCCCGCTGGATCGCAGGACTGGTCTTTGCGCTTCTGTTGTCCGGGGGTGTTTGTGCTGCTCAGCCAATGGCAGCTCAGCCGGTCCGCCCAGCACGAGCCCCCCCCGCTCCGTCCAGCATCGAAGAAGTGAAACCGCTGGTGGACGTCCTCCAGCCGGGCCAGTTCTTCCCCCGGCTCTGTCTCGGACCAGATGGTCACCGCTACGGGATCGTACGATCCCGGCAAGCAGGTCCTCGTTGAAGGCCGCCTTTACAACAACCAAAAAGGCTTCTGGATCGTCTCAGCCTTTGCCGTCAACAACGCTCCCACAATCAAGGGCGCAGGCGCCTCGCCCCAGACCTGGATTCCGGTGGCCCGCGGCTGGGTGGCGGACCCCGCCCAAGCCGGCCC